>CAWUKD010000018.1:0-36486 GCA_963922815.1 uncultured Gammaproteobacteria bacterium
GGATAGTATAAGCCAAGTTCTTAAAAGCACACGAGAAAATGATGACCCAGTCCTTTAAAGGCCGCCTGCTGCTGGCGACCCTGATAACCAGTTTAATGGCCAGCTACAGCCTGTCAGCTCAGGCCCGCACGGGATATATCAATGACGAAATGGAGGTGACTTTACGCACAGGTGAAAGCACCAGAAACTCCATTGTGCGCATGTTGCCAAGTGGCGAGAGACTGGAGGTCATTAGCGTCAATGACGAGACCGGATACGCCCAGGTGACCACGAACGATGGCCGGGAGGGCTATGTACTGGCCCGCTTCGTGACCTACACACCTGTCGCGCGCGACCGTCTGGTGACCGCCAACCGTCAGCTCGAGCGAAGCGCGCAGCGAATCAGCGCTCTGGAAGCTGAACTCGACAGTCTCAAAGGCCAAAACTCAAGCTATAGCCAGAGCCAGAGCGAGCTGCAAACGAATAATGCGCGTCTGACGGAAGAACTTAATGAAATTCGCCGGACCGCAGCCAATGCCATTCAGACAGCGGACGAAAACCGCAATCTGAAGTCGACCAAGGTGAACCTGGAAAATCAGATCCAGGAACTCCAGCTTCTTAACACCACGCTGTCCGCGCGCAGCCGCCAATCATGGTTTATGGCTGGAGCCGGTACGCTGATACTCGGCATGCTGGCTGGCATCGTGTTGCCCCGACTGAAGTTCAAGCGCCGCTCTAAATGGGGTGATCTGTAGTTTCCTGAACCGGGTGTCCGACAGCCTAGTCAGACAGATGCCAGGCGATCGCAAAAGGCCAGGGCTTCTGATTACCACCTTTGCGCGTGACGTCCAGTCGATAGGTGCGGTCGCGTTTGACGGTCGCGCGAACGTTTTCGGTGGTATCTGCTGACGCCGCAGAGCTTGCTATAGCCGCAGATCCGGCCTCCGCGTCAACGAGGCGAAGATCGAAATCGTAGACGTCACCCACGAGCGCATTTCCGTCCCGACGAATATCGGCCAGCCAGACCAGGCTGGCGGTGAGCGTGCCATCGTTTGACGGGCTGATCTCATACGAAGCGGTTGTACCGCCCGCCCCCGACAACCCGGGATGATAGCTGTAGCCCGATTCTGGTCCGTTGCAATCAGAGGCCATAGCCGCCGGGCTCTGCTGAGCGCCAATAGCAATACCCGGTTCTGCGCCTGAGGCACCCGAAGAACAAGCCTGCACCGGACCAGCCGATGTTCGTAACAGGGATTCTGCAGCACCAACATTGAGCATGCCCATGCCGTAACGCTTGTCCAGGCCGTTTGCTGTCACGCCCACGGTACCGAAACCGTTTACAACGACCTCTTCTTTGTGCGTGAAGTTAAAACCCGGTGACGCGCTGGCCATTAACAGGGCCTTGATCAGCTCGACCGGCAGCTGCTCACTGCCGTGTCGGGCCTCTGTCGGAAACGTCAGCTTTTTCTGATCGGCAAGTGCGTTCAGCCGAACGGCCGCGGCAGCCACCACAGGCGCCCCGGCGCTCGCGTGAGCAAATGGCACAACCACATGCGGCCGGGTGCGCCCCTCGCCGTAAAGTTCATCAATGGCCGGATACGGAGTTTCGATATTGCGAAATGCGCCGCCAACCGCCAATGAGTTAAAGCCTCCGGCCATGAGGTGATCGCCGGCACCGGAGCGGCGCACACCGGCAACATGCAGCACGTTGTTACTCAGCGCGCTGTAGTCCGCCCGACGCAGCAATTCGCTGCTATCGCGCGGTCCGGCGACGTGACTGTGATTGATCACGGGACCGGGGAAAATCCCGGACACGTGGGAGGGGTCGAGATCCCATAGAGACAGGCGGTCCAGCCAGCGGCGCGAATGAAACACATAGGCTGTACTGATTCCGCTGGCAATTGAACGAGACGACCCGAAGAACAGCTGCGCCACGGTGTTGCTGTGGGCACTGGCCTTTGCCGCCGCATCGGTACGGATATCGACATTTCTGAACCGCGAGTTATTCAGTTCCGGGGCAAAATGCAAAGTGGAGACCGCGCCATCTCTGGCACGAGAAGGTGCTTCTACCATGACGACGATGGCGTTATTGCCTTTGGCAACGGCCGCGGCCCGGGTCGCGTTCACTTGTTCCTGATAGGTTGCCGCCCCTGCCTCAGCGACAGAGGTGGCAACCAGAACCGACAGTAACGAGCGCCAACAAAGATTCTTCATCAAAACTCGTCCAAAACGTCCGGCAGGATGATCGATCCCGACTATTTGCGATAAGCGAACGGCAATTCGTCCTTAAGATCGAGATAGCGATCGCGCAACAGGGTTTGACGACTCTTCATTTCAATTTGTTCCCCGTCAATAAACACATGATCTGCATAGGTGGTAACTTCGAGTGGATCGCCAGGCCAAACCACCAGGTCGGCCATATTACCCGGCACGATAGAACAGCAATCGTTACTACCACCAAACAGATCAGCTGGCGTCACGGTAATGGCACGCAGCGCAACGTCCCAGGGCAACCCGTTAGCAACCGCGTTGCCAGCCAGCTGCGTGAGGTTGCGCGGATTGTGCGAGTCGGAGTGCACGAATGCGATGGTAACTCCGGCATTGTGCAATCGAACCGCGTTCTCAAAGGTTGAGTTCAACGTTTCAAATCGATTCGGCAGATTTTGCAGCGGGTTCAACACCACCGTGACATCGGCATCGGCAATCTTGTCGGCGACCATCCACGCTTCTGCACCGCCGTAGATAATCAGCTCAAGGGCAAACTCATTGCCCAGTTTCAGAACGGCTTCGATGTCCGACGCACGATCGACCACAACAATCAGCGGAACGTTGCCGCGGATCACACCCTGCAGCGCCTCCAAATCCGTCTTGCCCAGACTCAGTTCGCGGGTATCCCCACTGTCATACGAGTCCCGATCATCGCGATAGTCTTCGGCGTCGTTAAGCGCCTCACGCAGTTTCAGCGCCGCATGTCCTCGCGCACCGCCTGCCATTTCCGACCCGTTCTCACCCAGATAAGCAATTACGGCAGCGTCTTCATTCACGATGTAATCGTCGCCACCGCCAAAATGAACGACGGATCCGGTACCGGCAATAATATGCCCTTCGCCGTCAGGTGACGGGATCAGGAAGCCCCGCGTCACACCTTCAATCCGATTGGCGATCATGCCAGGAGAACGCGGATTAAACCCGTCGACGACCTTGAACGACGGGCCTGACGTCTTGCTGCCGCGGTGGTCAACCGTTGAATCAACGGCACCGACTTCGCGCACACCCAGATTGCTGGCGGTATCGAATATACCCGGCGTCACAATCTTGCCGGCACCCTCGATAACGGTGGCGCCCGCGGGCACCGCCACATCAGTGCCAATGGCCGTAATCTCTCCGTCTTCAATTATCAGCGTGGCGCGTTCAAGGGTGCCACTCGATCCCATACTGTGAATGGTAGCGTCCCTGATCACGACGACCTCGGCTGCGGTTGACAGCATTGCGGCTGTGGCCGCGAGCATTAAAGTTTGCTTGATCATTATTTGGCCCCTCCGTTTTCAGCACGATGTCCAAGTACATAGTCGGACACCGGTTGGTGCGCCGGGTTAAAGCGGTCATAGGTCAGCACGCCATCGATATACACTTTCTCGGCCAGCGCATAGACACTGAACGGGTTGGTATTCCAGAGCACGACGTCGGCCATCTTGCCTTCTTCCAGAGAGCCGGTAACGCTCATCACCCCAAGTGATTTGGCAGGGTTCAGCGTTATCCAGCGAATGGCTTCAGCCTCATCGAAATTAATACCAACGCGCTGCCCGGCGGCCAGCGCTTTGGCGGCCTCCTGGTTCAGGCGCTGAATACCCACCGCGGAATCGGAATGCACGATGGCGCAGGCACCGGTGTTAGCGACCATGGGTATGTTCTCGCGAACGTCGTCAAAGGCCTCCATTTTGAAGCCGCCCCAGTCCGCCCACATCGATGCACATGTACCTGATTCAGCTAACAAATCGGCAATCTTGTACGCTTCGACCGCGTGGTGAAACGAGGAGACCTTGTAGCCGAACTCATCGGCCACATCGAGCATGATCGCCATTTCATCCGCCCGGTAACAGTGGTTGTGCACCAGGATTTCCCCATTAAGAACACCAGCCAGCGTTTCGAGCGACAGATCGCGATCCGGCGCTTCTCCATTCCCTTCTTTGTGCGCATTGAGTTTTTTCTGATATTTCTTCGCATCGATCCAGGCATCGCGATATCCGGCCACGTTACCCATACGCGTGCCAGGCGCACGCCCCTTACCCTCGCCGTAAACCCGCTTCGGGTTTTCGCCGCAGGCCATTTTCAACCCGTAGGGTGCATTTGGAAACTTCATTCCCTGCATGGTTCTGGACGGCACGTTTTTCAGTGTGACGCTGCGTCCACCAATCAGGTTGGCTGATCCCGGCAGTATCTGCATGCTGGTCACACCACCTGCCAGCGCCGCGGCAAATCCAGGGTCCTGTGGCCACACCGAGTGCTCAGCCCAAACTTCCGCCGTGACAGGAGACGTCATCTCATTGCCATCGGAGTGGGCACTGACCCCGGGTGACGGATACACGCCCAGGTGCGAATGCGTATCGATAATCCCCGGTGTTACCCATTTGCCCTTGGCATCAATTTCGATAGCGTCTCTGGGCGCGCGGAGCTTTTCGCCAACGGCCTGAATAACGCCTTCGGCCATCAGGACACTTCCATTTTCAAGCTCTTCGCCGTTACCAATCAAAACGCGCGCGTTCTTGATCAGCACCGGTTTGGAGGTGGCGGGTTTATACGTAGAGGCAAAAGGCACGTCGGTCTGTTCAGCTTCTTTACTGGTATCGCCACAGGCGACCAGAAGCAGAACACAACCGAGCAGCAGCACGCGCGGGATGCGGGACACTGTCATAGTTAACTCCGAAGACATTGGATGAAAACCCAATGCTAACACGAGCGCGCGGTGGGTCGAGTCTGACGACACTGCGCCATGCAATTTCTGCCAGCCGGGGTGAGGACCGCGACAGATCCTGGCATCAGGACGGCAAACGGGTGCCGCGGAGGGGCGCCTTGCGGGAGTCAGGGCCGCAGTAAGTGAAGGAAACGACGGACGCGCGTCGTTACAGCCTGGGCTGCAAAACGACGCCGTCCGTCAGTGGGGGTGTACTCAAATACGTGTTCGGCGGCGCAGGGACCGCCGCCGAATCGCGCCAGTTTCGACCAGCTCTCGAGCAAGTCTCGACTAGATCTCGGCCAGCCGGAAAGAGACAGAGCCGCTGCCGGTATCGATTTCGCCACGGCCCGTGCCTGCACCGAGCGTACCCCGGAACGAACTGCGGGACTTCTTGACGTCCGTCATATCCGGGAAATCGACTTCCATACCGCGTGAAGACACGTGCAGCTTCATATTCGGCATGGTATTCGAGACCATCTCGACGCTGCCGCTGCCTGTATCGACGCGCATACGTTCGACCGATGCGAAATTACCTCGGACTGACACGCTGCCCGACCCGGTATCCAGGTCAAGACGCTCACCTCCGGTCCAGTCATCAATATCGATAGAACCCGATCCGGTGTCGACGCTGATGGATCCGCTCACTTCGGCCAGGGTCACGCGACCCGATCCCGTGTCGACGCGAATCTTGCCGCCAATGGTGCGTGCCTTCACACCGCCGGAGCCTGTGTCAGCATTCAGGTTACCGCCAATGTTCTCGACTTCGATCGAACCAGAGCCCGTATCCGCCGAAACATCTCCGCTCACATCGGAGACTCGCACACGACCTGACCCTGAATCGGCTTCCAGGTCACCGGTGTGACGGGTTCCTGTGAGTGCGCCTGACCCCGTATCCAGCACGATCTCGCCAGATGTATTGGTGGTCTTGACCGGGCCTGATTTGTTCTTGAGCCGGATATCACCGTCAACGCCATCAGCGTTAATTTCACCCATGCCGTTTGTCACGGTAAACGAAACGTCGGCTGGCAATCTGATTTCAAAGTCTACGTGCAGCTCGATGCCGTCCTTCATGCGTCGACCGCTGCCAACCGTCACCTTCTTACCCTGGTAGCGGAAATTGGTACGCGAGTTACCGCTTCCCTTGCGCTCATACAGAAACGTATCGAAGTCATCAACAGGATACAGCGTACGAAACTCAAGGCGGTTATTTGATGTTTCTTCTTCAAAAGAAACCAGATCAAGATTAGCCCTGGCGTCCTTACCACCGGTAACGATGGTGGCCGAAATCTCTACCTTGTTAGTACGCGACGGCAGGATATTGATCTCGCCGGCCAGATTCCCGAGAAACACCGTACGACCTGCTGGGTCGTAACTGAACGTTTCTGTGCGAACCTGACTATCACGGCTGACATCAGCCCGCGCCAGACTACCAAAAACCATCGTAGCAATGGCACCTGACAAAAACAGGTAGCACGCAATGCGATGAGCGAACAGTTTGTGTGTGTATATTTTCATGTGAATCTTCCCTAAATATTCAATATGAATCTTGCGTAAAAAAAACTGCGTTCCAACACAGACCCGGGATCAACCCAGATCCACCTTCTGCCTGCGCCACCAAACGGTTGCGTAGATAAACACTCCGGCAACGGCGAGTCCGGCATAGAGCTGGGGCTCGGCGAATACCTGAAAAATATCCGTTATAGCTATGGTGTCGAATTCCATGTCGTTGCGGCCGGTGGAGAAATCGATCCCGCCGCCCGGATTTGGAGAATGTTCTTCAAGAACCTGAAAAAAACCGACGAAGTAGCTTCCCAGGATCTCGCCCAGATAGCTGTGACGATAGGCCATCTGCTCTGCAAGCCCGATACCTAAGGGCACCAGAGCAGCTACCAGGAAAGGTGCTTTACGTGCAAAAGCCGAGCAAAACAATAGCCACGCGTACACCGGTAAGAACCACACCTGCTGAACCAATGTCAGTACAAACCACTTACTCAGCGAACCCGCGATCATAATCGGGTTCCATAAACCTGAGAGAGGTGGATAACCATCGCGAAAGCCAAACGCCAGGGTTAACAAGAACAATGTAAGAACATAGGTGACAAATGCAGCCGCTAACGCCACAAGCGGTAACACTACAACGCCGGTAAACAACTTGGAGCCCACAGTTGCGGAGTCCGTAATGGGAAGCGACTTCCAGAACAGCACGCTGCGATCGCGGCGCTCTGAATAGAGGCTGTCCAATAAATAAAATACGGCCACGATTCCGGTTGCAATACCGAAAAAGACCACGAGCGCCAGCATGATCATTTCACCGATCATGGGAATCATCGTGTCGTCCCAGCCGTCGATCTCAGGCAACATGTCGCCCGCAACGCTGATGTGCTGGGAACCCTGAATCAGGCCCATGATGGTGCCGATAAGAATAATGCTCATAACAACCGCAGGCACTATCCAGAACGCCCGATGCTCCCAAAGCTCGCGGCGAACAAGCCAGCTGAACGTTTTCGCGGCCGAAGTATGGGACCGGGTTGGAGTATACGTATCCATTAAACAACCGCCTCCATTTTCGCTACAAAAATATCGGATATACCAGGCGTATGAATCTCTCCATACGGCTCCAGATCCGTCCGGCTGACGCCTTCAAACAGGAACAGCTGCTTGCCAAACACGCCGCGCTCATGAATCGGGTTCATGCGGCGCACCGTATCGGCGTGCTCAGGCTTGACCAGAACTTCCGTAAAGTCTTCGGCGAGGTCCTCGACGCTGTTATCGAGCACGATTCGGCCGCGTCGAATAAACAGAACGTCGGTCAGTATGTTTTCAATTTCTTCAATCTGGTGAGTGGTCACCACAATCGTCTTGGTGTCGTCGAAGTAGTCCGACAGCAGAGATTCGTAAAACTTCTTGCGGTACAGAATATCGAGCCCGAGCGTCGGCTCATCAAGCACCAGAAGTTCGGCATCTATCGCCATAACCAGGGCCAGATGAAGCTGCGCTACCATACCTTTCGACAGCTGCTTTACTTTGTGTTTGGGGGTGATATTGGTGCGACTCAGGAAATCCTGCGCTTTTTCACGATTAAATCTTGGGTGGATGTTTTGCATAAAATCCAGCGCCTGATCCACGCGCAGCCAGCGAGGTAAAACGGCAATATCGGCGACAAAGCACACTCGCTCCATCAGCTTGGAACGCTGCGTGCGTGGATCGAGACCCAGCACAGATAAATTGCCGTCAAAATCGGTGAGGCCAAGGATGGCGCGGAGCGCCGTGGTTTTTCCGGCACCGTTTGGACCGACCAGGCCAACAATGCGCCCTCGTTCAACTGAAAAGGTCGTGTTGTCCAGGGCGCGAGTGGCGCCGAAGGTTTTGACCAGACCGCTTGCTGTGATCATTTCGCTCATTCGAAGTGTTCCTTATTTTCAGTCGCGGCCAGCAAATCTTCCGGAGTCAGACCAAGCCGTTCTACTTTGGCTTGAATATGCGGCCATTCCTCGGCCAAAAAGCGCTCTCTCTCATTTAACATCAGTTGCTCACTGGCGCCCGGTTTAACAAACATGCCGCGTCCTCTTTTTTTCTCTACCAGATTTTCATCGACTAATTCTTGATACGCCTTCAGAACCGTTAGCGGGTTCAGCTTGTACTCTGAGGCGACATTGCGGACCGAAGGCAATGAATCACCATCTGCCACAATGCCCTCGAGCACCATCTCGATAACTCGCTCTTTGAGTTGCCGATAGATCGGCTGATTGTCATTCCAATTCGGATCCATAAGTGTCTTTCTCTCTCGCCTTTGGCCCATCGAAAATTCGCGGACCATTTGTGTCGTGGTGTTGTAGTGTACTATAACACCCACTCTCGGAAATGCAACTACATTCATAACTACCTGTATTTGATGGGATATATCTCCTGACGTCGTGTAACGGGTGTTTTACCACAGCAAGAATCAATGACTTACACGTCAGTATGAGCCCGTATATCGCCTCCCTCAACACACCGGGCAGCCAGATCGGCGATCCGGACCTGCTTCCACCCCGAATTTTTCGGCCACCGACAGGCGGTTTTCCGGCGTTTGTGACGCGGCAGAACACCGTGATATTGCCGTCCCGATACAGAGGTGCTGCGTATTGCACGCCGGACCCGCTTTTCTAACGAGGTGGATCTCCCCGGTTTAACCCCTTTTGTGCCAGCCATGCGTTTACAGCTCCATACCCCATAAAACCGGAGACCGACATGCCTGCCAAACCGATCATTGCCCGAACCACAACTTTGCTTCTGAGTGCCGCCGTATCGATGGCGCTTTATGGCTGCGGCACCAAATCCGCCCAGCAGGAAGATACGTCAACGCCCCACCCCATCGTTTTGACAAAAAGCGAGAAAGACGACAGTGAACTCGAAGAAGTGCTCGTGACCGGAACGGCAATTGGCAATTCAGCCGGTCCGGCAAGGCTGGATGCCCGAAGTGCATCAAAACGAGCTTCCGAAATGAGGCGGATTCAACCCTCTGTCATGCCCGCCCAGGTGATGAGCCAGGCGTACGACCATACGGCGCGTCAGTACTATCAGCCCACACAAAATACCGAGAACTACGCTCACGTTGAACACAATCCGATCATGCGGGTTCACGAAGATCCTGTATCAACGTTCAGCATAGACGTTGATACAGGCGCTTACGCCAACGTACGCCGTTTTCTGAATCAGCAGCAGCTGCCGCCTCAGGACGCCGTGCGCGTCGAAGAACTGATTAACTACTTCAGCTACAACTATCCGGAACCCGAGAACGCCGACACGCCGTTCAGCGTATCCACTGAACTGACACCCTCACCCTGGAACGCAGACAACTGGCTGCTGCAGGTTGGTCTTAAAGGCTACGAGGTGCCGGCAAGCGAACGCCCGTCGGCGAATCTTGTTTTCCTGCTGGACGTATCCGGCTCGATGAATTCGCCGGACAAACTCCCGCTGCTGAAGCAGTCGTTCAAGCTGCTCACCAAACAGCTCAATGAACAGGATCGTATTTCCATTGTCGTGTATGCGGGTGCATCCGGCGTCGTACTTGAACCCACGCCCGGAGACGACCATCGAACCATCATGAAGGCTTTACGCAAACTGCAGGCGGGCGGTTCGACCAACGGCGCGGCAGGCATCGAGCTTGCCTATGAGCTGGCCGAAGAAGCGTTTATTGAAGACGGCATCAATCGCATCGTGCTGGCCACCGACGGAGATTTCAATGTGGGAACCGTCGATTTCGAAGGCCTCAAGGACCTGGCGGAGCGCAAACGTAAAAGCGGTGTAGCTCTCACTACGCTGGGATTCGGCACAGGTAACTACAACGACCACCTGATGGAACAGCTCGCCGATGCAGGCAACGGTAATTACGCCTACATCGACTCGCAGCGCGAAGCGAGAAAAGTACTGGTCAATGAAGTGACCTCGACGCTTCACACGATTGCCAAAGACGTAAAGATTCAGATCGAATTCAATCCAGAGGTTGTTGCAGAGTACCGCCTGATCGGATACGAAAACCGTATGCTGAAACGAGAAGACTTCACCAACGACAAAGTTGACGCCGGCGAAATTGGCGCCGGGCACACGGTTACGGCCCTGTACGAACTGGTCCCGGTCGGCAGCGACACGCGCAGCGTTATTCCACTGCGCTATCAGACCGAGCAGGAAAACGCAGTCGTGCAACAACGCGATCGCTCCGCATCAAGCGAGGCGGCCTTCGTTCGACTGCGTTACAAGCAGCCTGACGGAGACAGCAGCACCGAGGTCAGTACACCGATATACAGCGAGAACCTGCGCTCACTCGATCAAAGCAGCGCAAACGTACGATTTGGTGCTGCGGTCGCGGCTTTCGGACAGATCCTGAATGGCGGCACTTATCTTCAGGACTATACGATGAACGACGTGCTGTCTTTGGCGACCGACGCGCTGGGATCCGATCCCCACGGATACCGTCGTGAATTTCTGGATCTGGTGTCCACAGCTGACATGCTGATGGAAGAAAACACCCCGGATCACGTCGCTCAAACTGACTAGCCTTTGCACCCGGTATAAGAGAAGCATCAGGTTTTGCAATTTAGTTCCGCGCAAAGGTGTTCATCAGCGCCTGGCTTGCTTAAAGTACTGGCCATGGATGGCCAACGCTCCGACCAGGATTTGATGATGGCTTACGGAGCCGGCGACGCCGGCGCCTTCAAAGAGCTGTACGCTCGCCACAAGGCGCCGCTCTATCGCTATTTCAGACGACAGTGCCGCGTGGCAGAACAGGCGGACGAATTGTTCCAGGAAACATGGGCGCGAGTGATCAAGGCAAGAACACGCTACGAAGCCACCGCCAAATTCACCACATGGCTTTATCGCATAGCGCACAACCTGTTGATGGACTATGGCCGCAAGAAGGTCCGAACACCGCACCTGGTGGCCGTCAATCATGACGACGAACCGGTGTCACTCTCATCGAGCGAACCGTCACAGGACCAGCTTGCGGATGCGGCATTGCTCCGACAGCGGCTACTGGAGGCGCTGGAGCAACTCCCCGATGATCAGCGCAATGCGTTTTTGTTAAAAGAGGAAGGTGGATTGTCACTGGTTGAAATTGGTGACGTACTCGGCGTCGGACGTGAAACGGTCAAAAGCCGGTTGCGGTACGCCACGAAGAAGCTGCGCGTCGCACTGGCCGCAGAACAGCAGGCTTACTTATGAGTAACGACAACGATTTACACAAAGGCTTTGATGACAAGGACCTCGGCGACCTGTATCGGTCCGCGTCAAACGATGAACCCGGTGCAGCACTCGATGCCGCGATTCTGGCCCAGGCAGAAGAGGCGGTTGCGCCAAAGCGCAAGCGACCCGCCTGGATTGCACCGGTAGGCCTGGCGGCCACCGTACTGCTCGGGGTCAATCTGGCCGTGAATCTGAAAGACTACTCGCCTGAACCGGACATACTCATGGACGCGCCCCGCCCGGTGGCAGAGACTTCGAGGAGTCGAACACCTGGCACGCCTGCCGACATGAGCGAACGTGCACAAACCCGGCGCTCCAGCGATGCCCGGGAAGAAGAAGTCAGATTCCCTGCGTCTGGAGTAACGTTGGGAAATTCCGACACATCACCCGGCGTGCTCACCGATCAGCCTACGATTTCTTCGGACTCGATAAGCTCCGGGTATGCGATTCCACGCGAAGCGCCCGACCCGATCGATAGTACGTTTACGCTGGAACCCGGTACCAACATCGCCGGTTACGAATCGGACTCTGATCGCAGTAGCGCAGAAATACGCGACGTTGATAATGTTCGCCAACACGATGTCAGCCCGATGACCGAGCAGTTATTGTCAGCTACACGTGCTGAGCAGGAGGCTCCGGTGACACCCGCAGCAGCGCCCTCGCCGGTCGAGAGCGATCGTTCAGAAGACGACAGTTCAGGATCACCCCCTGGTTTCAATCAGAACGCACCCGTTGTGGTGTCCGAATCTCGCGCACCCCTCAGTGACGAGGTCCCGAAACCTCAATCCGCGCCGGAGAGCCTGGCCGCTGCGCCCCCGGCCGCCCCGGCAATCAAAGAAGACGAGCAAATCAGCGACCCGGAACAAGTACTGATAACGGAGACCTCCGATAGTGAACTGGAGGAGGTTGTTGTGACGGGAAATTCGATGGTCGAGATTGACACCAGCCCTCATCGGCGCCTGATGGCCAAAGATCAGGCCAAACGAAACGAACGTCGTCGACAGGACTCTGAGCGGACGACTGCCCTCGACGAGGCCGCACCCGCCGCAGTCTCTGCGGCGCCGAAGGTCACCGTATCGGCGTATCCGTGCAATCTGTCAGTGCTCGACATAGACGCCGAAGCGATCGAACGGGCCAAAATAAATGCGCGCACCGTGGAGCCTCCGTTAAACGCACTGACCTGGCAGACCTATATTCGCGAGCTGGCTTCGAAAGGTGATTACGTCGCCGCCTGCACCCAGTTGGCCGCCTATCGCCAGCTGTTCCCGGACCTCGTCATGATAGAGCCGCTGCCGGTCACGATCCTGGGCGACAACTGAGCGGACTGCGGCAAGACGCAATAAAAAAGGGTCCCCGACAGCAGGCGGGAATGATAGAATCAGCGTCCTTTTTTAGAGTCTTAATCGACAACGTTGGGGAGTCACGCCATGAAGAAGCCCGTCGTCGTAGCCATCACCGGTGCCGCCGGTCAGATCGGTTACCAGTTAGCATTTCGTATTGGTTCAGGCCAGCTACTCGGTCCCGATCAGCCGGTTATCCTGAGCCTGCTGGAAATCACTCCCGCACTCGATGCCCTCAATGGCGTGGTAATGGAACTGAACGACTGCGCGTTTCCGACGTTGGCAGGCATTGTTGCGACCGACGATCCTAACGTAGGTTTCAAAGACGCCGACTATGCTCTGCTGGTCGGTGCCCGTCCCCGCGGCCCCGGCATGGAGCGTAAAGACCTGCTCGAAGCCAACGCCAAAATCTTCTCGGGTCAGGGCAAGGCCATCAACGATCACGCCAGTCGTGATATTAAAGTGCTGGTCGTCGGCAACCCGGCCAACACCAACGCGTTGATTACCCAGCAGAACGCGCCGGACATTGATCCTGCGAACTTCACGGCCATGACCCGCCTCGATCACAACCGGGCGCTCAGCCAGCTCGCCGAGCAAACCGGCAAACATGTTAATGACATCACTCACATGACGATCTGGGGTAACCATTCGGCCACCCAGTACCCCGACATCAATCACTGCCTGGTGGAAGGATTTGAAGCGACCTCTTTGGTGGATGAGCACTGGACCCGCAACGAGTTTATTCCCACGGTACAAAAACGGGGCGCCGCCATCATCAAAGCGCGTGGTGCTTCTTCGGCAGCATCGGCGGCATCCGCGGCCATTGATCACGTTCGCGACTGGGCACTCGGCACCGCCAATGGCGACTGGGTCAGCATGGCAATTCCGTCAGACGGTAGCTACGGCATTGCAGAGGGCGTGATTTACTCTTTCCCTGTGACGTGCAAAGACGGCAAATACGACATTGTTCAGGGTCTTGAGATAGACGACTTCAGTCGTGAACGTATGGATGCAACTCGCGCTGAACTCCAGGAAGAGCGCGACGGTGTGGCTCACCTGCTCTGAGCAGACAAATCGGTTTCTGCCCGGCTGGTCCTCGCCTGATGCGCCGACCGATAGCCGGCCTGATCCGGTCACCACAATCAGAAAGGCCGCTGACGCAAGCGGCCTTTTTTTTGGCCCAAATCCGCGCATTTGGCTGACTTGATAGCCGCCAACCAATACCTACTATGCTGTTTTTATTGTATTTTTCTCTTATTGAGATTATTGTCAATTGCGGCGACGCACCATCTCAAGCTATAGTCATTTCATAGTTCACGCGCGGCGATAACCGTCTCGCGCTGATTTTGGAGGATGCTGTACATGTCTACCCTGTTTTGGTTATTGGTTTTGATCTCTGGCGCTCTGGCGCTGGGTTATACCCGCGCGTCGCTCAAGACCGCCACGTTCGCCGCGGCCGGCCTCTATCTGGCCTACGTGATTTTCGGGAACGGAGGACTCGTGTGGAACGTGATTCTGCTGGCACCCGTGGCAGGACTGTTCGTGCTCAACAATAACGAGTGGCGAAAGGCGCGTCTTAGCAAGCCTGCGCTGAACAACATGCGCAAGGTGCTTCCGGAAATGTCTTCCACCGAGCGGGCTGCCCTTGAGGCCGGCACCGTGGGTTGGGACGGCGATCTGTTCTCCGGTGATCCCCAATGGTCAAAACTGCTCGGCGCTCCCAAACCCGGACTGTCGGAGGAAGAGCAGGCCTTTCTGGACGGCCCGGTCGAAGAACTGTGCGCCATGATTGACGACTGGCAAATCACGCACGAACTGGCGGACATGCCGGAAGAGATCTGGACCTACCTCAAAGAGAAGAAGTTTTTCGCCATGATCATCCCCAAGGCCTACAACGGCCTGGAGTTTTCGGCGCAGGCTCACTCGGCGGTCATCGCCAAACTGTCGGGTCGAAGCACCACGGTCGCTTCTACCGTCGCAGTTCCAAACTCACTGGGCCCGGGTGAGCTCTTAATGCACTACGGCACCGACGAGCAGAAGAACTATTATCTGCCCCGACTGGCCGTCGGTGAAGAGATTCCCTGCTTCGGCCTGACCAGCCCGCGCGCGGGCTCGGACGCAACCTCCATTTCCGACAGCGGCATCGTGTGCAAAGGCACGTTCGACGGTGAAGAAGTCCTCGGTCTGAGACTGAACTGGAACAAGCGCTACATTACGCTTGCCCCGGTTGCCACCGTTATCGGTCTCGCGTTTCGCATGTATGATCCCGACAATCTGCTGGGTGACACCGAAGACCTGGGCATTACCTGCGCACTGATTCCGGCCGATCTGCCCGGAGTGACAGCAGGAAGACGGCACTTTCCGCTGAACGTACCGTTCCAGAACGGACCGACGCAGGGCGAAGATGTCTTTATCCCGCTGAGCTTCATTATTGGCGGACCGGAAATGGCCGGCGAAGGCTGGCGCATGCTGGTCGAATGTCTCACGGTAGGTCGCTCAATCTCACTGCCCTCCTCGGCCCTGGGTGGCGCCAAAGGTGCTCTGGCGGTCAGCGGTGCGTACGGGCGTATTCGCCGGCAGTTCAACCTGCCGGTAGGCAAGTTTGAAGGCATTCAGGAATTGATTGCACGCATTGCCGGACTGACCTACGCGATGGACGGAGCGGTCAAATACACCTGCGGCGAAATCGACCGCGGCGAAAAGCCCGGCGTACCTTCTGCCATCCTCAAGTATCACTGCACAGAATTCGCCCGCACGATTGCCAATGACGCCATGGACATTCACGGCGGCAAAGGCATCTGTCTCGGTCCAAACAACTACCTGGCCCGCGGTTACCAGGCCGTGCCCATCAGTATCACGGTTGAGGGGGCCAACGTGATGACCCGCTCGCTGATCATTTTTGGCCAGGGCGCCATTCGCTGTCATCCGTACATGCTGAATCTGATCGAAGCCTGTAACGACGAAGGGCCGGACGCGCTCGATAACTTCGACCGCAACCTGTTTGGCATGGTTGGCAACACGTACGCCAATGCCGCACGTTCCTTTGTTCTGGCACTCACGTCATCCCGGTTCGCCGAGGTTCCTCTGGACGGCCCGACCAAACACTACTTTCGACAAATCAACCGCTACAGCGCGGCGTACGCACTGGCTGCCGATGTCGCCATGATGTCGTTGCAGGGCGGACTGAAAAAACGCGAAATGCTGTCCGGCCGACTCGGTGACATACTCAGCAGCCTGTATTTTGCATCCTGCGTGCTGAAGAAATTTGAAGATGAAGGGCGTCGCCCTGAAGACCTCCCGGTCGTTGAGTGGGCGGTTAAGCATTTCATGTACGTGGCGCAGGAGCAGCTCCACGGAGTGATCCGCAACCTGCCCAATCGGGCGCTTGCTTTGGCCCTTCGCGTACTGGTATTTCCCCGAGGCCGCATGTACTCGGCGCCTGCCGACAGCCTGGATCGCGAAGTGGCCGAACTCATGATTCGCGACTCTGAAACCCGTGAGCGGCTGATTGAAGGCACGTTCCTGACGCCTCTTGAGAACAACATTCCCGGACGAATCGATCAGCTCATGCGAAAAGCCGGTGACTACGAAGCGCTTGAAAAGCGCCTGCGTACCGCCATCAAAGACGGGACGATTGCCGACGGCGCTCCGCCGGCGATCGTGGAAGCCGCCGTTACGGCGCAGGTGTTCACCGAAGCCGAAGCTCAAACCTATATGGCGTTTGACGAGGAGATCCAGTTCCTGGCCGGCGTCGATGACTTCGATACGGAAGATCTGATGGCCGGTCAGTCTTCGAATCGTCACGAACTGCGCACCGATACCGCCGCCTGAGCACACGGACTTTGACCGGCGTTTTCCGGCCGGTCAAAGTCCAGTTCCGGAGCGCAGGAAACGCGCCAGATTGTGCGCACAGCTCATCTGATCAGCGCGCCCCCGATTGGTAATGGGTTATGCTGCGAGCTGGCACTCCAACTTATCGATGCACACCGACCATGCCCGATCAACGCAATGTACTCATCACCGGAAGCGGCCGGGGAATCGGCGCCGCCACGGCACGCCTGCTCGCCCACAGCGGCTACCGGGTGTGTATCAACTACCTGAACGACTCAGCCGCTGCCGACGCGCTGGCTAACGAACTCAAAGACTCCAGGCCGCTTGTGATCCAGGCCGATGTCTCCAGCGAGCAGGACGTAGACCGACTGTTCCATACGATCGACAATGAGATGGGTCAGCTCGATGCGCTGGTCAACAATGCCGCCGTACTGTCGACCCAGGCGCGCGTTGAGTCTCTGACGGCGGATCGCATAAACCGAATCCTGTCCACCAACGTAACGGGTGCGTTCATGTGCTGCCGGCAGGCGGTGCAACGGCTGTCAACGGCGCGCGGCGGAAAAGGCGGCGCCATTGTCAACGTCAGCTCGCTCGCCGCCAAAACCGGGGCTCCCGGCGAATACGTCGACTACGCCGCGTCAAAAGCCGCCATCGATGCACTGACGCGCGGACTGTCAAAAGAAGTGGCGACTGATGGCATTCGCGTCAATGCGGTGCGTCCGGGGTTCATCGACACCGATATGCATGCCGACGGAGGCGAACCCGACCGCATCAACCGACTAAAAGAACGCATACCCATGAAGCGGGGTGGGACCGCCGACGAAGTCGCACAGGCGATCGCGTGGCTGCTGTCCGACGATGCGTCATACGTTACCGGCTCCTTCATCGACATCGCCGGTGGATACTGACCATCGCGAATCGCTCTATTGCCTGACGCTATTCGGGGACAGTTTACTCATTCGGACCGTGCGGCCACTTCCTGTTCGTTCAGAAACAGGCCAATGCGAGACGCCGCCAGCGGCTTGCCAAGAACATAGCCCTGTACAAAATCGCAGCCGAGCTGCTTGAGCTGGGGTACCAGCGCCAGGTCTTCCACGCCTTCCGCGACGATCTGTTTGTTCAGGTTTTTGGCCAGACTGATCATGGCTTCCAGCAGCTGTTTGTTACGACCGCTGTTGTTCATCTTGCGCACGAAGTCACCGTCAATCTTGATGGTGTCGATTGGCAGTGACTGCAGGCGCCCGAGAGACGAGCTGCCCGTACCAAAATCGTCAAGCATGAGCTTTACGCCCATATCCCGCAGGCTGTTGAGCACGGGTTTTTCAATGGTTCGGCACGCTTGCAAGGTGCGCTCACTGATTTCCAGTCGAATCCGCTGCGGGTCGATATTGCCGCGCTTGAGCTCGCTACCCAGATTGGCCACGAAATCGTTCTGCACAAACTGAGACTCATCGACGTTAATGCACACGCTAATGGACTTGTGCGAGTTGTTTTCACTGGACCAGATGTTCATGTCACGCACGACTTTGCCTATCACCCAGTCACCGATATCAAGCGCCATCGTGGACTGCTGCGCAATCCCCATGAAATCTTTGGGCAGCAGTATGCCGCGAGTCGGATGGTGCCAGCGAAGCAGCGCCTCCAGGGCTACCACAGCGTTGGAATGCAGTGAGAAAATGGGCTGGTAGTACAAACTCAGCTCCTGGCGAGCCATGGCCCCTCGCAGGTCATCTTCCAAACGAATATCCGCCGGACTTGGGTGCCTCAGGCCGTAGCCGTACATCACAAAGTTTGCTCCGCCCTTGGTCTTGGCATCGAACATGGCGACGTTGGCATCTTTGAACGTTTCTACCGCCGCCCGCTCTGGCGCGGCCTCGGCAATGCCAATACTGAGCGAGATGTAAAACGAATGACCGGCTATGCGCAGCGGCTTCCTGAAATTTTCCAGGATCCGCTTGGCGATCAGTTCGGCATCTGTGCCAATACGCTGACCGGGCGCAATGATGGCAAATTCGTCAACCCCGATACGACCCAGCAGGTCGCCCGGCCGCAGCAGCTCTTTGAGACGATGCGCAATCGCAACCAGCACTTTGTCGCCCAGCGTGTGACCCGCCTGCTCGTTAATCAGTGCGAATCGGTCTACATCAATGTACAACACCGCGGTCGACGACGTAATACTGCGTCGCCCCTGCCTGGAGTCCCGTTCAAGATGATCAATCAGCATATGACGATTTGACAGGCCGGTCAGCGGATCGATCAGCTCATGAACCGCATCGCTGCGGGTATCGGCGTTGTTAACTATGTTGGCGATCAATTCCAGCAGCGAATGCAGCATCTCGCGGTCATCGATCGACAGCTCCCACGAATCGGGCTGATTCTGCGCGTTGCTGCCAAGAAGCACCGCAAGGCCACTGGCCTGGTGAAAACACCAAACGGTTTTCTGTGTGTGAGTCACACTCTGCAGAAACTCAGTGACGCCCGGATTTCTCTGGCTCTCATCTACACAGACAAATTCGGGCATGGCCGACCTTCGCGAAAGATCGCAACCCTCTTCAATGGCGAAACCCACGTACGCGAGCGTATCGAACCCCGATTCATGAGTCGCCTTGGCATAGAGTGCGGCGCATTCGACGCCCATGTATCGCGACAGGGATGACAGTACGCGCTCGGCTACCTGCGACGGAGAGTAGCGAGCCGCTTTCAGACGGAACAAGTGACGCGTTAGCGTGTTCGTGAGCTTGGCACGACGAACATCGAGCAGCGTTTGTCTTTGACGCTGATTGCTTTGTTTTAACTGGTCGCTGAGTTTGGCACACAAATCACGATAGTAGTCGGCCGAAGCATGTGCATTCTCAACGAGCGATTGAGGGCGTTTATTATTATTCATAGTTCACCTGTCGCAACGATTTATCAGTAAGCTAGCACAATCGATTTCGCGAATGCGGGGGATATAACGAAATATCTGAAATCGGTGCTAAACTGGTTACATAACGCCACGTAACATCACTAAATGGCAACATAACCTGTGACTACACCTCCTCTACATCCACCATCGAAGCCGAACGATGATGCTGCTCCGGACTCAACTCCTGTAAACACGAGTGGGCCCGCCTGCATGAATTGCACCACGCAACTGCAAAGCAAGTACTGTCATGTCTGTGGTCAGCGACAACAGCGACGCGTCGCATCCGTGCTGTCTTTGTTCGGGGAATTCATCAGCGAGACAGTCGACTGGGACTCCCGGCTCTGGCGCACACTGTGGCCGTTGTTCTTCAAGCCGGGACATCTCACCAAAGCCTATATGGAAGGCAAGCGAGAGCGGTTCATTCCACCGTTCCGGTTATACCTGATCAGCAGCGTGGTGTTCTTCCTCGTCATTTCGTTTGCGCCCAAGGCCATGTTCGATGACATCGGCAAAGCCGTCGACGAGAAAATGGGCGGGCGCGATCAGCCGATCACTTCGCAAATTGACCGGGAGGTCATGAAGTCCATTTTCGAAGACGCCGGCGTATCGGATGTAACGCTCGAAGAAGAGGACGAAGAGGATGAACAGGATTCCGCCGTTCTGTTTGATGTCAGTCTGGATGATCGGGATGTCAAAGGCGTAGATGACCCGCCGGCGAGCGAACTGGCCGCAGCTCCTGAAACTGAAGACGCGGCGGATACCGCAGAAGCGGCACTGACCGACGAAGAGCCGCCTGGTGAAACGGAGCTCTCGGCGATCGATACAGCGCAAGCTGATGCCGTCGACGAAGCGGGCGAAACCTCAACCGCAGCAGACGGCCAGGAGACCGACGGCACCGACGACTCACAGCCCACATCAGTAAAAACAGTTGTAGAGATGTGCGAACAGGTAAAAACAGCCGAACTGGGCGAATGGGAATTACTGCGCCCTTATCTGTTCACCACCTGCCTGTCGTTTTCAACCTGGAATGGCGTGCTGCAGTTCGCTGAAGAACTACTCGACAATCTGCCGAAAACACTGCTCATTCTGCTGCCTCTGATGGCACTGGTGAACAAGTTCCTTTACCTGTTCGCAGGCCGTTACTACGTCGAACATCTGCTCTACTACGTGCACAATTTCTCCTTTCTGTTCTTGTTCTACCTGGCGCTTTCGGGTCTGTCCGCTATTGTCGGACTAACGGGCGTCGAAATTGGCGACGTGGTGTTTCCGCTTGGCATGCTGTACACGATCTACTATTTCATCAAGTCGATGCGGGTAGTCTACGAGCAGGGCCGGTTTTTCACGTTCATTAAGTGGTTGATACTGATTATCACGTTTTTTGTTATGACATTTCTCGTACTGACCCTGCTCACGCTCGCCACTGCGGCCCTTCATGCGCTATGACCCGCGAACGGCAAAACCGCGTCATCATGCACGTCGACATGGACGCGTTTTACGCCTCTATAGAACAGCGCGATAACCCGGACCTGCAGGGCAAACCCGTTGTTGTCGGTGGAGGCGGTACCCGGGGGGTCGTCGCCGCGGCCAGCTACGAATCACGCAAGTTTGGCATTCGGTCTGCAATGCCGGGCAGTGAAGCCAGACGCCGATGCGCCGACGCGGTTTTTATCACGCCGCGAATCGATCACTATCGAAAAGTGTCGAGGGAAATTTTTGCGATTTTCAAACAGCTCACGCCGATCTACGAGGGGCTGTCGCTTGACGAGGCCTTTCTGGATTTCACCGAGGAACCGGACATCCATGACGGTGTGCAGGCTCGGGCACAGCTGATCAAGGACCGCATTCGGGAACGCACGCAGCTAACCGCGTCGGTTGGCGTCGGTCCCAACAAACTGGTCGCTAAGATCGCCTCCGACCTGAACAAACCCGACGGGCTGTGCATGCTGTTTGGTGACGACATCATCAAAACGCTCGACCCCATGCCGGCCGGAACCATTCCCGGCATTGGGCGTAAAACCGTCGAAAGACTAAAAGCCGTCAGGGTGTTTACCATTCGCGACCTGCGTATGGCCCCCGATGCCGCACTGTCCGCCGTGTTCGGACGGTATGCGATGCGAATCAAACAAAGGGCTGCTGGAATCGACCACCGCGAGGTCGTTCCGTCCCGTGGTGACAAATCCATCAGCGCCGAGAACACCTTTTCGGAAAACCTGTCCACCATGCGTGACATGGAAAGCGAACTGATCCGGCTGGCCGACCGCACGGCCGAGCGCGCACGCAGGAAAAACCTGCTCGGGTCAGTCGTCATCATCAAAGTACGTATGCCGGATTTCACGACCCTGACTCGCCAGATGCCGCTTCAACCTGCCACGAACGCCAGCGATGCCATCGGAGGCCGCGCGCGGGAACTGCTGCGTGAGTGGCGCGCCGACTACCCCGATGCCGCCGTACGATTACTGGGCGTCGGTATCGCCGGACTGCAGGAACAGCGGCAACTGGGGCTGTTCGACACGCCGGACAGCGCGCAGGATGTTGATCAAGTACTTGATAGTATTCGCGAAAAATTTGGCGACGATATCGTTAAGCGTGGCAACCGCATTCGCTAGAAGGTAACATGTCCGGTCAGTACTACGCTGAGCCAGGTAAGTTGAGACCGACGTGTACACCCAGTATTTTGGGCTGACCGAAAAACCGTTTTCGATCACACCCGACCCAAGTTTTCTGTTTCTGTCCGAACGCCACGCTGAAGCTCTGGCGCACCTGGTCTATGGCGTCACTGAAAGCGGCGGATTCATACAGCTGACGGGTGAAGTAGGTACCGGTAAAACAACCCTGACCCGCTGCCTTCTGGACCGCCTGCCAGACACCGTTGATCTGGCGGTTGTACTCAATCCCAGACTGACCGTTCCGGAATTTCTGGCCGCTATTTTCAGCGAGCTCGGCATCGAGTCTCCTGGCCGCGACGCCACTACCAAAGAACTGGTCGACACGCTCAATGAGCACCTGCTCGAATCACATGCAACGGGTCGTCGAACCGTATTGCTCGTGGACGAGGCACAGAACCTCGACAGCGATGTGCTCGAACAGCTTCGCCTGCTCACCAATCTCGAAACCACCAAAGAAAAGCTGCTGCAAATCATCCTGGTGGGACAACCCGAGCTGCGCGACACGCTGGCACGAAACGATTTGCGCCAGCTTGCCCAGCGCATTACGGGCCGCTATCACCTCGAGAACCTGAACGCCGAAGAAACGATCAGCTACGTGAAGCACCGCATGCAAATCGCCGGCAATCACGACGAGGTGTTCGAACCGGCGGCACTCTGGGAAATTCACAAACTGACTGGCGGCAGCCCGCGCCTCACAAACGTGCTGTGCGACCGGGCGCTGCTCGGAGCGTATTCGGCCGAATCACGCAGCGTGTCCCGCGAACTGCTGCGCAAGGCGTACGCTGAAATACACGGAAAAGACGCCCCCGACTCCCGCAAACGGGAGCGGCCCCGCTACGGGTTTCCGGACACCCTGTTTGGCCCCACGTTCTGGCGCTCCGCTGCGGCTATCTTGGTCGGGCTGGGACTTGCCGGTCTGATGGGCTGGACGCTGGCGACCTGGATGAGTACCGCGCCGGCGCAGAACGAATCTGCGAACGTTCAGGGCGCGGATACCCTGCCCCCCTCTTTGACAACCACCGATAAACGGATGTCCGCCAGCCTTGGATCCCGGTCATCCGGTAATCCGGACGAATCACGTCAGTACGAATCGAACCTGACCGGCGACACGGAACTGCGGCTTGAGCGCCGGCTGGGTGCCTCAACAAGCCGTGGCGACACTCCAACCGACTCGCTGATTTCTCTGTCCAGCCTGCTCAACAACCCGACCATCAATACCAGCACGGACCAGTCTTTTCGCGATCTGTTCGGCCTGTGGCAGCGGCCCACTGGTTTCGGCGGTACGGCGCCATGCGGCTGGGCCGCGCAGCATCAGCTCCGATGCGAGTTTCTGGTGGGCTCCAGGCGACTGATCAGCGCCATCAATCGCCCGGCCATTTTGTCCCTTATTGACGATGCCGGCCAGGTGCACAACGCCGTAGCGGTTCAGCTGGACCGCGATTCGGTCACGCTGCGCATAGCGGGCAACGAATACGAAGTCAGCAACGCCGATTTGGCGCGCTACTGGTACGGCGAATTTCTGGTGCTGTGGCAGCCGCGCGATGGCGTCGCGGAACTGCTGTTACCCAACACGAGGAGCAATGGCGTGGCCTGGCTGCGTGCCGTGCTGGCGCGACTCGACGGTCAGCCCCCGCCGCGACCCAACTCATCCTTTTTTGATGAGGCGCTCAGGCAGCGCGTTACTGAATTTCAGCGCGCCCATCAGCTGGAAGCCGACGGCATTGCCGGCGTACAAACCCTGATTGCGCTGAACACGGCCCTGCGCGTGTCCGGCACACCACTACTGAAACCTTATGAACAACCTCTTGCCAGTTCTTACTAACCCAGTTTTAACCAACGGATAACCCTGTGTCATTCATCCTCGACGCCCTGCGCAAAGCGGAAACCAAAAATCGCGACCGCCATAGTTTGACGGTACCGACAGGCCCGCGCGTGTTAACGGAGGAACTTCCCGAAACGCCTTCCGGGAGCCGCTCGCTACTGTGGCTCGTGATTCCGGTTGCGGTTGTTCTGGGTCTGGCGTGGTGGGTTTTGTTCGCAAGGGACTCAGCGGCGCCTGCGACCCGCACGACGGCACCAGCTACCAACCCGCCCGCTCAGGCGGTTGCGGGCAATCGACCGGCACCCGTCGTGCAGTCGCCAGAACAGACCACTCCTGTGCAGCGGACGAATGTGCCGCGGGAAACCGGCGCACGGGCGCTGGATCGGGAGGCCCGCAGAGGCGCCGCCGGAAATGAGCCACGAGCCCAGTCAGGCACTGCAGCAAACACGACAGCACCACAATCCACTCCGGGCCGAATCACGCCCGGAACGGTACGCATTATTCAGCCTGATGGCAGTGTCTCTGCCGACACGATGGGAAGCGACGCTATCGACTCCGGTACCGGCGATCAGAGCAATCAATCCTTGCCGGCGGCAGGCAGAGTCGAAACCGAAACGCTGCCCGAATATCAGTCCTCGCTGGCATCCGGCGACGTCCCGATACCCGAACTTCATTTGGATATGCATGTGTTCAGCGCCCAGCCCGAGAAGCGTTTTGTCTTTATCAATCTTGAAAAATACCAGGAAGGCAGCGCCATCGATCGCGATACCGTGGTCGAATCTATCGAACCCGAAGGCGCCGTAATTAACTACAAGGGCTACCGATTTGTACTGCGCCCCGAGTAATATCCTCGGGCCAAGGTATCGGAGTTTTGCTGACCCCTCTAGCAACTTGGGTTATGCTCCGGTCACTTTATGAGTATTTCTCCCGCAGCTGAAGGCCCACCGGGTATCGCCTATGTCGACGGCCGCCGTATCCGGCGCGGCGTGGTGGCCGGCGTTCGAAGGGTGATCGAAGGCCAGGAGCACCTCAACAAGATTAATGTGTTCCCCGTGGCTGACGGCGACACAGGCACCAACCTGGCGCTGACCATGAGTTCGGTTTTAGCCATGCTCAGACGCTCCACGTCGCGTGATGCCGACACCATGCTGACGGATATTGCCGACGCCGCACTCGATGGAGCTCGCGGAAACTCCGGCGCAATCATTGCCCAGTTTTTCCAGGGCGTCAGCGACGCCGTCACAGGGCTTTCCACCATTACCGCAAAACAATTCGCGGCGGCGGTCAAAAGCGGTGAGCAGTACGCTCGTGAAGCGCTGACCAAGCCGCGCGAAGGCACCGTACTCACCGTGATGCGTGATTTCGCCGATCATCTGGTGCATTTAACGGCCGGCAATGAAAAACACGACTTTGTTGGCCTGTTCAAAGAAGGAATTGCGCACGCGCAGGCGTCTCTGGCGAAAACCCCGGAACAGCTCGATGTATTACGCAAGGCCGGCGTGGTAGACGCCGGAGCCGCAGGTTTTGTGCACTTTCTCGACGGCATTCTTCACTACACGCTGCATGGCCGCGTAGACCAGAAAATTCCGGACGCCAACGAATTTGAGCTCGAACACGCAGAAGAACAAATGGCCGGCGAAGTTCACGACCTGGACTTCAGATTCTGCACCGAGTGCATCGTCAGCGGCAACGATATTGATCGCCGACATTTGAAAGAAGAACTGTCGCAGCTGGGCAGCAGCCTGGTTCTGGCTGGCACCAACAAAAAAGCCAAGATCCACATTCACGTGAATGATCCGAACCGGGTGTTTGATCTTGCGGCGAATTACGGCGACGTCAGCGCGACCAAGGCTGACGACATGCACCAGCAGCAAGAGCTGACCCATCACCAGGTAAAACAGGCGGTTGCCATCACCATGGATTCCGCCGCGGATATGCCGGACGAAGAGCTTGAACGGCTCAACATTCACATGATCCCGGTTCGCCTTCATTTCGGTGAAGAAAGCTACCTCGACAAAGTCTCCATATCCGCCGACGAGTTTTTCCACAAACTTGATACTCACCCGAATCACCCCAAGACGTCGCAGCCTTCACCCGGCGAATTTCGACGCAACTTCGATTTTCTCGCCTCGCATTACGCCAACGTCGTGTCGGTTAACGTCACGAGCTGGGGCAGCGGCACCTATCAGGCGGCGGTCAGCGCTGCCGATCGATCAAGACACGATACGATCCGGGTGTTCGACTCGAAGTCGGCGTCCATCGGACAGGCACTTCAGGCCATGCATGCCGCCGAGTGCGCGCAACAGGGCATGGGCGTCGACCAGATCATGCAGGAGCTGGAAAAGGCACGAGATAATACGCGGGTGTATGGCATGTTTCCCGAACTGACTTACACCGTTCGAGGGGGCCGCGTTAAGCCGTTTGTCAAAAAGGTCGCCGACTTTTTTAATCTTGCTCCGGTATTCATGCTCAATGAGAACGGCAAACTGGTTCCCAAAAAGGCGCTGCTCGGACGCCGTAATCTTCCGGCCCGCCTTGGCGCCTATGTCGGTAAACGCGTAGCGCGCGGAGAAACATACCGCATAGGCATTGCCTACGGCCGCGAACGTGCTCACGCGGACGCCCTTTTCGACGTTATTCAACGAGAAGTCGTAGCCGGCGGCGCCCGCATAGAGAGTCACTTTTTTGCCCGCCTGGGCTCTGCGCTGGGCGCACATGCCGGCCCGGACTGCCTTGTGGTGGGTCTTCAGCGTCGCGACGCCTGAGCCTGACTTCAGGCCGGGGCGACCCGTGCAGGCAGTGATTTTCCCGATATCCCGCGCCGGCATGTGCGCCCGGCGCCACCCGATACCGTCAATAGTTCCGGACCGCCTTGTCAGCCAGCCAAACCGGTGTCGTCCCTGTATAAGCCCGATGCATCATTGCGGCTGAGGGCTGACTGCCTGACCTCGCTCGGGTCGCCATTTCCGGGTATCCTTCGGACCTCGGAAACAAGTACATCGGAGCTCGACCATGCGACACACTCTCTCGCAGTTTTTCCTGGTTCTCAGCCTGCTTGGCCTGCTCGCCGCGTGCGCTGAAAAAGAATCCACCACTGAAACCGCTGAACAGCGACCGGTATCTACCACGCCGGACGTGCCTACCAGCGACCAGAATCACCCCGATATTGACCTTGAGGTGTACACCAATCACATAGAAGTGCTGAGCGCTGACGAATTTGGCGGGCGCGCTCCGGCATCAGAAGGCGAGGAAAAAACCGTTACCTATCTGCGAGATCATCTTCGCAACATGGGTGTAGGCCCGGGCAATGGCGACAGCTACTTCCAGGACGTTCCGCTGGTCACCATGACAGCTACACCGGACGACATTATGGCCATCAAGGGCCCGAACGGGCAGAACTTCGATCTGAACTTTGGCAATGACATGGTCATCTGGACCAAACGCGTTGTCGATCGCAGCGCCATCGAAAACTCCGAAATGGTTTTTGTGGGCTACGGCATCGTTGCGCCCGAGTACAACTGGGACGACTACGCGGGACTCGACGTAAAAGGCAAGACCGTTGTCATGCTGGTCAATGACCCGGGATACGCCACGCAGGATCCGGAGCTGTTTAATGGCAACGCCATGACCTATTACGGTCGCTGGACGTACAAGTTTGAAGAAGCCGCCAAGCAGGGTGCCGCCGGCGCACTCATCATCCACGAAACGGCGCCCGCCGCCTACGGGTGGTCGGTGGTTGAAGGAAGCTGGACCGGAGCGCAGCATGATCTGGTCACACCTGACAAAAATATGGGACGCGCTGCCATCGAAGGCTGGATTACAGACGCCCGCGCTGACGAGCTGCTGCAGGCAGCTGGCAGCAGCTATGCGCAGGCTAAAAAAGAAGCGCTGGACCGCGGTACGCCATCACGCGCTCTGGGCCTGACCGCCAGCGCCGCCGTCACCAACACGATCAGCGTGTCGGACTCCAAAAACGTCATCGGTAAAGTCACCGGCTCGGAACGACCTGACGAAGTTGTGCTGTACATGGCGCACTGGGACCACCTGGGCACAGACGATTCGCTGGAAGGCGACAAGATTTATAACGGCGCCGTAGATAACGCCACCGGCACGGCCGGGCTGCTCATGCTGGCGCGTGCGTTTACTCAACTCGACGTCAAACCCAAACGGTCCATTATGTTTGTCGCGGTAACGGCCGAGGAATCCGGTCTCCTGGGTTCCCGGCATTTTGCGGAAAATCCGATCGTGCCTATGAACAAGATTGTCGCCGGCATCAACATGGACGCACTTATTGCTTACGGTCCGACGCGCGACGTTTCGGTGATCGGCTATGGTTCTTCCGAGCTGGAGCAATACCTGGCAAAAGCCGCCAGCGAACAGGGTCGTACCATTGGCCCGGAGCCAACGCCTGAAAAGGGTTATTTCTATCGATCCGATCACTTTAATCTGGCCAAGAAAGGCGTACCCATGCTGTATGCAAAAGGCGGCGTGGATTTCGTAAACGGTGGAGTGGAAGCCGGTCAGAAGGCTCAAAAGTACTACGTGACCAATGACTATCATAAGCCGTCAGATGAAATAAACGACCGATGGAACCTGACTGGCGCTGCCGAGGATCTTCAGCTGTTTTTGAACATCGGCAAGCAGATTGCCAGCGAATCCACCTTCCCTGCCTGGTATCCAGGCAGCGAATTCCGCGCGATTCGGGAAGCCAGCTTAAGCGAGTAATCGCTCGACATCGGACCGGGCACTGCCAGCGACGGCAGTGCCCGGTTTTTTTTGCCCATGCCAATCGCAGGATTCGGGTTGCATCCCGATCTCAGCCGATAGAAAGTAAGGGCATGACAAAAAAATTCGACACCAGGCTCATTCACGGCCATACCGACGCCGGAGACCGCGATTTGCCGGTCCGAAGCGTGTCACCGCCTATCGAACTCAGCACCACATTCGAGCGCGATGACCCGCGTGATGACGCTGACTTTATTTACAGCCGAACAAACAATCCGACGCGACGGCAGCTTGAGTCCCGCTTGTGCGGTCTTGAGAGTGGCGCAGCGGCCGCCGCATTTGCCTCGGGCTCGGCCGCGTCAATGGCGCTGTTTCAGGCGCTGCCGGAACGCAGTCATATCATCGTCACCGGCGACGCCTATTTCGGCACCGTGTTACAGCTCAATCAGTTGGTCACGCGCATGGGGCATACGGTTTCCGCCGTCGACACCACCGACCTGTCAAAGATTGAACAGGCCTGGCAAGACAACACCGCACTGGTGTGGCTGGAAACACCCAGCAATCCCCAAATGCGCGTGAGCGATATTCGAGCCATTGCCGGATTTGCCCATGAACGGGGTGCGAAGCTGTGCTGTGACAACACGCTGGCGACCAGCGTCTGGCAACAGCCACTGACCATGGGTGCCGATTTTTCGATGCACAGCACGACCAAGTTTATTGGCGGACACAGCGATGTCCTGGGCGGCATCATCATTGCCAGAGAAAACGATGACCTGTTTGCGCGATTGCGGCAAATCCAGCAAGTCGGCGGTGCCGTGCCCAGCCCGTTTGACTGCTGGCTCATTCTTCGCTCGGTGGCAACGCTTTCGGTAAGAGTGCGTCAGCAGACGCTCAATGCCAACACGATCGCGCACCATTTCGACGGGCATGCGCGGATAAAGCAGGTGTTGTACGCGGGTCTTGAAAGCCATCCGGGCTATGCGCTGAACCGGACCCAGATGGACGCCGGTGGCGCCCTGCTGTCGCTGCTGATCGACGGGTCCACCGAGGCTGCGATTCATGTCGCGAGAAACACCCGACTGATCAGACAGGCCACCAGTCTCGGCGGCGTAGAGTCGCTGATTGAACACCGGCATTCCGTGGAAGGAGCCACCACGGTCAGTCCACCAAACCTGCTGCGCCTGTCCATCGGACTGGAACACGCTGACGATCTGATCACTGATCTTGAACAGGCTCTGGCGTCAGCGCCTTCCTGATTGATTCGTCAACGTACTACGCCCAGGCGGAAGACTGGTCGGTGCGTCTAGCTGCGAATACCGGTGCCTTTATTCAGCAGGTACAGGCAGAAGGCTCCCAGAATCAGGATGAACGCGATGATGATCGCGTAAGCCGTGCCTATGCCAATATCCGACTCCCCCAGGAAGCCATAGCGAAAACCATTGACCATGTAAAGGATCGGATTGGCTTTGGACACGTTTTGCCAAAAATCGGGCAGCAGGCTGATCGAATAGAACACGCCGCCTAGGTACGTCAGAGGCGTCAGGACGAACGTTGGGATCACCGATATGCCTTCGAAGTTTTTGGCAAAAATGGCATTAATGAAACCCGCCATTGAAAACACCACCGACGTAAGCACCACCACGGACAGAGTAATCCAGGGATGCTGGATTTCAATCTTGGTGAAAAACAGCGCAACGCAGCTCACAATCAGGCCCACGCACAGGCCGCGCACCAGACCGCCCGTAATAAACCCGAGCAGCACGGTGATGTTCGACAGCGGCGACACGATGATCTCTTCGATGTAGTTGCCAAACTTGGCGCCAAAGAAAGACGATACGACGTTGCCATAGGAACTGCTGATCACCGACATCATGATGAGTCCCGGCGCGATGTACTGCATGTAGCTGTAGCCACCCATTTCACCTATGCGCGGTCCAATCAGGTTGCCGAAAATCACAAAATACAGTGTCATCGTGATGCAGGGCGGCACGAGCGTTTGAATCCAGATGCGCAGGATGCGGTTGATTTCCTTCCACACCAGCGTTTTGTAACCCGTCCAGTTGACGGCGAGCGCATTGTTCACGTTAATTCTCCTGCTCGTCTTTCACGTCGACCAGCCGCATAAACAGCTCTTCGAGACGATTACTTTTGGTTCGCATACTCTCTACCTGTATGTCCGCTGGCGTCAGCTGGGCAAACAGCTGGTTGAGGTTCTGGCCCGAGGTCAGATCGACTTCGAGCGTGGTGTCGTCAACGCGCCGGCTGACAAAACCGTCGAGCGCAATCTCGTCCGGCAGCGTACTGTCGCTGCTCAGCACGAAGGTTTGCAGCTGCAGCTTGCGCAGTACTCTCGACATGCGGTCATTTTCGATAATGCGCCCCTTGTCGATGATCGCCACGTTGCGACACAGGTTTTCAGCCTCTTCGAGATAGTGCGTGGTCAGGATAATGGTGGTGCCCTGCTCGTTTAACTTGCGCAGGAAGCGCCACATGCTGCGACGAATCTCGATATCGACGCCCGCCGTGGGCTCATCCAGAATCAAAAGCCGCGGCTCATGCATCAGGGCCCGCGCAATCATCAGGCGTCGCTTCATCCCGCCGGACAGCCCCCGGGAAATATCACCGCGACGATCCCACAGCTGCAGCTCGCCCAGATACTTCTCCGCCCGTTTCATGGCTTCGCCACGCGGAATGCCGTAGTACCCGGCCTGGTTCAGCACAATGTTCAGGACTGGCTCAAACTGATTGAAATTTATTTCCTGGGGCACCAGGCCGATACAGGCTTTGGCCTGCTCTTTGTGCGTGCTCAAATCGTAGTCAAACACTTTCACCGAGCCCTCGGAGGCGGTCACCAGCGAGCTGACGATCCCGATGGCCGTGGTTTTGCCTGCCCCGTTTGGGCCAAGCACGGCAAAGAAATCACCCTGCTCCACAGACAGATCAATTCCGTTGAGCGCTTTGACTTTGTTGCCATAAGTCTTCTTGAGCCCGGAAATGGAAAGTGCATTCATAGTCAATTACTTAGTCATGTTTACTGGGAGTGGCCGCGAGCTGCGGACAGGATGGCGCAACCGAGGCGCATAATAGCATGCACGCTGCGATGTAACAGGCTTTGAGCGATCATCACCCGTTGCTATTCAAGGTCAAGGAGAGAATAATCTCCGAAGCATTGAAACTACGGCCCGTCAGGGCGGAATGGCTGCGGCAGAAGAGTCAGGCACGCACCGTGCACCGGCATGAACGCACAGACCAGCGTCTAAACCACAAACCATTACGAGGACACACTCATGCTCCAGGAATTCAAAGAATTTGCCATGCGCGGCAACGTCATGGATATGGCCATCGGCATCGTTCTTGGTAGTGCATTTGGCAAGATCGTCGCGTCTTTCGTCGGCGACGTGCTGATGCCTATACTTAGCAAGTTAACAGGCGGCGTCGATTTTTCGACCCTGTTCGTTAACATGTCGTCGGAACGGTTTGACTCACTGAGCGCCGCCGAATCGGCCGGCGCCGCCGTTTTGAAATACGGCAGCTTTGTTCAAACCATTGTCGATTTCATCATAATCGCGTTTGCGATATTCATGGTGGTTAAAGCCATCAACAGCCGCAAGAAGGCCGAAGTGGCCGCCGAGCCAACTACCAAAGCCTGTCCGCGGTGCCTGAATGACATTCCGCTTGAAGCCACCCGGTGTGGTTTCTGCACCTCTGATGTGTAGCGCCCGACCGGACACTGACCATGAGTTTTAAGACCGCTGACCTGTACGATGACTTTGCCGATCAGCTCACCATCGCGACTCCAGGTTTTCAACGCTATGGAGAGCAGGTCGCTTATTCGGGGCCTATTGCTACGGTCAAGGTGCACGAAGACAATGTGCTGGTAAAACAGGCACTCAGCGAACCTGGCAGCGGACATGTGCTGGTCGTCGACGGGGGCGGATCCATGCGGTGTGCGCTGGTCGGGGACCTGCTGGCGCAACTGGCCATCGATAACGACTGGGCCGGGCTCATTATTTACGGCTGCATTCGCGACAGTCGCGACATCAACACCATGCCGGTCGGCGTACGTGCGCTTGGAACCCATCCGGCCAAGAGCGTCAAGCGCGGTGCCGGCACACGCGGCGAGCCGGTCACCTTTGCCGGCGTTACCTTTACCCCCGGACACTACGTCTACTGTGACGAAGACGGTATAGTTACTTCACCACGGGAGCTCGACATTTAGTCGTACTGTTCATGGCAATAGAGTATTCAAGCAACAATGTGTTTGTCGACAACCAGTTTGATCGACTTGCCGAAAAACGCCGGGATTCAGAGTGGGTGCAACGACGACTGGACGACCGCCAGGCCCGGTTCGTTGGCATCTGGCGGCATCGGTGCGCCCTGCATCAACAGCAGCTTTACTACTTCACGGCCGCTGAGCTTCGAGACTTCGATCTTAACGAAGCGGTACTCCTTGGCAGCGTCAACGGTTCTGTGTGTTTCGCGCTGGATTTCGGCGACGCCGACTCGCCACCGCGGTCTGTGGCTCACTATGATTTTCAGGGACTGCGCGGTATTGGCATGTCGTTAAACCGTGACGAGGCGGCTCTGGCTGCCTACGCGCAGGCAATGGCATTCTGGCACCGGCGCCATCGGTATTGCGGTTCCTGCGGTAGCCCAACGCAGCTGCAGGAGGCAGGTCACGTGCTCGGTTGCACGCGATGCGACGTACGCTCGTTCCCGCGAAGCGACCCGGCGGTCATAGTGCTCGCCGCGCGAGACGACCGGGTGCTGCTGGGTCGACAGGCGAACTGGCCCCCGGGGCGATACTCCACCATTGCGGGCTTTGTCGAACCCGGGGAGAGCCTGGAAGCCACCGTCCGCCGGGAAGTCACTGAAGAAACCGGACACAGCGCCAGCGAGGTTCGCTATTTCTCGTCGCAGCCGTGGCCCTTTCCGTCGTCGCTTATGCTGGGATTCAGCGCCACCGTGAGCGCCGAGCCCGTCTGTGGCCCCGATGAAGAGCTGGAAGAAGTTCGCTGGTTTACGCGTCAGGATATTATTGAACGGGAAACCCAGGGACCCCAGCTGGTACCGCCCCCGCTGTCGATCGCGTACCGGCTGATCGAACACTGGTTCAATAAAGACAGCGACATCCCTCTCGCAGAAATAGCCAGGCGCTAACCATGTGCCTGATTGCATTCGCCTGGCAGTATTCGGCTGAGTTTCCGTTTGCACTCGTGGCAAACCGGGATGAATTTCACGCAAGACCCACCTCCGGACTCAAGTGGTGGACCAATTCGAATATTGCAGGCGGTCGTGATTTACAGGCCGGTGGAACCTGGCTGGGTATCACCGAGCAGGGCCGGTTTGCCGCGGTCACCAATGTGCGCGAAGGCGGTATAGAACAGGAAGCCACGCTGTCCCGTGGTCTGCTGGTGACCCATGTGCTGGGGTCGACGGACTCGCTGGACGACGTGGAAAATGACATTGCCGACATGGGACGCAAAACGGCCGGCTTCAACCTGCTGTATGGCGACCTGTTTGGGGCCGGTCACGAACTGCGCCTTTACTCCAATCGGCCTGCGACCGGCCAATCAGACAATGATGCGCAAGGCGGCATGGGGCAGTCGAAAGTCATCAAAGCCGGCATCTATGCGCTTTCCAACGGCGGAATGGATGACGACTGGCCCAAAACGCTGATCGCGGAAAACGCCATGCGCCGCGCGCTGAGACACCGGCGACCGGAGGGGTTTTGGGACGTAACGAGCAGTCGTGACGTGGCCGAGCCGGAAGACCTTCCCGACACGGGCGTGGGTCACGATGTTGAGCGGTTTTTATCCGCGCCGTTTATCGTCGGCGAAGAATACGGTACGCGCAGCACGATGAGAATTCTCGGCCAGCCCAAATCAAGTATTATCATGACCGAAAGACGCTTTGATAATCAGGGCGAGCTGACCGGAAGCAGCCAGATACGCATTGCACGACCGGACTGAGAGCCTGAGCACCAACAGCCCTCGGTTCACTTCCGGCCAGTTCGTCGCAGCATTTGCGACCAAACCCTGCAATAATCCTTACCTGAAATACCGAGTCCCTGGTCGATCACGCCATGTCGTCATCGACACGACCGACAGCGCTTCGACCTGGACACTACCACTCCCATCGAACCCTGCGAATGCTATGACAAAAAATCAACCATCCGCCGCTCCCGCCGGAACGTGGCCATCCCCTCTCTCAGCCGAATCGCTGGCAAGCGCGAGCATCAGACTTGCTCAACCCTGCGTGTTCGGTGAACACACCTACTGGATCGAAGGCAGGCCCACCGAAAAAGGTCGAAATGTTCTGGTGGAGTGCAACGAAGCCGGCGAGCGACGGGACCTGACACCGGCGCCGTACGACGTCAGAAGCCAGGTTCACGAGTACGGCGGCAGCGCTTATCTTGTCGAGGACGGCAAAGTGTTCTTCGTCAACGCACGCGATCAGAACATCTACTGTATTCAGCAACAGGACATCACCTGCGTGTGTCGTGACGACGACACCCGTTTTGCCAATATGATTCTCGACCGGTCTCGCAATCGGCTCATTGCGGTTGCCGAAACGCACACGAAAGCCAAAGAGCCCGAGAATTTTCTGGCCAGCATCTGCCTGGCAACGGGGAGTGTTTCCCGGGTACATGAAGGCGCCGACTTTTACAGCTCTCCCACGCTGAACGCCGACGGTTCTCGTCTGGCCTTTCTGAGCTGGAATCATCCGAACATGCCGTGGGACGAAACCACGCTGCATCTGGCGGATCTCGACTACCTGCACCGCCTCGACAACGAGGCCGTGGTCAGCGACGGGTACGCGGCGTTTTCACCCCTGTTTGGGCCCGACGATCGTTTGTACTTTGTCAGCGACAGAGACAACTGGTGGAACCTGTATGTCTGCAACGATCACAGTGATGTCAGGCAACTCACGCACATCGAAGGTGAGCTCGGAATGCCTCACTGGATATTTGGCATGTCGACGTACGGTTTTTTCAGTCCCGATGTTATCGTCGCCGCATACACTCGAAACGGCCTGTGGCAGCTGTGCTCCGTCGACACGCAATCAGGTGCATGCGAGGACATAGAGCCCTGGGCGTTCACCGCCATAGAGCACCTGTCGGTTAAGGACGGCCGTATCGTCTGCCACGCCGCATCGCCCGAACAGGTCGACAGCGTTGTGCACATTGAACTTGAACCCGGCGTTCGCACTACCGTGCTTCAGAGCGCCAGTGATTTTCGCCTCGAGCCGGACGCCATTTCATGCGCGGTCCCGGTGACGTTTGGCGCGCCGGATGAAACGGCCTACGGGTTTTTCTATGCACCCCAATCCGCTGTTGCCACGCTTCCCGAGGGAGAGCGTCCGCCGCTGATTGTGCTTGTTCATGGTGGCCCGACAACGGCGACTAGCAACGGGTTTAATCCCCGCATTCAATTCTGGACGTCGCGCGGATTCGCCGTACTCGACGTCAACTATCGGGGAAGCACGGGTTTCGGACGCGAGTTTCGCCACAGCCTGCGCGGCCAGTGGGGTATCTACGA
>CAWUKD010000019.1:0-34972 GCA_963922815.1 uncultured Gammaproteobacteria bacterium
ACTGGCTCTGGGCGAAGCCATTCGCAAGGCCCTTGGCACCAAAATCGATATAAAACGATATGGGTTTACGCTGCCGATGGATGACGCTCTAAGCACGGCGGCGCTGGACTTGTCTGGCCGACCTTTTTGCAAGATCGATATGGACCTGACAAGAGAAATGGTGGGTGACATGCCGACCGAAATGGTACCGCACTTTTTCAACTCCCTGTGCCAGACGCTGGGAGCCAACCTGCACATCACTACCAGCGGATCCGACACCCACCACCAGGTCGAAAGCGCCTTCAAGGCAACCGGCCGCTGTTTGCGACAAGCCATTCAGCTTGGCGACGGCGGGCTGCCAACCACCAAGGGGCTATTGTGAGCGTCGCGATTATTAACAATGGCGGCGCCAACATGAACTCGCTGATCTATGCGCTGGACCGGCTCGGCGTAGCATCAACGCTCACGACCGACACCAAAGCGATCACAGCGGCAAGTCACGTCATTTTGCCTGGCGTTGGACATGCTACCGACAGCATGAACAGGCTTCGTAATCTTGATGCCGAGGATACGATTCGAAGCCTGCGGCAACCTGTTCTCGGAATTTGCCTGGGCATGCAGCTGATGTACCGTTACTCCGAGGAAGGCGATACCGAGTGCCTCGATCTTATCGATGGGCGCGTCAGCAAGATGGCGGGCAGCGTCGAGCGCCCGGCTCCTCACATGGGCTGGAATCAAATTGACATCGCCCACGATCACCCTCTGCTGAACGGAATAGCCAGCGGCAGCCACTTCTACTTTGTCCACGGCTACACGGCTGAGGTCAATGAGTGGACCGTAGCTTCCAGCAGCTACAGCTACGACTTTGCAGCGATTGCTGCAAAAGACAATTTCGTGGGCGTTCAGTTTCATCCTGAGCGATCCGGTCCGACGGGCGCCCGACTACTCCATAACTTTGTGAACATGACATGAATCTGATACCCGCGATCGATATTTACGATGGTCACTGTGTGCGTCTTTTCCAGGGAGACTTCGATCAGGTCACCTATTACGACGTCGAGCCGGACACGCTTGCGAAACGCTATTCCATCGCGGGGGCTCACTGGCTGCATCTGGTCAATCTTGACGGCGCAAAGGAAGGTGGCAGTATCGACTACGCCCAGCTTCGATCCCTGTGCCAGATAGAGGGCCTGAACATTCAGTGTGGTGGCGGGCTTCGCTCTCAGGAATCGATCCAGCGCGCCTTGCAGATAGGGGTACAGCGCGCCGTCATTGGCAGCCTCGTTGTCAGCGACCCGGACGCGCTTAAAAACTGTCTCGGAGATTACGGCCCGGATCACATTACGCTGGCGCTTGATGTGCGCATTGAAGACGACGAACCCCGGCTCGCGATTCACGGATGGAAGGAACAATCTTCCGTAGTCCTTTGGGAAACGCTGGATGAGTACTCGCGTCTTGGGCTAACCGATGTATTGTGCACGGATATCTCCCGCGACGGGGCTATGCAGGGACCCAATTTCGAACTCTACCGGGAATGCGTTGAACGCTTTCCCAACATCGACTTTCAGGCATCCGGTGGCGTGCGTCACATGGCTGACCTTGAAGCCCTGAGAGATACCGGCGTCGCCGGCGCCATTGTCGGTCGCGCGTTGTACGACAACCCCAAACTACTTGAAGAGGCACGACCATTCTTGCCAAACGCATAGTCCCCTGCCTGGACGTTAAAGACCAGAAAGTGGTCAAGGGAGTCGCCTTTCGTAATCACGAAGTTGTGGGAGACATTGTCGACCTGGCCAGATACTACAGTGACGAAGGCGCGGACGAGCTGGTGTTTTACGACATTACGGCAAGTCCGGACGGGCGCTCCGTAAAGCTGGACTGGGTAGAACGCGTTGCCCGGGTCATCAGCATTCCGTTTTGCGTGGCAGGCGGCATACGCTCGGTTGAAACGGCCGAGAATGTACTCAACCGCGGTGCAGACAAGATCTCAGTCAATACACCTGCGCTTGAAGACCCCGACCTGATCAATGCGTTGGCGAGCCGTTTTGGATCCCAGTGCGTTGTTGTGGGAATTGACAGTCGCTCGGATGGCGGAGACTACCGGGTTCACAAGAACACCGGCGACCCGCAGCGCACAGAAAGAGTCACCCAAAGCACACTGACCTGGCTCAGAGAGGTTCAGGACCGGGGTGCCGGCGAGATCGTGCTGAACTGCATGAATCAGGACGGCGTGCGTTCCGGCTATGATATTGACCAGCTTGGCGCACTGCGTGCCGAATGCCGCGTACCGATGATCGCGTCCGGAGGCGCAGGAACCCGTCAGCATTTCGTCGATGTGTTTAAGCAGTGCGACGTTTCGGGTGCTCTGGCAGCGACGGTTTTTCACAAAAAGCAAATCGCCATAGGCGAACTGAAATCATTCTTATCCTCGAACAACATCGCGGTGCGATCATGAAAACACTGACCGATCAGCTCGACTGGGAAAAAATGAACGGGCTTATTCCTGCCGTTGTGACTCACAGCGTCTCGGGAGAAGTGCTCATGGTCGCCTGGTGCAATCGGGAGGCTCTGCAAAAAACGCTCGACACCGGTGACGTAACGTTCTTTAGCCGTAGCAGACAGTCGCTGTGGACCAAGGGCGAAACATCCGGAAACCGACTCGCTTTAAAATCTGTTCGCGCCGACTGCGACCGCGATACGGTGCTGATTGAAGCATTGCCCTCCGGCCCGGTTTGCCATACGGGCACGCGGAGCTGCTTCGACTCTCTGGTACCGCTGACCGGTCTTGGATTTCTCGGTGAGCTGGAGCGCATTATCTACAAGCGCCGTGATTCGAACGACACAGACAACAGCTATACGGCGCGGCTGCTTGCGATGGGGCGTTCAAAAATCGCCCAGAAAGTAGGCGAGGAAGGCGTCGAGGTAGCTCTGGCCGGCGTACAGGAATCGATCGACGATCTCAGGAGCGAAAGCGCCGACCTGCTCTATCATCTACTCGTGCTTCTCGCATCCCGTGACCTGCCGTTGAACGAGGTTGTCAGTGAGCTTCGGGCCCGCCATAAAGACTGACAGCCGCAACACCTGCACTTCCGAAAACCACTGTGAAAACCGGGCCTTTGCAAAACTGACGGTTCCTGAGGCCCTGAACTCGGGCGAGTAAATACGCGATGCAATCGTCCGCAGAACAGTTCAGGCACTCGTTCAGGCAATCGAATTCAGGTTGCCTTCAAACCTCATAAACGGAACTAGTAGCTGTTGGCAAATTCCGACGGGGCCGCGAAGGTTCCGGTTTCCGAAAACGGGTCATTCCAGTCCCGATGAAGACGTCCAAGCGTCGCGGGTAGCTCGGAGAACGGCTGCGCTTTGCTGAAGATATAACCCTGTACGGCCGTGCACCCCGAATCTCGCAGGAAGCGCAGCTGCTCAACGGTCTCTACCCCGTCAGCAATCACGCTAATGTCCAGGTTTTCAGCCACGTTAATAATGCTTCGCGCGATCGCGGCTGCCCGTGGATCATCGTTGGCATCACGGATAAAGGACGGGTCTATCTTAAGGCCGTCGATGGGCAGATGTCGCATATAGCGCAATGACGAATATCCGGTACCGAAATTATCGATAATGATCTGCACGCCAAGGAGCCTGACCGCAATCAGTCGCTGGGTAATTTGCTGCAGCGTGTAGTCCTCACCGGGCACCAGCGTCGATTCATTCACTTCCAGCTGAAGGTGCCTTCCGGTAAGGCTGGCCGACATCAGCGCATCTTCAAGATCATCGACAAACGTGGGATGCCGCAGCTCCTCACCGGACAGGTTCATACTCACCCGCATGTGTGTATGCCCTTGCCTGACGAGCTCTGCCACGTCGACACAGGCCTGCCGAATGACCCGGCGACCCATTTCATAGAGCTGCCCGCTGTCGCGCGCCACGGGCAGAAATACGTTAGGCGGAATATAGGCACCGTTCTCGTCCTGCATGCGCATCAGGCCTTCAACGGCCGTGACCTTACCTTCAACCACATCGAAACGCGGCTGGTAGTGAAGCTTCAGACCCTTGGATTCGAGACCCCGGCGAATTTGAGACTCAAGCCTCAGCTGCCGCTTGACCTCGCTTTGCGTTACTTTTGAATACACCTGATACCGGTTGCGTCCTTGCTGCTTTGCTCTAACCGTGGCACTCAGTGCCTGTGTGACGAGATCTTCTGCACTGTCGGCGTCATTCGGAAACGAACACGCGCCGGCGCTGCAGGTAACGTTCAACTCTTCTTCGCCGATCACAACGGGGCTGTTAAACCTCTGGCGAAACTGCTGAATTGCGGACACCAGATTGTCGATATCCGGAATGGGTTTATGAATAATAAACGTACTGGCATCCACCCGGGCAACGACCGCGCGAGATCGCGATACGTTTGATAAACGGTCTCCTACTCTGCACGCCAGCGCGTTGGCCATGTCCTGACCGTAGGCGCCCTGTATCTGATCAAACTCGTTAACCGTTACGGCAATAACGGCAACCGCATAGTCCGATCGGGAGGCTCGCTGGATTTCATGATGAAGCGACTCGTTGAAGGTGTTGAAATTGGCCAGCCCTGTGACCGGGTCATACTTGCGCAGGCGATCCAGCTCATCAGCCTGTTGAGTCATCAGTTCATTGGCCTGATTCAATGTTCGGTAGTGGCAGAGCCGGGTAATCGTGCGGACACGAGCCAGCAGAACATCACGAATGATCGGCGTTTCGATAAAGTCATCCACACCTGACTCGTAGCCCTCGGCGTAGTTGTCCCGCATTTCGGCCGGCGTCAGCATGATAATCGGTAGCTGTGCAATCGCTTCCGTATTTCGGACATCGCGACACAGTGCGTATCCACCACGATTGTCTATCTCGGGATCAATCAGAATAAGATCTACCACTTCACCTTCAAGAATCTGGAGTGCGTCATCACAGCTTGACGCCTGCAACAACCGATAGCCCTCGGCCTGCAGAGTTTCTTCAATATCGTGACGATTGGTCATCCCTTCTTCGACCAGCAGAATGCTGCGATCCTGGATTCGCGTCATGTTTGTATTTCCTCGAGTACGGACAATTCGTTAGGTAGAAGAATTACAAGTTATTTCAATCAATTAATCGGTGACTGAGTACCAAATATGGAATCCTGTAACATTTTGTGACAATTGGAGCAGATCTATTTAACCATAATCCAATAAACATCAGGGTTTATCAGGATACGGTATCACCTGATTTTAAGCGTTTTGAACGGCTGAATAACGTGAAAGACGGGATTTGCGCAACGTGAAGGACAGACGCCTCAGAATCGCTGGCGCCGAGGTCACCTGGCAAAGGTACTCAGAGGCAGTCCAGGTACTTTTTAACGGTCGCCGAGAGTCCGAATTTAAGCGCATCCGAGGTTAAGGCGTGACCGATAGACACTTCCAGAATGTCGGGAATGGTCAGGAACCCGGAGAGATTATGAAGATTCAGATCATGTCCGGCGTTAACCCCTAACCCAAGGTTCTGAGCGCGAGCCGCCGCATCCGCGTAGCGCTGCAGTACTTTCGCCTGTTCCGGAGTACCGTACGCAATCGCATAGTCCTCGGTATAGAGTTCAATGCGGTCTGCACCGGTTTTCTTAACCAGCTCAAATTCATCGGAATCGGGGTCCATGAACAGGCTGACACGGCAGCCCATGCTTTTGAGCTCGCCTACAACACGCTGCAGCCGATCAAAATTGCGGGCAATGCGCCAACCCTGATTCGATGTGATCTGATCAACGCTGTCCGGTACCAGCGTAGCCTGTGCAGGACGCACTTCGCGTACCAGCGACAGGAACCCGGGATAGTCCCCCATCGAGCCTTCAAACGGATTTCCTTCAATGTTGTATTCCACCGTAACCGCATCGGCGATGGCCCTGACATCATTCGGCCGAATGTGCCTCAGATCAGGACGAGGATGAACGGTGATGCCGTGAGCACCCGCATCAATACAGGTTTGTACGGCCCATAAAATATCCGGATCGTTTCCGCCGCGCGCGTTCCGAAGCCACGCGATTTTGTTTACGTTTACGCTGAGTGCTGTCATGCGTGCAGAATAGCGGAAAATTCCCCGGGGTAGAACCACGCCAGCCCTGACATCATCAAGTTTCATGAATCGCGCCTACCGGTAGACCGCCAGACGTCCATCGACGACAGAAACGTGCCTGCGCGCTGCACGCGCTGACTAACAGCGGAAGGCGTCCGACACACACCGGCCTCTGCACACAGACGCCTGCAGCGTTCAATAGTAATTGCGCGGCTAGCAGGAGAGTCCGATGTATGTTTACGCTTTAAGCTATTGAAAAAGATGAAATACGCGAAGGTGCGTGCCGACTTCTGAGCACGTAGATGCCTTGATGGGCCAATACTGATACGTGTGCGTTTGGCGCAGATCGACGAGACAGAATGAGCCTTCGGCACCGCCGGCAAGCCGGATGGTTAATCCTGGGCATTAGTACAGCGACGCGACAGCGCTGGTGTCGGCGGGAGCCGGTACATCCTGGAGACGGGAAAATTCGGGAGGGAGCGAAATGGTGGGCCGTGTTGGGCTCGAACCAACGACCAACGGATTAAAAGTCCGGTGCTCTACCAACTGAGCTAACGGCCCATTTCGTCTTCGAGGACGGCATAATACCCCACTGTGATTAAAAAACAAGGCGCAATAAGCACTCACTGGTAGCGCGTCGGATCCTCAACCCCGGCGTCGACAAAACCCTGTTTTCTGAGACGACACGAATCACAGCTCCCGCATGCGGCGCCGGTGTCGTCAGCCTGATAACACGATACGGTCATGGCGTAATCCACGCCCAGCCCGAGGCCCGTCTGGATAATTTCAGCCTTGGTCATATCAATCAGAGGCGCCTGAATACTGATCGGCTGCCCCTCCACCGCCGCCTTGGTGGCCAGGTTCGCCAATCGCTCAAACGCCTCGATGAACTCCGGTCTACAATCCGGATACCCCGAGTAGTCGACGGCGTTAGCACCAATCACAATGTGTTCAGCCTCCAGCGTTTCGGCATAGCCGAGCGCCAGCGACAGCAGCACCGTATTGCGTGCCGGCACGTAGGTCACGGGAATCCCCGTGGCCTCCTCTTCAGGAACCGCGATAGACGGTTCCGTCAGCGCTGATCCACCAATAGACGTCAGGTCGACCGCTACGACCAGATGCGCTTCGACATCAAACGCACGCGCCAGCTGTCTTGCGGCATTCAGCTCTGCGTGATGGCGCTGTCCATAGTCAATGGACAGCGCGAAGCACTGATGACCGGCCTCTTTGGCCATCGCCAGAGCCGTGACGGAATCCAGTCCGCCAGACAACAAGACGACGGCACGCTGATTAGATGAATGTTGCGACATTGATTTTCTCTTGATCCAGGAGGCTCATATTCCTCAAGCCGGGTATTTACCGGATGACTTCGACTCATATTCGGTACAGGCTGTCAGCGCGGTTCCACAGCAGCCGACACTGCACATCTGCGTTACCGCCCCGGCTCATCGTTCCATAAGAGCTTGTGCAGCTGCATTTGAAACCGAACAGGCAGCGCGTCTGCAACGATCCAGTCCGCCAGCTCCCGGTGCGGAAGCTGTAAATGGCTTGCCGAAAACCACACGGTGCAGATACTCGTCAGGTCGTATTTGTTGACGAACTCCACGGCCCACTCGTAATCGGCCCGGTCACAGATGACAAACTTGACCTGGTCATGTGCGGTCAGAAGCGCAAGGTTTTCCAGTCGATTACGCTTCTCTTCACGAGACCCGGGCGTTTTGATATCGAGCACTTTGCTGCAACGGGGGTCCACGGGGCTGACGTCCATGGCGCCGGACGTTTCAAGTGATACGTGGTATCCCTTGTCACACAGTCGCGTGATGAGCCCAGGTGCGTTCTTCTGGGCCAACGGCTCCCCTCCGGTAATACACACGTGCTTAACGTTACAGACGTCAACCCGTTCTTCGATGTCCTCAAAGCTGTGCCAGTCTCCGCCGTAGAACGCGTATTCGGTATCGCAGTACTGACAGCGTAACGGGCATCCGGTTAACCGAACAAACACGGTAGGCCATCCGGCTTCTCTCGCCTCCCCCTGAAGGGAGCAGAATATTTCGGTCAGCCGAAGACGCTGCGTCGCCGGTAGGTCGTCGCGTTCCATAGCGTTGTGAATCGTACGGAGGTCGAGTAAAAGGTCTTAGCGACCTTCGCCCGCCATTTGCTGAAGTCGTTGCTGGGCAAGACGTGCAGGCGTGGTGTCCGGATACGAGTTAACCACCGCTTCCAGCGCGGTTCGCGCTTCGGCATAGTTGCCAAGTTCGTACTGACAGTAACCGGCTTTCATCCAGGCGTCGGCTACTTTGGCGCTGCCGGAGTAATCCGTAATCACGGTCTGAAATTGGGCCAATGCAGACGCGTAGTCGCCGGTGACATAGTGCGCTTCGGCAAGCCAGAAGTGTGCATTGTCGGCAAACGTGCTCGAGGGGTAGTTCTGTGTAAAGGATGTGAACGCCGTTTTGGCTTCGTCGTAGCGACCGCTCTTCAGCAGCTCAAAGGCTGACTCATAGTCCTGGCGGTCGGAGCCTGCAGCCATCGCTGAATTGGCACCTGCAACGCTCGGAAACGCCACGCCGCCTTTCTCCAGTTTGGCTATTCGGCCATCAAGATCCAGATACTGCGTTCGCTGCCGTTTTGCTGCCGCTTCAGAGTCAAACTGAACCTGTTCAGCCGTGCCACGCACGACCCGCATGTCTTCACGCAACTGATCGAGCTGCCCCTGCAATCCCACCAGGCTCTGGTTGTTAACCACCCGCTCAATGGCGATAAGGCGGTTCTCAAGCTCGGTCAGCTTAACCAGTACCGGGTCTTCCTGCGGCGTCGTTGCACAGCCGCCCAGTACCATGACAGTACACAGCGCGACGGCACCCAGAGTACGGAGATTGGTTCGATTGCTCATGAAGGTTCTCTGCGGATGTCAGTAAAAACAGGTGGCGATCCAAAGGCGCCAGGGCCGGAGCCCTGGCGCTTCAGACAGATAGCGGTTTAGTTGTAAACCAGCTCTACGCGACGGTTGATCTGCCACGCGTACTCGGTGTGGCTGCTGTCCAGCGGCTTCTCTTCACCATAGCTGATGGTTGAGAGCTGGTCAGATCCGGCGCCCTGTAGTGCCAGGTTACGACGGACTGTCTGGGCACGGCGCTCACCCAGGCCGATGTTGTACTCGCGTGAACCACGCTCGTCGGCATGGCCTTCGAGGCGCATCTTGGAACCTGGATTCTCACGCAGGAATCGGGCATGAGCCGCGACCACCTGCTGGTATTCAGGCTTCAGTTCACTTCGGTCAAAATCGAAGTACAGAGTTCGGATTTTCAGCAGCTCTTCGTACGAGTTCGGATCAACTGGCTCCGGCTCTTGTTGCACGACTACTGGAGGTTTTTCAACCGGTTTGGGTTGCTGCTTAACAGGCTCTGGAGCCGGTGCAGGTTCTTCAACGACTTGTTGCGTCGATTGACACCCTGCCATCGCCAATGACAGAACGAGTATAAGGCCAGCTAATCTTGTGTTCATTTAGTTACTCCCAGTAGGTGGATATAGTCACCTGCCCCCCATGGACGCGCTGACTGCCAAACACCTGAACATTATAGTGAAAATTAAATTAAAAAGTAGGATTCATCCGGTCTTAATTGGTTCCCAGAGGAAATGGTGACCAAACGGGCTCGCGCACGGAGCTCCCTTTGGAATTAAGTTCGCGTTTGATCTGGCCGTCAGACGACACCGTAGCCAGTCCACCGAGTCGACCCCGGCTGGAGGCATAGATCAGGACGGCACCGTTCGGAGCAAAGCTCGGGGACTCATCGAGCCGGCCATCGCTCAACACCGTGAGCCCGCCCGTTTGCAGATCGACCAGACCAATCTGGTATTTACCCCTGTTTTCATGCACTACCGCGATGCTCTTGCCGTCTGGCGCGAGCCGCGGTCGGGCGTTGTACTTGCCTTCAAATGTGATGCGGCTGGCGTTGCCACCGTTCTCACTGATCGAATAGATCTGTGGACCACCACTCCGATCCGAATTGAAATACAGGGTTTTCCCGTCGGCTGACCACGCGGGCTCTGTATCAATGGCGCTGGAACGGGTCACCCGATTAAGGTCCTGAGTCTGCAGATCCAGCGTGAAAATATCCAGATTGCCTTCCCGACTGGACAGGGTCAGCGCAAGTTTGCGGCCGTCAGGCGAAAACGCCGGCGCGCCGTTTACGCCCTGTCGGGCCGACACCCGCGTGGCCGCGCCGGTGTATATGTTTCTCACGTAAATGGCCGATCCGCCGGTTTCGAAGATTACGTAGGCCAGCTGCTCACTGTCAGGAGACCAGGCCGGCGACATGATCGGCTCGCTCGAACGAACAACCGTCTTGGCGTTTTCGCCATCGGCATCCGCAACGATCAGCTCGAAGTCATTGGACTCAGACTTGGTGATGTACGCGATACGGGTCGAAAACACGCCGCGCTGACCCAGTAACAGCTCGTAGATCTCGTCGGCAATAAAATGCCCGGCGCTGCGCATCTTGTCGGCTCTCGCTCTGACAATCTTGCTCGTCAGCTTTTCGCGCTTGACCACGTCAAACAGGGAATAGCGCAGCTGCACCGAGCCGCCATCCGCGGGCTCAATCTTGCCTATCACCACAAACTCGACTCCGAGCAGCGCCCAGTCATCCAGGTCAACCTCATAGTCGTCCGTTGGCGTCTCGAGCATATTGCTGCGCGGAAAGGGCTTGAACCGCCCGGTGCTGGCGAGATCATCCTCAATCACCTGGCCCACATCTTCAGACAGCTGTGTGCCGCCCTCCCAGCCAAACGGCACAATCGCGATGGGCGTGGGGTTTGTTTCGCCAGACGTGATCGTAATTTCCAGCGCCGCTTGAGCGGCCGGCAGAACCAGAAGCAGCAGTACGGTCAATGAAAAACGGTGTATTCGTGTCATAGTCAAACTCTTTAGTTAATACAGATAGCGGAGCACCGCAGTCCGGTCGTATCGTGCCTGCCTTTCCCCGTGCCAGGCTGCGCCTATTTAGCCACAACTGATGGCATAAATCTCGCCTGTCGGACCACAATTCAACACCTTAGGGGAAAAAACCTCGGTCTATTTGGGTTCAAAGATAAACACCAGGTTACGCTCAAACAAAGTGGGGTCCGCCGGTTCGGGAAGCGGAGACGCCTTGAACACCGCATTCTCGATAGATCTTTGGACCACCTCATCACCATTGCATTCAACGATTTCTACACTCGCCACGTCTCCACCTGGCAGCTGAGAGGCACGAACGGTGCACGACAACCCTTCCCTGGCACTCGGCGGTTTGTTCCAGTTGCGCTCAACCTTCGCCACAATCTGTGCGATGTATTGTGCCAGCAAGCCGTTGTCGACCGCTTCATTTCGCTGTGATTCGAGCCCCATGGCACGGCGCATTTGCTCCTCGCGCTCAAGCTGAGCGGCGAGCGCTTCCGCGGCGGCCTTTTCCCTGGCAGCCTTCTTCTCAGCCTCAATCTTTTCCCGACGTTCTGCCTCCAGGCGCTCCTTCTCCTTGCGCTCAGCTTCTTCTTTTGCCAGTCTTTCGCGTTCTTTTTCCGCCTCGATGCGCTCCTGCTCGGCTTTGGCCGCGGCCTCTTCCTGCCGGATACGCTCAGCTTCCTGCTCTTGGGCAACGCGCTGCTTCTCGGCTTTTTCTTCTTCAATTTTCTGAAGCCTGATGCGCTCCTTTTCCAGCTCTTCCTCTTTCTTCCTGTCAGCGGCGGCCTGCAGCTCTTTTTGCCGTTCTTGTTCGCGTTCGGCTTCCTTTTCCTGTTCTTCCTGAAGGCGCACGCGCTCGCGTTCCTGCGCCTCTTCCTGTTCTTTTGCGATACGCTCCCGATCGAGCCGCTCCTGCTGGGCCTGCTCTCGGGCGATTTCGGCCGGTGTCGGGCCAGTCGGTTCTGCCAGGGGCGGCAGGTCCAGAACACTCGGATCGACAACCACGGCCTCAAGCACGTTGCCGGCCGGAATCGGCGGCGCAATCGTAGGCCGCAGTGACGGTCCAAAAATCAACAGCGCCACGAGCGTCCCATGTAAAAACATGGAAACGGACCACGCGCTTTTACTCAGACCCATCATTGACTGCGACTACTCTTCCGGCAGCCCAGAGACACGATCGGGTGGATCAGTTATAAACCCGACCTTGCTGGCGCCGGCACTTTGCAACAGCACCATGCCTGCCACCACGTCGCCATAGGCTACCCGATGGTCTGCCCGTACCAGCACGGGAAGCGTGGGATTGGCCGTCAATGTCGTGCGCGCGCGATTGCGCACCTCTAGCTCCTGAAGCGGTTCATCTTCATCAGCACCGATATTCAGAAACATCTGTCCGCTTGCATCGATCGACAGCACCAGAGGGTCTTTGCCATCCAGCAGATCATCACTGATAGGCTCCGCATCGGCACTGGGCAGTTCCACCTCAACGCCCTGCGTCAGCAGCGGGGCCGTCACCATAAAAATGACCAGCAGTACGAGCATGACGTCGATGTAGGGCACAACGTTAATGTCCCCCATCACTCTGCGTTTATTGCGCTTACTCATTCCCGTCTCCCTTACGCCGACTTCTTCTGTTTCGCGTAGCGCTGTAGGATGCTGGAAAACTCTTCGCTGAACGTATCGAAGCGGCTCTCCAGACGATCCACCTGGTCTGCGTAACGGTTATAGGCGATGACGGCAGGGATCGCGGCGAACAGGCCCATCGCCGTCGCGATCAATGCTTCAGAAATACCTGGGGCGACCACCGCAAGCGTTGGGTTTTTGATACTCCCAAGCCCTATGAAAGCGTTCATGATGCCCCAGACCGTGCCGAACAAACCCACGTACGGACTGGTCGAACCGACAGTGGCCAGGGTTGCCAGGTTGTTTTCCAGTCGATCGATTTCCTTGGCCTGCGACACCCGCATGGCGCGCTGGCATCCCTCAACGATTTGCCCCGGACTCAAATCCACCTCGCCGCGAAGTCGGGTGAACTCGCTGAAGCCCGCGGCAAAAATGGCTTCCATCCCCTGCGTGGATCGCGAGGAGCCGGAAATCCGCTGATAGATCGTCGTCAGATCGCTACCGGACCAGAACGACGTTTCAAACTTGTCCGAAATCTCGCGGGAACGTCGAATCAGGCGGCTCTTGTTGACGATGATCGCCCAGGACGCTACCGATGCCAGCAACAGCAGCAGCATCACCAGCTGTACGACAAGACTGGCGCCAAGGATCAGATCGAGAATCGAATGATCTGTCATAGTGTCTTCCTAATCAGTAAAGTAAATTAAAGTGTGAACAAATCCTGGTAGTTCGCGGGCATACGGGTCGGTTTCAGCGCTTTTCCAGACACATAAGCGCATTTGACCCGAACTTCGCATAGCGGCTTTTGACTGTCTGCTTCACGCACTATCTGCAGGAAACTCAGGCTTGCCCGCCCAAGATCAAACACAGAACTGTGCACTTCCAGTTCGTCGCCCAGTCTCGCCGGCGCCAGAAATTTCATTGTGGCTTCGGCCACAACAAACGAGGAGGCTTCGGCCTCGTTAAGCAGGTCCGCAAACGCAATCCCCAGATCCTGCATCCACTGGGTTCGGGCCCGATCGCAGAACTTGAGATAGTTGGCGTGATAGACCACCTGAATGGCATCGGTATCCTCGAAAAATACTCTGCACCTAAATATATTCATTTTTCATTGTGTTATAAGAGCTTTTTGAGGCAGTCACTGAATAAAAGTTCCGGCGGTTTTGGATTATTCGGAAGGTTTGTCGCCGGCATTGAACAGCGGCAGCGTCGCGTCCGCTCCTTGCGACGGCTCAAGGCCAAAATGTCGGTACGCCAACGCCGTAGCCACGCGCCCTCGAGCCGTTCTCATCAGGAACCCCTGCTGAATCAGAAACGGCTCAATCACGTCTTCTATGGTGCCGCGCTCATCACCGATGGCGGCGGCCAGGCTTTCAACACCAACCGGACCACCGTCAAACTTGTCGATAATGGTGCGCAGCAGTTTCTGATCCATGATGTCGAATCCTTCAGGGTCGACTTCGAGCATGTCGAGCGCGGCGTTGGCGACCACCTGCGTGACCCGTCCATCGGCTTCTACTTCGGCGAAATCGCGGACCCGTCGCAGCAATCGATTGGCGATTCTCGGCGTACCGCGAGATCGTGAGGCCACCGCCTGCGCACCGGCCGGGTCAACTTCGAGTGCCAGTATTTCTGCCGAGCGCGTAACAATATCGGCCAGCTCCCGGGTTTCATAAAACTCCAGGCGCTGAACTATGCCGAACCGGTCTCGAAGCGGCGAGGTTAGCAGGCCGGCCCTGGTCGTCGCGCCCACAAGACAAAATGGCGGCAAATCTATCTTGATCGAACGGGCGGCCGGCCCTTCTCCAATCATGATATCCAGTTGAAAATCTTCCATCGCCGGATAAAGCACTTCCTCAATCACAGGACTCAGCCGGTGAATTTCATCGATAAAGAGCACATCGCCCTCTTCGAGATTGGTCAGCAGCGCCGCCAGATCACCCGCCTTTTCAAGCACCGGTCCGGACGTCTGGCGCAGGTTGGCCCCCATTTCGTGCGCCACAATGTGCGCCAGCGTCGTCTTGCCGAGACCGGGTGGTCCAAAAATGAGCATATGATCAAGCGCTTCGTTGCGCTGACGGGCCGCTTCGATAAACACGCGCATCTGGCGCTTTACCCGACTCTGCCCCACATACTCGTCCAGTGACCGGGGTCGAATGGCGCGCTCGAGAGAGACGTCTTCATCAACTGCGGTCGCACTGATGAGCCGATCCTGTTCAATCATTCGTACTCTCCGTTTTTACACGCGACGCCACACAAACTGGCGACACGAGAACTGCCGCCAGACTCCACCAGGAACCTATGCCTTCTCGCACGGCTGTATTGTGGATCGTTCAAGAACCCGTACGTCATGTTCACCTTGTTCGCTGTCATGAATACACCTTGCCATCGCCTCGCCGGGAGCACGCTAACGCGCACTGCTTTTGAGCGCTTGTCGAATCAATTCTTCGGTAGTCAGTCCGTCGGCCTGAACGCTCTTCAACAATCGTCGAATCTCGGCGTCTTTATAACCCAGCGCCTGCAGCGCGCTGTAGGCCTCGCCGGCTACACCTTCGCCACCGCCGGTACCGGTGCTGCTGGCGACACCGAAATTCAGCTTGGCCAGCGGGTCTTTCATTTCTACCAACAGTCGTTCGGCCGTTTTCTTCCCAATTCCCGGCAGGCGCACCAGCCGATCAATATCACGGTCTGCCACGGCATCGGCAAACTCGGCGGGGCTGATCCCCGACAAAACCGTCATGGCCAGTTTTGGCCCGACACCCGATACCTTGATAAGCGCTCTGAACATCATGCGCTCTTTGAGCCCGGCGAAAGCGTACAAAGTATGCGCGTTTTCGCTGACTGCCAGGTGGGTATAAACGGACACGGACTCACCCACACCCGGTAACTCATAAAACGTCGACATGGGCGCCAGCAGCTCGTACCCAACGCCGCCGACATCGATGACGAGCTCAGGAGGCTGTTTGTACGCCAGCTTGCCGTTTAGAAAACCGATCACCTGGCTGACTCAGCCGCGGTACGAAGTCGTGTATTCAGCCCACGCGAATTGGCGTGACAAACCGCCACCGCAAGCGCGTCTGCGGCATCGGAAGATAGTGCGCCGGACACCTTGAGCATTTGCTTGATCATGTGCTGTACCTGTTCTTTGCTCGCCCCGCCGAACCCGACCGTTGCCTGCTTGATGGCGCGCGGCGTGTACTCATAAATATGCTGGGATTCCAGGTCGTCGAGAATACGGCAAATCGCGGCGGCACGGGCCTGCCCGAGCTTCAAGGCGCTGTCGGCATTCCTGCTGACAAACACCTGCTCAACGGCCGCCTCCGCGGGCGCATATATATCAAGCAGCTCACGCACGCCGCAGCCAATTGAGTGCAGTCGGTCGATGTGCGACCCTTTCGGCGTACGGATACAGCCACTCGCCACGTAGCTCAGCGTACGACCGGTCACATCCACTACGCCGTAGCCGGTCAGTCTCGAGCCCGGATCAATGCCAAGTATGCGAACACTTTGACTCATACGATTACGCGTATCCTGCCCGTACTATTCAGGCAAGACGGCACGATTATTCCGCCAGCCCGGCGAGAATCTCGTCAGATATTTCAGCGTTTGAATACACATCCTGAACGTCATCCAGATCTTCAAGGCGCTCCAGCAGATTCATGATGGTGTTTGCTTCTTTGGCATTAAGCTCCGCTGTCGTTGACGCCTGCATGGTGATGTCGGCCTGTTCATGTTCGAAGCCGGCGGCTGCCAGCGCATCGCGGACGGATTCGAAATCATTCGGGTCGGTCAGGATGTCAATAGTGCCGTCACTGTTGCTGACCACATCTTCAGCGCCTGCTTCGAGCGCAACGTCCATGACTTTATCCTCGTCGGACCCTTTGCCCAGCGTGATCATGCCGACTTTATTAAACAGGTAGGCCACCGAGCCGTCCGAACCGAGGTTGCCTCCGGATTTGCTGAACGCATGGCGTACTTCGGCCACCGTGCGGTTCCGGTTGTCGGTCATACAGTCAACCATGACCGCTGCGCCTCCCGGCCCGTAACCCTCGTAGCGAACTTCTTCGTAGTTGGCGCCCTCCAGTTCACCCGCGGCCTTTTTAATCGCCCGCTCTATATTGTCCTTGGGCATGGATACCGCTTTGGCTTTATCCACCGCAAGACGCAGTCGCGGATTTGCATCCAGATCAGAGCCGCCCATCTTGGCTGCCACCGAAATCTCACGGATAACTTTGGTGAATAGTTTGCCGCGTTTCTTGTCCTGTGCACCTTTGCGATGCTGGATGTTTGCCCATTTACTATGGCCTGCCATGTCGTCGAATATCCTGTGGTAAACGTAAGAACTAAAACTTTAAGGTGAAACCGGCGTGTACGCCGGTGTCGAAATTATAATCGCCGCGACCCTTGAAGTCGGATTTCAGCGACCGCGCACCGACATAGAGGTCACCATTGCGCAAGACACTGTAGCTGCCATATAGCCACAGGTCTGCAAACTCTTCCATGTCGCTGAATGCCAGAACGTCCGGAGCAAAGTAGACATGTCCGCCGTATCCGATGCGATCGTAGTTGGGTATTTGACCTCTGAAAAAGCCGCCCACTGCGAGCGCATATCCGCTGCTGCTTGCGTCGGTGTCCGCATACACCAGCCGACCACCCAATCCTGCGCTGATCGGTCGCGCCTTCGTGGCCGCATTACCGGTGATGTGGAATCCGACGGCACCTACAGTACCCCGATCCTGATGATTCAAGACGGAGGCCTCATAGCTAAACTGCCGTTCCGGGCGAAACTGTTGCCACGAGAGGCGCACCGCGTCATCGTTCAGGTCCAGGCTAATCGAGGAATCCTGGGCGAACACAGACGTCGCGGCCATCAGACTGGCACCCGCCAGTGTTGCGGCTGTCAAACGCCGTATCGCGGTGAATTTAGTGGAAAAAGCTGTGGTCATGACACCCCCTCGGTTGATGGTGCTCCTATTTTACGCACATGAGTGGCGTAAAGCACCGCTTTTATGGCGTATCTGACCATTGAAAAAGCGTATCATTGCACCGATTTATGAGTTTTTGCCCAATGAAGGGTGCGCAGGACCCCTGTTCTGCCGGTAACCACGGAAAATCCCGCCGCCATGTCTGATCAGACTCCCCCAGATAGCAGTGACAACGTCGAAGCTGCCGCTCCCGGCGGTTCTGCCCTGGCTCCGGCAGCCGATGTAGCCATTGATACGCAGAGCACCGGCAACTACGCCGATGATGCACGTGATCTCGACGAACGCGTAAAACAGTTCATTAGCGCCCGGGACGATCAATCTGAGGAATTTGCCAAATCACGGGCCGACGGAAAAGCGATAGCGGCTATTGTTGAAGAGTTGGGCGTTGACTATACGATGCTGGCGGGTACGCGACTCTTTCCACTGGTAAGAGACGAACTGATCAGCAAGACACAGATTACCAAAGGCCTCGACCGGGAATTGTCATCACTGGTATCGGAAATCGTCAAACTCTCGAATTTCGGTGAACTCGGTAACTGGGACTCGAGCACGGCCATCGGCGCCCGCCAGGTCGATTCCCTCAGGCGAATGCTGCTCGCCATTGCTGAGGATGTACGACTGGTGCTGGTACGACTGGCTGATCAGCTAAACAGACTCCGACAGTGCAAGAATGCGAGCGATGAAAAACGCCGGCACGTGGCCCTGGTCACGCGCGAAATATTTGCACCGCTCGCTAGTCGACTTGGCATCTGGCAAATCAAATGGGAGCTTGAGGATCTGTCCTTTCGCTTCCTCGAACCCGGCCAGTACAAGAAAATCGCACAGTATCTGGCCGAACGACGCGCCGACCGGGAAGAATACATCCGGGAAGTTACGGCTCTTCTTACCGACAAAATGGCAGAAGCCGGAATCAATGGATCAGTTCAGGGCCGACCCAAGCACATTTACAGCATCTGGCGAAAAATGCAGCGCAAGCAGCTTAACTTTGAGCAGGTGTTCGACGTTCGCGCAGTACGGATACTCCTCGACAACGTAACCGACTGCTACACCGTGCTTGGCCTGGTGCACGGCAGTTTTCGCTATTTACCCGGCGAGTTTGACGACTACATTGCGACACCGAAGGAAAACAACTATCAGTCGCTGCACACGGCGGTGATAGGCCCGGGCAACAAAACGGTGGAAATCCAGATTCGCACGGATGAAATGCATGCCCATGCAGAGCTTGGCGTAGCGGCACACTGGACGTACAAGGAAGGTGCTTCTGCCAATCCCAGCTACCACAAGAAAATTAACTGGCTGCGATCCATCCTTGAACCTGCAGCGGATGAGGACGTTTCCGCCGGCGACGGCCACAATCAGGATTTCATCGACCGCTTTAAAGCGGAGATTTTCGAGGACCGGGTATACGCCGTCACGCCCAATGGCGACATTGTTGACCTCCCCTACGGGGCTACGTCGCTCGACTTTGCCTACTACCTGCATACCCAGCTTGGTCATCGCTGTCGCGGCGCCAAGATCAACGGTCGCATCGTGCCGCTGACTCAACCCCTGGAGAATGGAGACGTTGTCGAAATCATTTCCGCCAAAGAACCGAGGCCGAGCCGGGACTGGCTGATCCCGCAGCTGGGCTATCTGGCGTCAACGCGGGCACGCGCCAAAGTGCGCGTGTGGTTTCGACGCCAGGACAAGGAACACATTGTTACCCAGGGACAGGCCCTTCTTGAAAAAGAGCTCAAACGACTGGGCGTGGTCGTGCCGCACGTGACCGAACTGGCTCGCGAACTCAAACTCGATGGCGCCACCGGCCTGTACGCCGCGGTGGGCAACGGAGATCTGACTACCGTAGATGTCGTTCGAGTCGTGCAGCGCCTCACAACGCCGCGTCTGCCGGAAGAAACGCCGGTCATCAAAACGAAAACGACGACCGGCAGCGGCAAAGGCCAGGACATTCAGATTGCCGGTGTTGGCGATCTCTTGACCACGATGGCCAACTGCTGCAAACCGGTGCCACCGGACGGCATCAGCGGTTACATCACTCAGGGCCGCGGCGTCACCATACACCGTATGGACTGCGGCAATATGCTGAGACTTCAGGCAACCCATCCCGAACGACTGCTCGAAGTGTCCTGGACGAACGACCGTCCCGACAAGTATCCCGTTGATATTGTCGTCGAAGCGTACGATCGCGAAGGTCTGTTGAAAGACATTACCGCGCTGCTGTCTACCGAACGGATTAACATCGCGGCCATCAACCTGCTCAAGGACAACGAAAGTTTCGCCATCAAGATCAGTATGACGTTGCAGATTGGCGGCCTCGACGAACTGAGTCGAATACTGCACAAGATCGGCCAGCTGCCTAACGTGTTTGGCGTCGCCCGACAGTAGTTACTATCAAGGTTTAAACGAACAGCCAAAAAAATACCGCCGTTCTGCAAGGGCGGTATTTTTCGTCATCAGACTCAGGTCGTATCAGCCTATCGATTGATGCCGTGAATAGCCCGCTTATCAACCGCAAGAGCAGCTTCATGCAAGGCTTCCGATAACGATGGGTGCGCGTGAATGGTACGCTGCAGGTCTTCTGCGCTCGCGGTAAATTCCATTGCCAGCACGGCTTCTGCAATCAGTTCTCCGGCCATCGGGCCAATAATATGCACACCCAGAATGGCATCGTCCTCGGTGGATGCCAGCACTTTAGCCATACCGCCGGCCTGCTCGAGGGCCTTTGCCCGTCCGTTCGCCGCAAACCCGAAGGAGCCTGACTTGTACGGCACACCCGCTTCTTTGAGCTGCTCTTCGGTTTTTCCAACCCAGGCAATTTCAGGAGCGGTATAAATCACGGAAGGAATCACATCGTAATTCATGTGTCCGTATTTACCGGCCATCAGGTCCGCCACCATAACGCCTTCTTCAGATCCTTTATGGGCCAGCATTGGACCACGTACGACATCACCCACTGCCCAGACGTTCGGTACACCGGTGCGGCACTCGTGGTCGACCACAACAAACCCGCGCTCGTCCAGACGCACGCCGGTATTGTCGGCCAGCAGGCCATCGGTGTTCGGTCTGCGCCCAACCGCGACAATCACTTTATCGACGTCGATCGCGCCCCCGCCTTTCTTGTCCTCGTATTCCAGTGTCACCACGCCGTCGTTGACCGCCGCACTTTTTACCATCGCGCCAGTGCGGATATCCATACCCTGCCGCTTGAACTGACGCCTCGCATCCTTCGCCACCTGCTGGTCCGCCAGAGCCAGGAAATCATCCATGGCTTCGAACACGGTGACCTGAGCGCCGAGTCGTTTCCAGACGCTGCCAAGCTCCAGACCAATAACCCCACCGCCAATAACGCCAAGACGTTCAGGAACGTGATCAAACTCGAGTGCGTCCCACGAGTCGACTATGTACTCCCGGTCAAAGGGCATTGAGCCAAGTTCGATGGGCGTTGAGCCCGACGCCAGCACAATGTGCGTGCACTCGAGGACTTCGGCCTCTCCGTCGTGAGGCGTGTATTCTACTTTGCCCGGCGACAGCATGCGTCCATGACCAAACAAACCGGTGACTTTGTTCGCTTTGAACAGCTGCACGATCCCGCCGGTAAACTGTTTGACGATGCCGGCTTTACGCTCCTGCATTTTGGCGACATCAATAACCGGGTCCGACACGGCAATACCGTGCGTCTCAAACTCATGTCCCGCACGATGAAACAGCTCGGATGATTCGAGCAATGCTTTCGAAGGAATACAACCTGCGTTCAGGCAGGTACCCCCGAACGCCGATGAGCCGTCAAAGTTTTTCCAGCCGTCTATGCACGCTGTGCTCAGTCCGTTCTGGGCCGCCCGAATGGCAGCGACATATCCGGCAGGACCGGCACCAATAACCACGACATCATATTTCTGTGCCATGAAGCATCCTCATTAAGTGTTTAGTAGACGCGCGTTGCGCGTTATACGTGAAGCAGCAGACGCGCCGGGTCTTCCAGCGCTTTCTTGATTTCGACCAGGAACTGAACGGCATCTGCGCCATCGATGATGCGATGATCGTAAGTCAGCGCCAGATACATCATGGGCCGAATCTCAACCTGGCCGTTGACCGCCATTGGACGGTCCGTAATGGCATGCATTCCCAAAATGGCACTCTGAGGCATATTCAGGATTGGCGTCGACATCATGGACCCGAAGGTGCCGCCGTTGGTGATACTGAAGGTTCCGCCAGTCAGTTCTTCCAGCGTAATTTTCCCTTCGCGCGCTTTACTGGCGAAGGTACGTATGCCCTGCTCGATATCTGCCAGCGTCATGTTCTCGGCGTTTCGCAAAACCGGAACCATCAGGCCTCGTTCGGTCGAGACGGCGATACCCACATCGTAGTAGTCGTGATAAATCACGTCTTTGTCTTCAAGCGAGGCGTTGACCACCGGGAACTTCTTGAGCGCCTTGACCGCCGCCGCCACGAAAAACGACATAAAGCCCAGCTTGACGCCGTGCTCCTGTAAAAACTCTTCTTTATATTTCGCCCGAATCGCTTTGACTTCGGTTAAATCCACCTCATTAAACGAGGTCAGCATGGCAGCCGTAGACTGCGCCTCTATCATGCGTTCGGAAATCCTCGCCCGCATGCGCGTCATCGGAACGCGTCGATCCGTGCGTGCACCCACTGGCACAGGAGCTTCGGGTTCGGCCGGAGTAGCAGCCACGTGACCCATGACATCCGCTTTGGTCAGACGACCATCTTTGCCGCTGCCTTTGATAGCCCCAGGATCAACCTGGTTTTCTTCAACGACGCGTCGTACGGCCGGGCTCAATTTGTCACCGTCATTACCGCTACTGGCGGTTGTTGCGGCCGCAGCCTGGGATACTTCGCCAGAGTCGCTGGTATCAGCCTCTTCGGTAGATTCTTCAGACGATGTCTCGGCAATAGCGCCAGGCTCAACAATGGCAAGTACGTCACCGGCCACGACGGTCGTTCCCTCTGCGGCCCTGATTTCGGTGAGCACACCGTCGGCCGGCATCGGGATTTCAAGCACGACTTTGTCGGTTTCAAGTTCAACCAGCGTGTCGTCCCGGCTGACCGCATCGCCAACGTTTTTGTGCCATGTACCGACCAGCGCATCCGCCACTGATTCCGGTAACGCGTCAACTTTAATCTCTGTACTCATAGCTTAACCTTTGTCGGCGACATCCTGACGGATCGCGTCGTTTATTGTGCTAGTCCAAGCGCGGCGGCTACAAGTCCCGCCTGCTGTTCATTGTGGATACTGTAATGACCGGAAGCCGGTGCAGCGGAGCCCGCCCGACCCGAATAATACAACCGTCGCTCAGTGCCCAGCGGTTCCTGAAGACGATGTCGTATCTGATACCAGGCGCCCTGATTTTGCGGCTCCTCCTGACACCAGACCACTTCACGCGCATGCGGAAACTGCTTTAGCGCTGCCGCATAAAATCCGGCCGGGAACGGGTATAGCTGTTCAATGCGAACGATTGCCACGTTGTCCACATTGTGTTCCCGACGCTTTTCATCAAGATCAAAATAGACTTTACCGCTACACAAGATAACGCGCGTCACTTTCTGCGGATCGGGTTTGCGGTTGTCGGCAATCAGAAGCTGGAATCCGCCGGATTCGAGCAGGCGAATATTGGACACCGACTCTTTGTGACGGAGCAGACTTTTCGGCGTCAGCACGATCAGCGGTTTGCGCAGAGGTCGCAGCATTTGCCGACGCAGCATATGGAACATCTGCGCAGGTGTCGACGGCACACAGACTTGCATATTGCCTTCCGCACACAGCTGAAGATAACGCTCCAGACGTGCCGATGAATGCTCTGGACCCTGACCTTCGTAGCCATGAGGCAAGAACAACACCAGACCTGACAGCCGGCCCCATTTGGTTTCGCCGGAACTGATGAACTGATCGATAACTACCTGGGCCCCATTGGCAAAATCGCCAAACTGGCCTTCCCAGATGACCAGCGTGTCCGGATCCGTCGTTGAATACCCGTATTCGAAGCCCATGACAGCTTCCTCGGACAGCAAGCTGTCAGTCACCCGGAATCGCGGCTGGTATTCGGCCAGGTATTGCAATGAGACGTACTGTCTGTCCCTGTCCTGATCATGAAGAACGGCATGGCGATGGAAAAATGTTCCGCGCCCGCTGTCCTGGCCGGTGAGCCGGATCGAGTAACCGTCATTCAACAAACTGGCATAGGCCATGTTTTCAGCAAATCCCCAGTCCATTGGAATTTCGTCAGCCAGCATTCGGGCCCGGTCAGCCAGAATTCGTTTGACGCGGTTATGCACCACAAGGTCTTCGGGCATTTTGAGTAATACGGGGCCGAGCTTTTGGGTAGTCCCGGGCGGTAGCCGCGTTTCGGTCCCCACACCAAGATCGCCATCAAGAAAACGCGTCCAGTCTACCGTGTGCTCATTGCCGTCGAGTCCGATCAGGGAATCCTGCACCGGCTGTTTGCGATCGAGCTTGTCGCGATACTCGTCCGCCATGGTTTTCGGTACTTCGCTGTCAATGACCTTGTTGGCAACCAGCTGATCCGAGTAAATCTGTCGCGTGCTCGGATGTTTGCGTATCGTTTGATACATCTGCGGCTGGGTAGCCGCCGGCTCATCAGCTTCGTTGTGTCCGTGGCGTCGGTAGCACACGAGGTCTATCACGACGTCCTTGGCGAACTGCATGCGATAGGCCAGCGCCAGACGACCCGCCGCCAGCACGGCTTCGGGATCATCGCCGTTTACGTGAATCACCGGAGCCTCGATCATTTTCGCCACGTCACTGCAAAACGGCGTTGATCGTGCGTCGGCGGGGTTGCTGATGGTAAAACCAATCTGGTTATTACAAATAATGTGGACGGTGCCACCGGTAGAGAAGCCTCTCGCCTGCGACATCTGGAATGTCTCCATGACGACACCCTGGCCGGCAAACGCCGCGTCACCGTGCACAACAATCGGCACCACCCGGCTGCCGTTCTCGTCACGCCGTCTTTCCTGACGCGCACGCACCGAACCGACCACCACGGGGCTCACAATTTCAAGGTGAGATGGATTAAACGCCAGCGCCACATGGAGAGGCCCGTGCGGTGTCGACAAATCGGCGGAAAAGCCCATGTGATATTTAACGTCGCCGGAACCGTTAACGTTGACGGCACTGCTGCCCTCAAATTCCGAAAACAATGTACCGGGAGATTTACCGAGGACGTTGACCAGCAGGTTAAGTCGGCCACGGTGGGCCATTCCAATAACAATCTCTTCCACGGCCTCTTTGCCGCACTGTCGGATAATGTCCTGCACCAGCGGAATAAGGGAATCGCCGCCCTCGAGTGAAAAGCGCTTGGCGCCCACGTAGCGGGTGTGCAGATAGCGCTCCAGACCTTCTGCAGCCGTGAGGTCTTTGAGCAGGCTCGTTTTGTCCTCCAGCGTAAGTCCAGGATGCACGCGTCCCATCTCAAAACGCTCGCGCAGCCACAGGCGTTCCGCGGTATTCGAGATATAGGAAAACTCGACGCCAATGTTGCCCGCATAAATCGTGTCCAGCAAAGACAGGATTTCGCCAAACTTGAGACGCTCCTCACCGGCCAGATCGGCGGTGACGAATTCTTCCGTCGGGTCGGTGTCACTCAGGCCGTGAAACGAGGGTTCAAGATCGGGTGACTTGACCGGATCAGACAGGCCGAGAGGATCAAGCTTCGCACACAGGTAACCGTGGAGGCGATAGTTGTTTATCAGCCGCAGCACAGCCGACTGATGCTCGATATTGCCCTGATCGACATCGGCAACGGCGGCACCGCCACGCTGTCGTCGGGCCTGCTCGGCCAGCGCCTTACGTATCGGTCCGTGAGAGACGTCGTGCCCCGCGCCCTGACTGATGCCCTTGAAAAAGGTCTGCCAGCCGGGCTCTACCGAGTCAGGGTCTTCCAGATACTGTTCATAGAACTGCTCGATAACGGCAGCATTGCCGCCAAAGAGCGCTGAATATTCGTACAATTCGGATAACGATTTACCCATCGGGATTGTTAGCTCGCCATGGTTCGGTTAGAGGAACGACTATCGACAGCGGGGTAGCACGCTCGGTCGCAGGACCGGATGTGCTCAATGCGCCGATTGTAGCCTATTGACTGCGACTAAGGAACCGGTCAACTGACGGTTTTATCGGGCATTTTTGCCCCATTTTGGGCAGGGTACGCATCTGGCATACCCGCAATCCACATAGCGGCACATCGCACCCGCTAATCGTCGCCGGGGATAGCGAACTGTTGTGCCAGCCGAACCGACTCGAATACCAGAACATCAAAGTCTGATTGTTCGCTTCGGTGATTGGATATGGCCACGCGAATACAGTAAATACCGTTCAGGGTCGTGTAAGACGGTACCGCCATTCCACTCTCCTGCAGCTCAATCAGGACCTTCTTGTTCAAGACGTTTAGCTCCTCGACGCTCAAACCATGAATGACGACGCGATAGCAAACAATATCAAGCCCAACCGGTGCGACCAGCTCCAGACCCTCGGTCGCTTCGACCAAATCGGCCAAATAGTGGGCCTGCGCCACATTTTTGCTCATCATTCGACCCAGTTTTCGCGTGCCATGCTCCTTCATGGTCATCCATATCTTGAGCGCGCGGAACTGGCGCGACAGCTGTATGCCATATTCACTGGCCCAGTTTTCCCCGCTCGCTACTCCGGCGGTTTCCTTCGCCAGGTATTCAGGAATCAGGGTAAAGGCATCTTTATGCTGCTGCCCGTGGCGAACCATGACGCAACCGGCTTCAAACGGTACGTGAAGCCACTTGTGCAAATCGAGCGCGATACTGTCAGCACGGTCGAGTCCTTTCAACTGAGGTTTCAGATCGTCGGCCAATACGGCTATGGCGCCTATTGCTCCGTCAATGTGAAACCAGAGTTGGTACTCCTCGCACAGATCCGCCAGCGCCGGCAAGTCATCAATGGCGCCTGTATTAACAGTTCCGGAAGTCCCGATAACGCAAATCGGCTGGTAGCCGGCTGCGAGATCATCTTCGATGGCCTGGCGCAGACGCACCAGATCAATGCGGTACTGATGGTCCACCGGAATTCGCACGAGCGCAGTATGCCCCATTCCCATTAGCTCAAGTGCTTTTTGATTGCAGCTATGAAGTTCAACCGACCCGTAGACGCGCATCGGTTTTGCCGTTGCTCCGGGACCGAACTGATATCCGTACCTGCGATGGTCATACGTCGACCGGGCGTGGCGCGCCACGACCAAACCCACCAGATTCGCCATTGATCCGCCGCTAACCAGCAGACCAGAGCTGTCCGAAGGCATGCCAAGTACATCTCTCATCCATGAGATTACCTGCTGCTCAACGACCATCGGTCCATGTTTGCCGGCGCCCGAATTCGAATTCATCATTGCCGCCAGCATTTCTGCATAGGCGCCCATGACCGTGCCGTTCCCCATATACCAGGCCCAGAACCGGGGGTGAATATTGCCAAGCGCAAACGGTTTGATGTGCTCTTCGAATTGCTCATACACCCGGGAAGGCGCAAGCGGCTCAGTCGGCGGCGCCTGATCCAGAAAGTCTCGCATGGAGTCTGACGGCGGCTGCCACACCGGACGCTCCCGGACCCCCGACAGATAATCAATCACATCATCAATCATGCGATGACCAAGCGCACGCATCTCTTCCCAGCTCGCGGGGTCCAGGTTTTCCCGATCAGATGCGGTGTCGAGGTCTTTGGGCGTGTGAGTCATGTCGGGTCAAACCTCATTCAATAGTTGGCGTGCAGCCGTTGGCGCACAACGCTGCGGCCACTGACGTCAGCGATACAGCGTTGTCGTCATTAATAAATATTCAGGGTTCTTTGTGCAACAGCGCCGTTCGAAGAAACGTGCACACCACTTTGTCGTGCTGATTAAAGACCGTATGTTCAAACGTCACAATACCGGCAGTGGGCCGGGATTTGCTCTCACGCGCTTCCTTGACCTCCGTTGCCACTCTCAGCGTATCGTTGATAAAGACCGGTCGCGGAAAACGCATGTCGGTGTATCCGAGATTCGCGACCAGCGTACCCAGCGTCGTGTCCTCCACAGAGACTCCGGTGGCAAAGGACACCGTGAGCATGCTGTTAACGACCCGTTGTCCAAACTCGGTGTTTTTTGCGTACTCCGCGTCCAGGTGTAGCGGCTGCGGGTTGTGCGTCATGGCACAAAAAAACACGTTGTCGGCTTCGGTAATGGTACGTCTTAGCGCGTGTTGAATTGTCTTGCCAATGTGAGCTTGCTCGAAGTAAAGACCGGGCATCAGAAAATCCAGCTGTGAATATGCGCCCATGTTACCTCCGGAGGTACATCAATACACCCCACCCATCCGTGCTGCCGCTTCAACGAGACCGCTCGAACGCGTTTGCGATGCGGTGCCGGGGAAAAACACCCTCCGCGCCGCTGCGCCTGGGAACGAAACACGTTTTTTAAGTAATTGTTTCAGATAGGTAAATAGGGTGACACAGCGTTCAGGATAAAAAATCATGGCCGGAATTGAGGGAATTCCGGACGTACTGTCGCCTTGTGGGTCAGGACCCAATAAAAACAACGGAGACTGACATGAAAGTCAAATTACTGCTGAGTATTCTTATCGCGCTGATGGTGACCGGAGTTGCCACGCAAGCGGACAGCTTTGCCCTACATGTAAGCGTTCATGAGGGCCACGCCGGCGCATCCAATATTTTAAACGGCGACTTCGTTCTGGGCGATCGTCGCACCCGGACAGCGCTGCGAATCGAACAGTCTGTATCGGGCGACTCAACCACAACGGCCGAACTATACAACAACCTGTGCATTGCCCAGATCAAACGCGACGACCTCAAAAAAGCCCGTCGAACCTGCAAGCGCGCCGTGAGTCATGCCATGAGAATGGTGGCCGGAATTGGCCAGAATCCGACTTCTCTCAAACGCGTAAAGGCGGCCGCCCTGTCAAACCGGGGTGTAGTCAACATGCTCGAAGGCAATCTGGACCGGGCACTGGCCGACTTTACTCGCGCCAATGAATTGAGCCCGTCGCTAGACGTTGCCGCGCTGAACCTGGCTGCGGCCACCGGAGCCAACCCTGACTCCGGCATGGCTGTCGTATTCGACTAACCCGCACACTTATCCCCCTTTGATGCGAGCTGCGCCTATGGCCAGCTCGCTTTTTTTTCGGGTTGCATGCTGGATTGACTGAGACCGGTCATATGAACGTTACAAGGCACTGAACCAGCCCTCTCTTTCGATACATGCTCGCATAAATCCTGGCGCCGGGCGGAAGGCGGACGGTCAGCCGGCGTTTATATTCACCAGGTTCCGATATGAAACATTCCGGCCGTCGGTTTGTGCCAGTCGGCCAGGCGTTCGGAAAATATGGCTAGTTCAGAACGCGATAACCACGCCCGCTCAAACAGCGCTTGACCACATTCTCTTTCGTGTTCTTGTTGCGAAGACCTGAGCGCACGCCGCCCGATGCCGCGCCGTATCCGGCGCCTTCGTCAACATTGCCGGAAATGCTGCCTACTGCAGCTCCGATAACGGCTCCTACGGCCGCCCCGCGCACAGCACCTTCGGCCACGCTCACGTCATCGGCGTATTCGGTACACTCGGCCAGATCCTGGGCATACGCCTCCATGTTGACACCGCGTTTATCGATAATGGGACCCGGATGAGACGCGCATCCTGTGATAAGAAGCACGCAGGTCAGACCGAACGCTCTATGGATCTTGATGGTTTTCATGTCACTACCTTTCTGGTCGCACGGAGGAGTTGGATGTGCCGGTTAAAAACGCTTTCGCAGAATTTTGTTACCGAACAGGATTTACGACTGCACTGAGTATCGCGGGTTCCGGAATTCTGTCCATTTCCGGCGAATTGATTCTAAAACGCCTCAAGTCAGATGTCGTCAGCGGACCGAACAGGCCAACGTTAGCACAGTGGCTTAGAGGGGGACCTGTAGAGCGACTGCAGGTACACCGAAGGCCACCGGCGAGGTCCGTGGCTAACCAATGACCGTAACCTGCACAAATGACCGTTGCGTGACCGGTGAATGCAACATGTTAATCTGTATTGCGTCATTCACTCGCCCGGCACTTGACTCGATGCAGGGCCAAAGCGCGCTGGAGAACTACACGTGATGTTAATCAAACCCGCCCGATGGATAGTGTTTACTTGCGTGTGCATGCTGGTCGCAGGCTGCGGCAATGACTCCGACGACGCCCGACCGGTCGCGCAATCGCCCCGAGACAATGCACCGGCCATGGCGTTACCGCCTGATCGACCGGGAGTGGTCGAAGACCGTTTTGCACGACTCGCCTTCAATTGCGTCCATCGTCAGTACCCCAACAAGATCAGTCACGTGATGAACGATGACTCCGACGTGAAAACGCCCCGCGCGCTCACGCCAATGTTTTACGGCTGCTTCGACTGGCACTCCGCCGTTCACGGTCACTGGCTTCTGGTCCGAATTCTAAAATCTACCGACTCAATCCCTCAGCAGGATGCACTTCGATCGAAGCTCGCACTGAGTTTTACTGCCAGTAACGCACAAGCAGAGCTTGCGTATTACACCCAAAAAGGCCGCGCGTCGTTTGAAAGACCGTACGGCATCGCCTGGTTTCTTCAGCTGGTGGCCGAGCTTCACGAAAGTGACGATGCACAGCTGATCGAGTGGCGTAACACGCTGGCACCGCTTGAAGACGCTATTGTCAGGCAGATCAGCCAGTGGCTGCCCAAGCTGGCCTATCCCATTCGGCTGGGTACGCACAATCAGTCTGCGTTTGCGTTTGGCCTGATGCTCGACTACGCCCGTACCGTAGACCATCGCGAGCTGGAGCAACTGCTGGTTGATAAGATCCGGCTGTTTCATATGAATGACAGGAACTGCCCGCTTGACTACGAACCTTCAGGCGAGGACTTTCTGTCCCCGTGCCTGATGGAAGCCGATCTGATGAGGCGCGTGCTTTCAAGCGATGATTTTTCAGCCTGGCTCGACGGATTCCTACCCAATCTGCCGCTTGACGGGTCTTCCGAATGGCTCCAGCCCGGCGTCGTACGGGACGCTACTGATGGCAAGCTGGTTCATCTCGACGGCGTTAATCTGTCGCGAGCCTGGGCTCTGGAAGGCATCGCGTCCGCTTTGCCTGAAGGTGACCCGCGCGTCGCGTCGCTGCGCTCCTCGGCGGACATTCATCGTGGGACCGGCCTGGCAGCCGTCTCCGACGCACACTACGCCGGCAGTCACTGGCTGGCCAGTTTCGCACTATACCTGACCAGCCAGCGAGGCCTGACAGGCGTCACTCAATCCAGCCCGTGACCAGAGCCCGGTGATAGTAATTAGGCCGTCAGTCAGGGCTTTGCGCTGATCTGCTCTCGCCATTCGATTGGAATAATTAGATTATTCTTTTAATTTCATTGAGTTAGTAATTATCGTTTCGGGAAGTTGCGTCATCATTCATAATCCTTTAATTTACTGACTGGTCAGTTAATTAATAATCCCATGAAACGAGCACGATCACCTGAAGCCAAAGAAGACCGTCGACAGGCGCTGCTGAAGTCGGCCCTGGACGAGTTTTACGAAAAGGGACTCACCGCTGCCCGAGCCGATGACATTGCGGAGCGAGCCGGTTTGTCAAAGGGCACTTTGTACGTCTACTTCAAATCCAAAGAAGATTTGTTCAAGGCCCTTATCGAGAACCTGACCACGCCGAAGCTTGCGATGCTCGAACAGATTGTGGATGAATCAACGTCGATCGAACTATCGCTGAACCGGTTTGCACAGCTGATTCCGCTCATTGTGCGGCACTCAGACATGCCGAGACTGATGAAAATTCTCATTGGTGAATCTCAACAGTTCCCCGATATCGTTCGGCTGTACCGAACCAACGTTCTGGAAAGAGTTCTCGCCCTGCTCGCTCGCATGCTCGCCACCGCTGACAAGCGGGGAGAAATTCGCGTGTCGGATCCCGACATTGCCGCCAGGCTACTGGTCACCCCGGTCCTGTTCTCAGGGATCTGGCGCGCCGTATTTGATGCCGACGGCAGCGCACCGCTGGACGTCGAACAATTGATCTCAACACACATTCGCTTTTTCCTTAACGGAATCACCACGGGAGTTGCCCAATGAGAATTCTGACAGCCGGACTGCTACTGTCTCTGTGCATCCCCGCTCTCGTCGCCTGCTCCGAACCGGACGTCGCACAGGTCCATGTTGGCTACGTGGAGACGGAATGGCGTTATATCGCGGCTCCCGGCTCCGGCTGGCTCAGGAACCGCCCTGTTCTCGAAGGCGACTCAATAGAAGTTGGAGACCCACTATTTGAACTCGATAGCGATCTGGAGATCGTCGCTTTACGCGAGGCCACCAGTCGTATCAATCAGGCGACCTTTGAAGCTGAAAATCTGGACACGGGCGCCCGCCCCGCAGAAATCGACGTCCTGAAAGCCAGACTGGCTGAAGCCAATGCGCGAGTGACCCGGGCGAAAGCCGAGCGGGATCGCGTGCTGCCTCTGGTAAAGCGAGGCCTGGAACCTGACAGTCGGCGCGACCAGGTAATAGCCGACTACGATGTTGCAGTCGCGGCCAGGAACGTTGCTCAGGAGAACATCAAGGTAGCCGAACTCGCGGCCCGAACAGCCCGTCGTCGGGCAGCCGCTGCCGGCATCCAAACTTCTGAAACCCAGCGTGAATCAGCTGAAGTATCCCTTTCGAGACGCGCGGTAACGGCTACCTTTGGCGGAACCGTCACCGAAGTGTTTCACTATCCCGGCGAGTTCGTAACCACGGGCACGCCTGTGCTTGCCATCGCCCCGCCCGACAGCCTGAAAGTGCGATTCTATGTCACCCAGCGCGAACTCACCGACTTCGCACTGGGCAAAAAAATCACCGCGCGCGCCGACGGTCTGCCCGCTTCTGTCGAGGCCACTGTAAGCTACATATCAACGACAGCGGAATTCACGCCGCCGGTTATTTACAGCAAGGGCGCGCGGGAAAAACTGGTTTTTATGATTGAAGCCAGGCTGCCCGCCAACTCCGGCCTGCTACCGGGACTTCCCGTAGACGTTGACTGGACATGACTACCGAATACGTCATTGACGTACAGGGACTGGTCAAACGTTTTGGCGACAAAGTCGCGGTAGGCGGCGTTGACCTGCGCATGCCTGCTGGCCAGGTATGGGGCTTTCTGGGACCCAATGGATCGGGAAAAACAACGACGATTCGCATGATCTGCGGTCTGCTCCGCGCCAGCGAAGGATCGGGGACCTGTCTTGGCTACGACATCGCAGATGAAGCCGCCCTGATCAAGGCGCGCACAGGTTACATGACGCAAAAGTTTTCGTTCTGGAGCGATCTGACGATACGCGAGAATCTCGAATTCGTCGGTCGCCTGTACCAACTGCCAAAACTCAAACAGGTCGTCGACAAAACGCTTGAAAATCTGGGACTGGCAGAGCGGCAAAAACAATTGGCTGGCGCGCTCTCCGGCGGCTGGAAACAGCGGCTGGCTCTGGCTGCGCTCACCATGCACGAACCAAGACTGCTGCTGCTGGATGAACCTACTGCCGGAGTCGACCCTCAGGCCAGACGTGACTTTTGGGACGAGATTCATCGCCTGACCACCGAACGCGGCGTCACCGCGCTGGTCTCTACTCACTATATGGATGAGGCCGAACGGTGTGACCGCATTGTTTACCTTGCCAACGGACTGAAAGTTGCCGAAGGAACGGTGCAAAATATTATCGCTGGTTCCAATCTTGTGACCTTTCGCGCCGAAGGTGACGGGGTCAGAAAGCTTACCGGGAAACTGGAAAGCGCACCGGGCGTTGAGCATGCCGCCTATTTTGGCTCAGCCTTGCACGTCAGTGGTCGCCATCGTGAGAAGCTCGAGCAGGCTGTATCCACGGCTCAGGCGCCCGGAGTTCACTGGCTCGAAGTCAGACCCACCCTTGAGGACGCCTTTATTGCGCTAACCGAGCGAGCCGGCGCCGACACGCGGTTTGACGCGCGATGATCTTCGGATTTCTCTACAGAACCTGGGCCATTCTGGCCAAAGAACTGACGCAGACCCGACGCGACCGCTTCACGTTCGCCATGATGTTCGGAATTCCGATCGTTCAGCTTACGCTGTTTGGTTTTGCCATTAACACCGACCCCAAACACCTGCCAACGGCGGTTCTGGCGGAAGAGCAAACACCCATTGTGCGCACGCTGCTGTCGGGTATGCAGACCTCCGGCTACTTTGATTTCGTGTTGCAAACAGACGACCCGCGCGAGAGTGCCAGACTACTGGCCACCGGCGATGTCGCTTTTGTCGTCACCTTTCCGGTCGGATTTACCAGAGACCTGGTGCGGGGCGAGCGGCCCCAGATACTGGTCGAAGCCGACGCCTCAGATCCCTCGGCGTCGTCCAACGCCATTAACCGGCTCGATGCTATCTTTACTCAGGCTCTGCGCCACGAGCGCCACGCGGCGCTCAACCACATATCGCCCTCTCCATCGGCCTACGACCTCGTGGTTCATCCCAAATACAATCCGGAAGGCATTACGCAGATCAATATTGTTCCTGGCCTGCTCGGCGTGATTCTGACCATGACGCTGGTGATGATCACCAGCATGGCGCTCACGCGTGAAGTTGAGCGCGGCACCATGGAAAACCTGCTGGCACTGCCCGCCCGGCCTCTGGAAGTCATGATTGGAAAAATCGTCCCGTATCTGATGATCGGAGCCGTTCAGACCGCGGTAATTCTGGCGGCTGCCAAATACGTGTTCGAGGTTCCATTCGTTGGCAGTCTGGGCCTGCTGGTGCTGGGCATAACGATTTTCGTGATCGCCAATTTGGCGCTCGGATTCACTTTCTCGACGCTGGCCAAATCTCAAATGCAGGCCATGCAGCTCACGTTCTTTTTCTTCTTGCCGTCGCTGCTGCTCTCAGGCTTCATGTTTCCGTTTCGCGGTATGCCCACCTGGGCACAAACGCTCGGCGAAGTCTTTCCGCTGACGCATTTTCTTCGACTTGTTCGCGGTGTGATGCTCAAAGGGGTTAGTTTTAGCGAAGTACAGTCACCGATACTGGCGCTGGTGGCTTTTACGACGGTGGTTGGGATTATCGCCATGCTTCGATATCGACAGACTCTGGACTAGCCGGAAAAACGGCCTTGAGAGTTGCACGTACCAGTCATTCAGATCAGGTCGCGCACCAGCGTCGCGAACATCCGCGTGGCCCCTGCTCTATTCAAACGCGATCATGTCATCGTTTAGCAGGTCCGACAGGCACACCAGCTCCGCCTCCGTCAGCGGCGTCATGATAGCGCCGTGGCACACGTTTCGCGCAAAATCAGCTCTGACGCGATAAGCCGATCCGTTCACAAAAAGCCTGTCG
>CAWUKD010000020.1:0-34319 GCA_963922815.1 uncultured Gammaproteobacteria bacterium
CGAACGCGCAGTTCCCGGGAAGGCCTTTTTTGTGGTCGGTCTTTAACCCGTACGACTCCTAAGCGATGCATGCCCGGCCTATGCCCCTGCCCTGCCTGTAACGCAGCTCTCCGCATTTTTTTGTTTTTTTGAGGGGAGCCTGTCTCTGTGAATAATACCGGCTAGTCGCTTCGCCACTTTATCGAACACCCCATGCTGGGGTACTGAACGGCAGGACCCCGATCGGTGCCGGCAATCTCCAGCATCGCGTTGACCAGTTCCGGCACACGATTATCGGCTGCACCCATACGAGCATCATCCAGACGACCGCGGTACTGAAGCTGTCCGTCGGCGTTAAAGCCAAAAAAATCGGGCGTGCACACGGCGTCGTAGGCGCGGCCCGCAGACTGGTCCTCATCCACGAGATAGGGAAACGTAAACCCGTGCTTCTTCGCAAACTTTTTCATCTCGGGCGGACTGTCGGCCGGAACATAGGCGTAGTCGTTCGAGTTGATCGCAACCACCGCGATGTCTTCGTCTTGAAGTTGCCTGGCATCGGCCGCAAGCCTGTCAGCGATGGCCTTTACGTATGGACAATGATTGCAGATAAACGCTATCAGCAGCGCCCGGCTCCCGCTTTGCAGTTCGTGCAACGAGTAAGAAACGCCGTCCGGATCGGCCAGAGTAAACGGGGTCGCCTGCCAGCCTATCTGCACGTCAGGGGTTTCAAGTAGCACGATTGTCATCCTCCGAATTCGGGTTGCCGCGCGCTTCGCGCTCGCAATGACAATACCTGTTTCTTAATACAACTCCAACGGGCTGATGTCGGCGCGATGCTGGCTGATCGGCTCAGGACATCATCCGCCCGAAGGGTTTAATGCCAATCAGCATTTCATGCAGCCACAGAACAAACGCGACGTAGATGGCCAGGCCAAGCACCACGACGAGAATGTCGTTGGTATTGGATTTGGGCAACCCGGGAAGCGGACGCGCTACCCGGCGCTTCATCGAGATACGGTCAATCACCGCCCACGCGAGAAACGAGCCAAACAGCAGCACGTCGGCCAGGGTTCCGTTCACGAGAAGATGCGAGACCGCCCAGAGCTTCACGGCAATGAGCTGCGGGTGCTTCGTCGCGGCACTGATACGACCTGGAAAGTACGGTGCAAAAAACAGAACAAAGACCGGGATCAGCAGCGTCGCCGCAACGTGATACAGCCAGGTTGGCGCCACGTAGAGCAGGGTCGGGGTCAGTCGAAGCTCGGCGTAGCCTAAGACCATGAGCACGATGCCAACCAGCGACACGATCGCGTAGAACGCCTTCCAGCCCAGCGGTCGCTTTGTCGCCATGGCATCACGCATGGGCAGCGCCACGATGGCAACGGAGTGAATCCCGAAAAAGAGTACTAAGCCGAGAATCAATTGCAGCATGTTTGCGTTCCTCATTCAGTCTTGGTGTAGCCGCCCATTGGCGAGACAGGATAACTGTCGTCTGTCGCCGGATCCGCCCAGGTTCGGGTAGGCAGGCAACGGCGTCAGAGCCTGCAGGATTGCGGCGAGTATAGCATCCGGCCTCTGGTTTCCGGGGTCGCAAACCAGCCTGCTGCGGCGCCAGCATGCTGCTCAGGCGCCCGCCAATTATGCGCGCGACGCGTGCCTTTTCGCGGTTGAGGCGGGATCAAAAGCAAGCACGGTCATTGCGAGCGCGAAGCACGCGGCAATCTCCTGACGAACGGGTGACCCGTCTTATTGATCCCCGATGCCGGACGGAGATTGCCACACCCGCTGCGCGGGTTCGCAATGACAGAACTCCCACCAGGGGCTGGAATCCCGCCGCCTGACCGAATAATCGAGCAGATTTGCTTCGTTTCGATCGCTCATATCTCTTTGTTATTAATAGCTATTTTAGTGGTCATCCAATGGTCACCAACACGTCAGGCCCCGGTCAGGATTCCTGGGTGCCGCTAAGCCAGAGTGTCACCAACACGCAATCCCGCTAACTGATTAGCACCAGATTACTCACGGAGACACACGTTATGAACAACCGTTACTCAAGCATTCTCGACACCATCGGCCAGACCCCCACCGTCCGCCTGAACCACATCGCCCCAGACGGCGTGGAGGTATACGTCAAGCTGGAAGCGTTCAATCCCTCCGGGTCGGTCAAGGACCGGTTTGCCCTGGCCGCCATCGAGGCTGCCGAAGAATCAGGCGCGTTGAAACCAGGCCAAACGGTAATTGAAGCGACCAGCGGCAACACGGGCATCGGCCTTGCTGTTGTATGCGCCCAAAAGGGCTATCCGCTGGTGATTGTTATGGCCGAGAACTTCAGTATCGAACGGCGCAAGCTGCTCAGATTCCTGGGCGCCAAAGTCGTGCTTACGCCAGCCGTTCATCGCGGCACCGGCATGATTGCCAAAGCCGAAGAACTCGCCGCAAAACACGGCTGGTTCCTGGCCAGTCAGTTCGACAACGACGCCAACGCCGATATGCACTCACGAACCACGGCTCGCGAAATCATGGCGGACTTTGAAGGTGACCGCCTCGACTATTTCGTCAGCGGATACGGTACGGGCGGTACGCTGCAAGGCGTTGCCAGGGTGCTCAAACAGGAGCGCCCCGATACGCGAATCGTCGCATGCGAGCCTGACAACTCTGCGCTGCTGTCGAGCCAGATTCCTCAGCCGTTTGACGCTTCTGGCAAACGCACCAGCCATCCCACGGCGCGCCCGCATCCGGTGCAGGGCTGGGGCCCGGATTTTATTCCGAAATTTGCCGAGAACGCAGCGGCCGACGGACTGATCGATGAACTGCTGCCGGTCAACGGACAGGCGGGCATCGAAACCGCCCGGGCCGTAGCGGTTCAGGAAGGCATTTTCTGTGGTACATCGGGCGGCGCCACGCTGGCCGCCGCGCTCGAGGTCGCCAGCCGGGCAGAACCCGGATCAAAAATCCTGTGCATGCTGCCAGACACCGGCGAGCGCTATTTGTCCACGCCGTTGTTTAAAGGGGTTGAAGCAGAAATGAACACCGAAGAACACGACATTTCGAATTCAACCGAACTGTGCCGTTTCAACGCCCCGGCCCCGACGCCCGCACCGAAGACGGCAACTCCCAAAGCATCGCCTATCATTCCGCTCGAGACCGAGCGCGATAGCGAGGCCGAAGATTTTGTAGCTTCCGTGCTGGCCGATCGTTCGCAGCCTGTGGCGATATTCGCCCTGGAATGGTGTGAATTCTGCTGGTCGGTTCGCAACTTTCTGGATGCGGCCGGAATTGGCTACCGGTCTATCGACCTCGACTCAGTCGCGTTCCAGAAAAACGAGTTTGGCGGCCGGATTCGCAAAGTCCTGAACGCCCGCACGCGAATAACGTCGATACCCCAGGTGTTTGTTGGCGGCGAGTTTGTCGGCGGCTGCACCGAGACGTTTGATGCCTATTCAGACGGCAGCCTGCAGCAGGCGCTGACACAGAGTAATTTCGGCACGGCGGTCAAAGAAGGCATGAATCCTTACGAGTTCCTGCCTAACTGGATTGCCAAAAACGCGATAGCGTAATCCCGGCTTGCACGACGGGTTTTGATCAGGAAAGTGAAGACGGTTTACCTGACCGCGAAAGTTTGCGGTCAGGTAAACACACTCCGATAGACAATAAAGCCTGCATGGATAGTGCTCCAATGTGTGATGACTCAGATTTGATCGAGACTAAAGGCCGCTACACACTCGAGGGTTGTCAGTCTGTGGGTTTGCGAAATGTGGGTTGGAAATCTGTGGACTGGCTTTCTGTGGATTGGCTTTCTGTGAATTGGAAATCTGTGGACTGGCTTTCTGTGGGAGCGACTTTAGTCGCGATGTTCAGTGCCAATTCGCGGCTGAAGCCGCTCCACGGGGGGAAATCTGACCGTCAGGGTGCGATCTGGTCGGACACCGTCCGTCGGATCAGGTACCGACTATTACATCTAATGAGTTGCCTTGCCGGTTGGTTGATCGTTATCCATTGATCACCCGGCAACAGGAATGCGATCAGACTCTGGTCGGTGCGCCACAGACCCAACTGTGGACCGGAACCGGTTAGAACGTTTGCCCGATAAACAGATAAGCCGAACTGCGACCGCCTTCGGCAGAACCGTATGCCAGATAGACCGGCCCAATCAGCGTATCGAGAACAACAAACAGGCTTCCGGCCGTTAGTGCACTGTCGAAACTGATGTCGGTTCGACTTTCCCAGACGTTACCCATTTCGATCGAGGCACCCACATAAACGGTGGTATCAAAGACAGGCAGTTTCGCGTCCCCGAGGCGTCGGTAATACAGCAGCCGGCCAATCGCGACGTGCTTGGCCTGCAGCTCTTCTGACGCGTAGCCGGACAAGCTGAACAATCCGCCAATCGAAAAGGGCGCCAGATCACCCTTGGTGACCGAACCAAAATCCCACCAGTTCAGCAGTGTATTCTTGCCCCAGGTGTAAGGTTTCAAGATCGAAAACTGAGCGAGATCAAACGACGCATCAGAGCCCATCCCTTCGCGACTGGCAATCCACTGTAACCGTGACTGGGTTCCAAAACGCGGTATGGAATCATTGTCGACCGTATCGTAGTCGAATACGAGCGTCGCTGCTCTAATGTCGGAGTCAAAATCGCCGGCCAGTGGCATGCCAATCTGGAGTGATGCGTCGCTACGAATCTGACTCACTCCAAGAACCAGCTGACCCCAATTACCAAACTGGCGGCCCGTGGTCAGGCTGAACTGGGCTTGTTCGGAACGAAACTGCGCCAGTCGGGTCCCTCGGTCGAACAGGATATCGTTATCGTTGCCATATTCGAGAGACGAGCTCACGAACCATCGCGACCGGTAGTCGAGCGGCTGGTACCACTCGGCGAACAGGCGCGGGCTGGTTCCCATTTGCGCTTCCAGGCGCAGCTCGCCACCCAGCTTGTTAATTTCCGTCTTGGTCAATCTGGCGGCGAGATTGTAGTTACTGGTGCCATCGAAATCATCTTCGAAGTTGACCCCAAACCGAAGGTAGTTTGGCCCCCAGCTTTTTTCTTTTGCCGTGAGCAACAACTCGGTTTTATCGTCAACGTCATTAACCGAGTAGGTCACAGACTCAAACGTATCAAAGCCGTAAATCTCGCCTATTTCAGATTCGAGTTGCTCAACATCCAGAGGCTTGCCCTCATGATCGGATAGACGGGTGGCGATAACCCTGGGCGAAAGCAGCGACTGGTTTACAATCTTTACCTGATCAATCACCGGGGGTTCAAAGCGGCGTGCGCTCTTGTTCTGCCTGTGGGCAGCGTACTGCGTATGACCAAGCGTCAGGCTTTTCAGTTCGTGTTCGAGTTTTGAGGCAGACGCTTCTCCAATCTGTACCGCCTCGCCCATACGATCAAACGCCGCCGAACTCAAGCGATCCAGCTCAGGTGTAATCAGAATGTCGTCGTCCCCAAGCATATTAAGCTGCCGGCTGGCGTTGCCCTTGATCATGATTGTCAGCATCTGATTGCTCACCGACAGAACCGAATCAAGATCTTCTTCATTCAGCAACGGAAAACCGACATCCACAACAATCAGCACATCGGCGCCCATGTCTTGGACAATTTGAACCGGCAGGTTGTTTACCAGTCCCCCGTCTACCAGCAACCGTCCATTGAGCCTTACCGGTTTTAACGCGCCCGGAGCCGACATGCTGGCGCGGATGGCGCTGGCCAGATCACCCGAATCCAGCACAATCAGCTCGCCGGTGGCCACGTCGGTAGCCACCGCCCTGAACGGAATGGGAAGTGCATCGAAGTCTTTGGTTTTCGCAACCGGCAACAGCCACCGTCGCAGGGCAATTTCAAACTTCTGTCCCTGCACCAGCCCAAGCGGAAAAACGAGGCCTCCGTCTTTGAAGCCCATATCGAAATTGACCAGAAAGCCGTTACCGTCGGACTTGCGCCTGAGGCTGCGTTCCGCCCGCGGCTGTCGATCGGAATAAAACGTATTCCAGTCGGTGTCGTTCATCACGCTGTCGAGTTCATCGATGCTCATACCTGACGCGTAGAGACCGCCGACAATGGCACCCATACTGGTTCCAGCCACGTAATCGACGGGAATGTTGAGACGTTCAAGCACTTTAAGAACGCCGACATGGGCCGCACCGCGAGCCCCGCCACCGCTTAAGACCAGACCTACTTTGGGCCGTTCATTTTGCGCGGGTTCACTGCCGCTACCGGCACAGGTCAGCAGCGCCGTCAGAACAAGAAGGGATGTCTGGAGATACGATTTCAGTCTGAACGCCATGATCGGCTTCCTTACCCGAGTGATCCTGCCAACAGAGGTCGTGTTGATTGAGCATCGTAGCACAGGGGCTCGAAACTCCTGATGATCGGAAAACCGCAGTGGATCAGCTCAAATTTAGACCCGGTCGTTCGAGCGCTACTGCCGTCGATCAATCGCTGGTATCGACCGGGTATGCAAGCGACGTCCAGGCGCTCTTCAGCGCCGGAACCGCATAGTACGACGCCCAGGCGTAACGCCCTTGAGCGGTATCACCCGAAAAACTCGTCGCCAGATCGTCCAGCTTTACGGACTGCGCTATCTCTACTCAGACTTTGCCAGGCTCGGCCATAATGGCCCCCATGCGCCTTTCAAGATCAGCTTCCCAGCCACCCCGGTTCTCGCGAATCTTTTGGATATAAGCTTCGTTTTCGAGCGTTGGAACGGCAGGATCATAGTGTTCCGCGGCCATCAGCATGACTTCGCGATCAAGATCGTTAAACGCATCAACCATGCGCTCTGCCTGATCGCGTGAATAGCCGAGAGCTTCGATGGCAGATCGGCCGATTCTCAGCGAGCTGTCATACGTTTCGCGAATAATGTCACGACAGCCCGCAAACCACAGGTCGTAGACATGATCCCTGTCAATGGCACGGGCCACTATCCTGACGTCGGGGTAGTGATGGAGCACGTACTTGGTGAGCTCGGTAATCTGATCCTTGTCGTCGATAACAATAACCAGTAGCTTGGCCTCGTGAATGCCCGCAGCGTGCAACAGGTCGGGTCGCGTAGCATCTCCATAGTAGGCCTGCATGCCATACGTCCGGATCAGGTCCAGTTGCTTTGAACTGAAATCAATTACCGTAGGCGTGGCACCGGTACCATGAAGCATACGCCGCACCAGTCCACCGACACGACCATGACCGGCGATAATGATCTCGCTCTTTTCTGCAATGGTATCCATCTCACGTTCTTCTGAATCTGAGAATCGCGGCGCGATCACGCGGTCGTACAGAATAAACAGCGCCGGCGACAGCAGCATCGACAGCGCCACGATCAGCAACAGCTGATCGGCCAGGGCAGCCGGAATAACGGCGCTCGCCACCGTAAAGGACAGCAGCACAAAGCCAAATTCTCCGGCCTGCGCCAGTCCGAGACTGAACAGCCAGCGATCCGGACCGCCGATCTTAAAGACGACCGCGAGTACGTACAGCACCAGCACTTTGATCACCATAAGCGCAAGCGTCAGCGCTACGATCGAACCGAGATTATCGAGCAGCAGCGCGAAATTTATTCCTGCGCCAACCGTCATGAAAAAGAGCCCCAGCAGCAGGCCTTTGAACGGATCGATGTTGCTCTCAAGTTCGTGTCGATATTCACTGTTGGCCAGAACCACCCCCGCTAAAAATGTACCGAGCGCCGGGGACAGACCAACCAGGGTCATCAAAAGGGCAATACCAATGACGATCATCAGTGCCGTCGCGACAAACAGCTCGCGAAGCTGAGCGGCTGCAATAAAACGAAACAGTGGCCCGGTCAGGAATGAACCCACCACAATAACCGCCGCGATTGCTCCCAGCGTGACCAGAGCAGCGCCCCAGCCGGGCAGTCCGTCAACCAGACTCATCGACGCTCCATGACCGTCGTCGGCGCTGCCTGCACCGTGTGACATCGCCTCCAATAATTCTGGCAAAGCCAGCAGCGGTATCAGTGCCAGCATCGGAATAACGGCGATATCCTGGAACAGCAGCACCGAGAAACTCGACTGGCCGCCGTCGCTTTTCATCAAGCCTTTTTCGTTGAGCGTCTGCAACACAATCGCCGTGGACGACAGCGCCATCACCAGTCCTATGGCCAGAGCGACCGACCAGGACTGTCCCAGGATCATCGCGACCCCCATGACCACGGCCGTTGTTATCGCCACCTGGCCACCACCGAGCCCGAGCAGTCTGGATCTCATCGACCAGAGCAGTTTTGGTTCAAGCTCAAGACCCACAAGAAACAGCATCATGACAACACCGAATTCAGCAAAGTGCTGAAGCGACACCACATCAACGTGCAGCAGCACGAGGATCGGACTAATGATAATGCCCGCAATCAGATAGCCCAGCACCGACCCAAGCCCGAGCCGCGACGCAATGGGCACGGCCACCACACCAGCAACCATGAAAATAAACGCCAGCAGCAAAAAGTCAGTCATAAAGAAAGTTCCTGATAATCCGGGGACAGTTTACTTATATGTCTCATAAGAAAGTAAACACGGTAGCACAGGCTCCGCTAAACCTTAACGATCAGGCGATCCGTGTAGACCGAACAAACCCTTCACCCAGACGCTGTTGAACCAACGATTTCTTGCGACGACTGACAGGAACGCTATGCCCTCCCAACAGCTCCAGCCTCCAGCCGGTACCGGCCTTGCGAAAACTGACAACGGCATCCAGAGCAACCCAGTGCGAGCGATGAACGCGTAGCCCACGATCTCCCAGTGTTTTTTCAACATCCTGAAGCGCTCCCAGCACCATGGCTTTGCCTTCGGCGGTGAATACATGCAGATAATGTAGATCCGACGAAACCGCGATCAAATCTGTACCGATTGCCGGCGGTAGTCGATCCAGAAACGAATTTGATGGGTTGTCGACAGTCTCTTCACTGTCGGCCATGGAAGATAGCCCGTCATCGGCATCGTTGTCTGGTTCACGTATTTTACCCAAAGGCACATTTTTCGCGTGATCCACTTCACTGACAGGAAATACCGTCGTCTGGCCAATATTAATGAGAAACCACGAAGCCAGATAGGAAGGCGCCAGCTCAATAGCCTCCACCAGTATGGCCGCGAGTACGGACATGCGGGCGAACTCGTCACCCCAGTCTGAAGCGGCGTCATCGGCCGACAAGGGGAATAGCGATTCAATCCCGAAAGCGAATGGCGCGAAAAGTAATACACCGCCCAGTCCTGAATAAAACACAAGCCGCCAGTCGCGTACCGATTGCAGGTATCGGGTCAGAACGTGCGCGACGAGAATAGCCGCAGCGAGTCCGATGCCAATGTGAAGGCTCCAGAAGAGCAATCGTACGGGTGTTGCCAATGAGCGCGTGGATTCAGGTGAAATAGCGGTGAAAAGCACGGTCAGGCCAACGGCCACCAAAATCAGTCGCTGACTAAAATGCGCTCTTGTGAAATTCATCAAGGTCGGATTGGTGTTCATAGGCTGACAGTAGCGGTCACTTCGTAAACCGCTTGTGAAATATGCCTACCGCTTATTGAATCCCAGGCACTTAGGCACTATCGGGACCGGGCTCAACATGCAACATTGCTATCACCTGCACCACACAAACACATTTACTTTCAGGAGATAATCATGAAGCGACTTGGACTGGCTTTTCTAATCACTTCCGCGGCGGCCCTTTATGCGGGCCCATCACGAGCCGACGCTGACGATCGGTTTTACGCAACCGCACTGGTGGGCATTGGTTTTCTCGGATCCGAAACTATCAGCTATCGAGATGAGGCCATCAGCTCCGAGGCCAAAGCCAATTTTGACCTATCCTTCACAGGAGGCGGGACGCTTGGCTACAATCTCAACGATCAATGGCGCCTTGAGACTGAAATCGTTTACCGCAGAAACGACCTCAACGACATCACGGTTGAAGGCATAGGCAGCAGCACGGAAGGAGACTTCGCCTCACTCAATATTGGCATCAGCGCGCTGTACAACTTCAAACCTTTTCAAAACGATAAACTAACCGGCTATATGGGCGCCGGGATCATGCTCACGCAGGAAATCGACATAGACTTTGAAATTAACGGCGAAGAAACGTCATTTGAAACTGATGACGTCGGCTTTCAGCTTCAGTTCGGCGGGCGCTACGATTTCAGCGAAAAACTCTTTGTCGATGCTGGCGTTCGCTACCTGTCAGTCAGCGGAACCAAACTGGAGTTTCCCGGCGACAGCCGAAGGACCGTTGAATCTGATTACTCGCCAATTAGCGTATCACTCGGAGTGGGCTGGCGATTCTAAGCCCGTGCTGTCAGCGGCAGGATCATGCCGCATTAATTCTCTCGGTAACTCGCGCGCCGGGCGCGGGTCGTTTTGATATCGGGCACGAATATCTCCTAACAGCCTCGCGCCTGGTCGTACCGCCCACGTCAACGAGTACCCGGCATCATCTCAAACAGCGGGTCAAACGCAACGAGCGTAGACCCCAGCTGCTGCAGCACCCGTCCGTCTCCGGCAAGTTTCGCGGTACCGTTTTGAATCTGCTCTCCGAGCGTAACCTGCTGCATCATCACCGGTACCAGGTCTGCCCTGTTGATGGTAATCGTTGCGTCTGCGTCAGGTGCGGTCACCCCGGCAATGTTGGTCAGCGTACCGCCACTCATCTCTACAACAAATGACTCGTTGTTGTCCGGGGTAATGAAATTGAGTTTGAACGTTATGCCATCCGCTTTGTGGCTGTCCACGCGAATGGCAATCGCATCCCACCACTGCGACGTGGTCAGCGCACGAGCCGTGTCAGGACCGCCAGGGTCGAGTCCGGTTACCGGCTTTACGCCGGCGCGGAGTTCCTGCACTGCAGAAAGAAAAGAGTTTCTCATGCTGGCACTCTCGTACTGATAGCCAAGCTGCTCGAAAATATCGGCGAGCAGATGTTTTCCGCGTTCGTTATCCGGCTCTGCGTACACCAGCTTGTTCACAATCTCCATCGCATGTCGATACTGCCCTTCCTGATAAAGGCTGCGCCCTTTCCGGAGAATGTTGTCGGCGCCACCCATCATCTCGACGTACAGCGGCGCGGAGTCAGACGGCGACAGTGGCGCCAGCGTTGCCGGGTTTCCATCCCAGTAACCCAGATAGCGATTGATGACCGCGCGCGCGTTGTGGAACTCGGAGCCGTGATACTGACGAACCGACCACCGATTCGCGAGACTGGCCGGGACTTTGTACTGATTGTGAATCTCGTTAATGGTGACGCCCTGATTGGCCAGGTGCAAAACCTGATTGTTCAGATTGGCGTACGCGTCGCGCTGGGCCCGCATCACCTCCTGAATTCGGGCATTGCCCCAGCGCGGCCAGTTGTGCGACGCCAGCATGACCTCGGCCTTTGTGCCGAATCGATACAGAGCCTCGTTGATGGCTTTGGACCAGCCAAGGGCGTCACGAACCAGCGCTCCTCTTAGCGTGTATACGTTGTGTATGGTCGCCGTAATGTTCTCGGCAGCCCAGAACGTTTTGAGTTCCGGAAACCACGTGTTCATTTCGGCCGGCGCTTCGGTGCCGGGCGTGTTCTGGAACACCATGCGTACGCCGTCAATGGTGTGCTCTTCAAAATCGTCCTCAATCACCAGGTTGGGCGGAATCAGCCCCAGGCTGCCGCTGGCGGTCGCCTTGCCTATCGCCGAATCAACCTGCCCTCGCGGGCTAACCGGCAACACACGTCCGTACTGGTAGGCCGCCCGGCGCGTCATGGCATTTCCGGCGTACACGTTTTCCGCGATAGCGTGTTCCATGAAACCGCGTGGCGCCAGCAGCTTGACCTTCCCCGAGACTACGTCTTCCTCATCCACCACGCCGCGGATACCGCCAAAATGATCGGCATGCGAGTGCGAATAAACGACCGCAACCACAGGCAGCTCGCCCAATTGTTCATTCGCAAACTTAAGCGCAGCGGCCGCCGTTTCCTTAACCAGCAGCACATCAAACACGATCCACCCGGTGTCGCCTCTGACCAGCGTCATGTTCGACAGGTCGTATCCGCGCACCTGATAAATTCTGTCTTTCACGACTTCATACAAACCGTAGTTCATGTTCAGCGTGGCCTGACGCTGCAGCGACGGGTGAATGCTATCGATGTCTTCGCCGTTCAGCAGAAAGTCGTACTGACCGATATCCCAGACCTGGTCGCCGTTATCGTCGACAATGCGCCGATAGGACGGTGCAGCAATGAAGCCGCGCTTGTGTTCGTCAAAGTCGCGACGATCCTCGAACGGCAGACGCGTGCGCAGTTCCTGTTGCAGACGAGTCGTAGCGGCCGATGGGGGGTTGCTCTGCGACCCGGATGGAGCCTGAGAGTCTACCGTCGCGCAGCCCGGCATGACAACAAATATCAGAACGGTCAGTACACGGCGTGTAAAGGTCATAGACATGGATACCCCCGAAGTTATCTACAGACGATTACCAGCAGTATGGTCTTGCGACGCTGACAATCAGAATTACTACAGCATAGATGAGGACATCGAATATGACGAGCCTGACGAAAGCCCGGTCACAGGCGCCGGCAGTTTTCTAACGCAACGCGCGGGTCTTCCTGCCTTAGCAACCAGTCCAGCGTCCGATGCGTACCTGCTGCGAGCGGATCAGGTCACACAGCGCCGCCCTGTGCGGGAACAAGAGTTCAAGAGCTGACATTTACGCCAGACGAGCCCGATCATGCGGCAGCGTGTAGTCGATATCCGGCCCTACCGGGATAACACCAGTGGGGTTAATGGTGTCGTGACTCCCGTAGTAATGCGCCTTGATGTGCTCAATATCAACGGTGTCTGACACGCCCGGCGTCTGATAAAGGTCGCGAATGTACCCCCACAGGTTTGGATAGTCGACGAGCCGGCGCCGATTGCATTTGAAATGACCCACATAAACAGGATCAAACCGAACCATGGTGGTAAACAGCCGCCAGTCCGCTTCCGTTACTGTACCGCCTGTCAGATAGCGACGGGATGCCAGTCGCTCTTCCAGCGAGTCGAGCGTGACGAACAAGGCTCCCACTGCATCTTCATACGCCGCCTGAGTGGTTGCGAACCCGGCCTTGTAAACGCCGTTATTCACGTTTGAATAAACCAGGTCGTTAATCGTGTCGATTTCCTCGCGCAGATGCTCCGGGTAATAGTCACCTTCGAGGGCACCAACGCCATCAAAGGCCGAATTGAGCATGCGAATAATCTCCGAGGACTCGTTGGATACAATGGTATCTGTCTGCTTGTCCCACAGGACCGGCACGGTTACCCGACCCGTGTAATCGGGATCCGCCGCCGTATAGATTTCGTACATACGATCGGCCTGGTTAACGCTGTCTGGTATCACGCCGCTCCCCGGTTCAAAGGTCCAGCCCTCGGAGCCCATGTAGGAATTGACGACGGATAGCGTAATCGCATCTTCCAGTCCTTTGAGTTTACGGAAGATGAGCGTGCGATGCGCCCAGGGACACGCCAGCGAGACATACAGATGATATCGACCCGCTTCGGCCTTAAAGCCGCCGCTACCCGTTGGGCCAGGATCACCTGAGGGTGTTATCCAGTTGCGAAACGACGCACTTTTTCTGACGAACCTGCCCTTGGTCGACTTGGTGTCATACCAGACGTCCTGCCATTTTCCTTCGACTAACTGACCCATTTCACTACGTCCTCTTTAAAACTCGATTCAATTATCCTGATCTGAACATCACAGGATGGTCCGTTTGTTGATCATCTGCCCGATACGGACATGTTCAAAAATCCTGCCTGTACCATTCAGCCCATCTGCGCCTGTCTGTACTGCTTGGGGATTCACGCCCGTGACCATCGGTTGTACCGGTCGCTCACTCAGATGAACGAATACATTACCGATCAACGTCCAAAGTCATGTGAAACCCGCTTCCAGAGCTACCGCTTGTCCAGACTCAGCTCGCCTGCGCCATGTCTTGCCAGGATCAGGAAGCCGCCGGCAATCGCGAGGTTTTTCATAAACATGATGAACTGCGTCTGGTCGCCAAAATCGCGGTGGAATATGACCGCGGATGCCACGCTGAACCCGGCAAGCGCCAGGGCCACCACCCGCGTCCTGAAGCCCACGGTTATGGCCAGACCCGCACCGATTTCAAACAGGATGGTGGGATAAATCAAAATGCCCGGAAGACCCATGGCTTCCATATAGCCCTGCGTGCCTTCCAGAGTTCCTATCTTGTTCAGGCCCGCCAGGATAAATATCAGGGCGATGAGAACGCGACCGAGCACGCTTAGAACGGGATTGAGTGTGTTCATGATAATTCCTCGATGTATTGATAATGAGTGTGTTGTCATTGGGGATTAGTATGCTGCCGCTCCATTACAAAGACAATTAGCCGTTTTTATGACATACTGTCGCCATATTGGAGACAATCAAATATGGACAGATTTGCCAGCATCAGAGCGTTCACCAAAGTGGTTGAAGCCGAGGGGTTCGCCGCCGCCGCACGCGGCATGGGGCTGTCGCGTTCAGTCGTCAACAAATACGTTATTAATCTTGAGAATGATCTCGGCACACAGCTCCTGAGACGGAGCACCCGGCAGGTCACGCCTACTGAAGCCGGCATCGCCTTTTACGATCGCTGCAAGCTGATTCTCAATGAGCTCGACGAAGCCATCTCTGCCGTCACCGATCTGCAGGAAAAACCGACCGGTAATCTACGCATTAACGCACCGATGTCGTTCGGGATACTGCACCTGTCTGAAATCATCGCCGAATTCATGACCAATCATCCGGATGTCACGACGGAAGTCGTGCTGAACGATCGCCGCATAGACCCGATTGAAGAAGGGTTCGATATCACGCTACGAATTGGCGAGAGCCGCGTATCCACCAGCCTGATCGTCAAAGACATTGTCACAATCAAACGTGTGGTGTGTGCATCTCCCGAATACCTGAAGCGGCACGGCGAGCCGACAAATGCTACTGACTTGAAAAAACATCGCTGCCTGCACTACGGCTATCAGGCGTCGGGCAGCCAGTGGCGATTGCGTGGCCCCGAAGGCGACCGGTCTGTCACTATCAATTCCGTCATGTGGTCCAACAACGGCGAGTTACTCAAAGACGCCGCGTTGCGCCACCAGGGTATCGCCCTGCTCCCCTCGTTTATCGTTGGCGAGACGTTACAGCAAGGCTTATTGACGCCCGTTCTTGAGGCGTACACCCCAAGCGAAGTCACGCTGTCTGCGCTCTATCCGCGTCACCGCCACCTGTCGGCCAAGGTCAGATTATTCATCGATCTTCTGGCATCGAAGTTCAAAGACAGGCCTTCCTGGGACTATCCTGCGCCGGCAACTAGAAATTGACGCTGAATCCCAGCGACACGACCGGATAGTATTCATAGTCATCAACCGAATCCTGAAGCTCAAGGCGCTCGGCTTCGAGTTCCTGCAGAAACAGCGGATCATTGGCAATCGGGCCGGTAGCGTTCATGGCAACATCGACTTTACCCTGAAACAAAACGCCGGCATCAAAATTAATTCCGACTGTATCGGCGACACGAAAATCGAATCCAATGCCTGCGTATGGCGCGATGTTGTCAAACGTACCGCGCGCCTCAAGCCGACCGATGTCGGCAGCCTGATACGTCATATCGCCTATATTGATCGTACTACCGTCAACGCTGTTGAGCACAACTTCATTGCCGTTTGAAAAGATGCCGGCCGTTACCCGAAACGGGCTCAGCGGTACACGCAGATTGGCGGTTGCGTACACGGTGCTAAGATCAAGCTCACCGTCATAATCAATGCCCGCCTCGGTGCGGGTATCTTCATAGTTGAATCCATTATAGCCGGCCCGTACATCCAGATACGGCACCGGTCGCCAGGTGGCTTCGACACCCAGGCCCAGCGTTCCTGCTTTCACACCAAACCAGAGGTCATCGTCGGCGGCCGCATGCTGAGTGGCACCCGCGAGTAAAAAGGGGGCTATCAAAAAGATCCGAGTGTTCATGGTCGAGCTCCTGCATATGTTTTATCGCGATAGGTACACACTTCAACACATCAAGGCGCGTAAAAGGTGTGGAATACAGGAAACACTACGAAAGCACGAGACCAAACTATGTGACGCCGGTCCGAATTTCCCGGATAAGTCGTCAATATCTCCCGTTACGTCACATCAGAAACGCCGCCGGCAACTTGCGCTGACAATAATTCGGGGTTATGACGAATAGGCTAAAGAACTCACTTAGCAGGCTCGCACCTACAACACGCCACTCGTCGTGGCCTGGAGCACTTGCATCTCAGCGTGTGGTCAGTCGCCTTTGAGCCAGTACACCCTGGGCGACTCCGCATCGGACGGAAAGTCCTTGTTCAGCCGGGGCCGTACAGCCAACAGTTCGAAGTGTGACTTTCCGGCAAGAGACTGCACCTGCTCGTCCGACTCAACGGGAATATAGGTGGAATACTGGGGGTCCTTGCCCTGATCCCAATCGATCTCTTCGTAGAACTCAAAGAAATATTTCTGGCCGCACTCACGGCAATGCAGCACATAGCGCCACCAGTGACTCTCCTGGACCAAAGTGTCCAGCAAGGCAAACAGGTCCTTCATCGGTGCTGCGAAAGCCGCTTCAGGTTCCTTCCAGAGTTTACAGTTTGTTGGATTTCTCATTGCCCTATACTGTCAGAAAATCTGATCGCGACCCAGAGTTTAATATTGATACACGCCTGCATTGACCTGCAACGGCACCTGCTTGCTGGCACCTGAACCTTCGCGCCAACTGCCAGGCCCGTCTCAGGTAACCAATTCAATACCTCCGCCCTCGTGAATAACCCGGTCAATCCCGAACTCGGATATCAAATCCCGATAGGTATGACAAAAACAGGACACGCAGTCGTCATAGTCATCCCAGTGAGCCAGGAAGGTCTCGACAAAAAATCTGGCCACATCCGGGCTTAGCGGCCAGATTGATGTGATCACAAAATCGTACCCGGCCGATTTGAATGCGTACGGCAGTCCCTGCGCTTCCCACCCTTCAAGACTACCTTCCATCGCACTTGCACCGCCCCAACACGCGAGGACAATCGCCACTCTTGCAGAATTTCCTGCGGCACCTTTGCACTCCGATATCTGTGTTTCTGTGACTTCCCGACCAAAAGAAAATACGAGGTTGGTCGTTTCCAGGTCTCGACGCTGCTTGCCGTGCCCGATATAAACGAGACAATCGGAATCAACTACCGCATCGAGAAACATAGAGTTCGAAGCCGCCATTCGTTTAAACATGTTCGCATTCGCGCCTGACTTATCACCTCGTGGCTGGTATTTCAGCGTGTCCAGTTCAGGCAAGTCGCCAAGCGGATTTACGAACAGATTCATTTTGCCGTCAACCGTTTTTGCAAACGGTGCCGTGGTGACAGCGCGCATGGTAGAACTGGAGAACACCCGGGACAGCAACCGATTTCCCTGGGTTTCTTCGGACATACCGACCAAAGTGGAGAAGAAACACCAGGGGAAATTCAGCAGATACGCTTTTGGACTTACACCCATCCAGTCGGCGTCACCCGGATAAAGTTCTATCAGCGACCTGACCCACTCGATACCGTCGCGAATCGCCTCATTGGCCCGCGTTAGCTCCTCGGCTTTTTTATCCTGGCTCGAATAACGGTTGGCAAAGATCCCGTCTACCGAGCGATAGAGTCTTAGAGGAACATCCCAGTCAATTCTCGACAAAGAAAATACACCGCTCTCAGGCTCACTTACCCAGACCCAGGCACCCTCTGTTTCGTGCAGTGAAGTCACCAGCCACATTTGGGCATAGTTTTCGACAAACAGGCGGTTTGAAGAGGCGCCTGCTAACCGATCCGGTTCGCTAAACTGACTGGCAAGATATCGCGATCGGCTTTGTTCTCCGATTTTTGCTATGAAACTCAGCTGCTCCTGATTCGGGGACCAGTCAGTAATGCTCAGCAAGCACCTGAAATACCGGCCCACATCGGAACCGGCCAGCTGCTGCGCCCTTATGGCCAGGCGGTTATCCTCCTGGTTGTAGTTACGCACACGTACGGCACTGTCGAGATTCTTCTTGTACAAATCCAGTGCTTTCGTAAAGTCGCTTTTCACTTCGTAACCTTTAGCCAGGTTTCTCCTCAGGCTGGTTACGGACGAAGGCGAGTAGTTATCCAGCAAATAGGCGTCACTCTCCTCTACGGTCGGACCAAGCAAATTGACCACTATGTTTGCCGTAGAAACATTGGTCTCGGGGGTCTCGAAACCGATTAAGCCGCTAAATGCAGCGCCATAGGCCAGTCGAAGTTTGATTGGCAGGGGGTCACCGAATTCATTGAAACTTCTGACAAGAGAATTGAGAAGCCACTTGGCCAGCCGATTTTGTCCAGCCCACTGAACAAGCATCGGCAGGGTATCAGGATTACGCAGCTCATCTGGCTCCGATCGCTCAGGTGCGCTCACGAGCAGCGGATGATGCATGATCTGCTCGAAATGCAGATCAAGCACTTCTTCAGAAGCCTCCCGGGTATCCCATACCCGAACGACTACCGTTCGGTAATGGTCACCCATGCTCTTTTCGAAATCTTCAATATCTTCCTTGCGATGCGGCCCGTAGCCTTCCACTCGAAACCTCAGTTCTTCGTACAGTTCCAGCTCGTGGTCAAAACTGTAGTTGATGGGAATTTTCTTGAAGATGATGGAGCCGTAGTTGACGCTGGCTTCCTCTGCAACGCTCGCCCAGTGTGGACCGTTGGGAAGCATGTTGTAGATAAGGTCAAACTTTTCAATCGTACGGTCTGATGCGGTGGACTCCGTCTCCGTAGCCGTCGTCGACCCAGGTAGCGAATTCAAAAGCTCTATTGCCTGATTTTTGAGTTCAACGTCCCCCATTTCATCCGACGTCAGCAAGGCGTCTCGGAGCAGATTTCCGGCTTCCCTATGCTCCTCAACCTGAATCAGCTTTTTTGCAGCAGAAATTGATAGATAAACCGACGCCCTGTAATTCTCGTGAACGCGCTTGTAATAGCGAGCTTTCATGGATTCCAGTCTGGCAACAAGAGTGGGAGGCAGATATTCTCCCCCTTCTCTCATCGCAAAATCGAGATACGGAAGAGCATCGAAAGTCGTCAGGCTGTTCAGGCGTTCCAGCGTAAAACCAAACAAGCCGACAACCATGAAGACCTGTTCATTTGACTCTCCCGTCGGGTGTCCCCGAGTCAGATAGCATTCCGCCAGGTCCATGCTAAAGAGCAGGTCACCAGCAAAGTGATAGTTAAGCACAAAGTTGAATAATTGCTGGTAAGTGAGCAGGCTCGCATCTTTTGTACCTAGCAGAGTTTTGATTTCCGTATCGTATTGACGGGTTTTTTCGTCGTCGTGCCGCTCATAAGCGACCTTCTCACTTTCTTGCAGCGCGACTGACCGGGCGTCCTCTATATCCGAATCCAGAGACTGTACCACCAGTTCAAAATACTCTTTCCCGTCGTTTTCGGGAGCGTGATTATTTACCGCATCACGAAATGCGGTCAGACACCTGCTGGTTTGCTCATAAATGCTGAATTTATTGTGCACTTCAATCTGGAACCCACTATCAGGAACGGATTCGAGCTCATCCCTCTTAGCCACCTGCAGATTTAACAGTTCAATCTGATGCGTTACGAAGAGACGAGCACGAAGTTCGAGCGGCAGGCCCAGTCTGCTGATTCTTTGACGCTCACGTACGCCATCGAGATAGACACGCTCATCGGGTACTTCCAGTAGCCCTGGAATCTGACTGGCGGAACCCATTGTCTGGCATGGCAGGTCTTTCCATATCGTGAAATGGGGTTTTGCCTGAGCAAGTTCCCGCAGGCAGCGATCCAGACCCTCAAGGTTAAACAGCGGCACAGTATTGGGAATAATGAACAGCAGCCGGCCGCGATCGGCATGAACAATGAGACTTGATGCCGTGAAAAAGCCAAGAAACCCGCAGGCTGAACACTGCAGGGAATTCAGTAGCCCTTCTTCGGCCAACCGCATTTCGGGAGAGCCCGGAAAAACAACATGATGAACGACTGAATCTGGCAGAGGCTCGTTACATGAGCCGCAGGGTTGTCCAACAATGTCCGTTCTTGGTACTTTCGGATATAATAATTCTTGATAGTCCTTCATAGACAAAGCGGTCCTTATGAATTCAACGCCAAACATTGCGGTCGAACAGGTCGCCACAGCGGTAATTGAACGACTGGTCGACGAAGACCAGCTGGAGCAGGCACGGTCTGAAGTCGGACGTATTGCACGTGGAGAACCAGGGTCCGGTCATCTTCCTGCTACCGAAATGATCGTAATTGCCGGCCTGGCCGTTCAGGTCGCCACGGTAACCGTATCGATTGCGCAGCTGGTTTCCAACTTCAAGAGTCGCAGCAGAGAAGAAAAAATAACAGACGTGCTTGAAAAAATCGCCGAGCAGGCTTCAGACCCCTCGATCATGGAAGACAAAAAAGTCATCCAGGTTGCCGAGCAAACGGTCGATATCATTGTTCCGTTACTGACTAGTTCTTCAGGCAAAGATCAAGCCTGAGCCGCTCAATCCTGCCACCTCCGGTTGTATCAGCATCTGTTCGGCCCCATCAGGTCGCCGCCGTGGTCTCAGTGTAATTACCAGATTACGGCATTGAGAGCACCACCACCAGGAAGAGTCTCGCGCTGAAAATAAGGCAGTTGGTGCGCGGGTTTGCGCCACCAGAGGATGGCCATCGGCTGGCAGGCGACTCAATTCCACACTCGTTGAAATTGAATGATATTCTTTTGACTAGCAGTGCATACAAAGCACTTTCACCTATATCGGGAATCGACTATGCCAATTACACGCCGAACTCTGCTTGTGTCTTCTGCAACCGCTGCCCTTGCCGGCGTAGTGACCGCCTGTACGGGAAACGCCGTTCGCGTCGCGCCCTCGACAGACGAAGCCGCTGGCGCCAGCGCACTGAAATCCGCCGAATCATTACTGGATCAGGTGACCGATCTTTTGGTTAAGGCCTATCCGGAAACCGCATCGAGCGCTGGAATCGACAAAGATAATTACGCGGATCTCAAATCCAGACTTACCGACAGAACGGCCTCCGGTCAGGCAGGAATTGAGGCGGATGTCAGGCACCTGCTGGCAAAACTCAATGCCATCGACACCGCGGAGTTGTCTGCCGATGCTGCACTTGATGTCGATGTTGTGCGCACCATGTTCGATATTGCCGCGCAGGGGTTCGATTTTGATTTTGGCGACAACGCGATGCTGAACTACAACTGGTCCTATCGACCAAGTCCCTATGTCGTTGCGCAAAATACCGGAGCCTTTGTCGAAATTCCAAGCTTCATTGACGCCAGTCATAACATTGAAAACAGCAGCGATGCCGATGCCTGCCTCGCGCGCCTGGAGGCTTACGCCGGCCAGCTTGACGGAGAAACCGGGCGAGTCATATCAGACGGCGCCCGTGGGTACGTGCTGCCCGACTTTTTGCTGGAAAAAACCATCGGTCAGCTGCGCGGCGCGCTTACCAAATCGCCCGGCGACTGGGGACTGGTGACCAGCTTTGCCCAAAAAGCTTCATCATTTAATCCGGCGGCTCGCAGACAGGCAGCATCAATTGCCAAAGACGCCATCGCGCCTGCGATTCGTCGACAAATAGACGCCTTGAGCGCTTTGTCGTCAAAGGCGACCAGCGACGCAGGTATCTGGGCAAAACCGAGGGGCGACGAGTACTACGACTGGGCACTGCGGGCCGGAACCACCACCAACATGTCGCCGGACGAAGTCCATCAAATGGGACTCGATGAGCTGGCCAGCCTGCAGTCTCGCATGGAACCGATTCTTCAAAGCATCGGGTACACCAAAGGCACGGTCGGTGATCGCATGACAGCCCTGGGTCAGGACCCTCGCTATCACTTTTCGGACGGTGACAAGGGCCGCGCCGAAATCATGACGTTTATCGACGACGCACTAACGGACATTCGCGCGCTGATGCCGAAGGCTTTTGAAACCCAGGTGCCCGGCTTTCTCGAAGTAACGCGCATTGACCCCGAAGTTGAAGCTGGCGCCCCGGGAGCCTATGGCGGAGCCGGATCTATCGACGGCACTCAGCCAGGGCACTACTGGATTAATCTTCGAACGCCGGCGCTGCACAACAAGTTCAACCTGATGGACCTGTCTTACCACGAAGCCATCCCCGGGCACGTATGGCAGGCGGAATATACCTTCAAGCAGCCGCTGGTACGTTCGTTGCTGGCATTCAACGCCTACTCCGAAGGCTGGGCCCTGTACGCACAGCAGATTGCCGATGAGCTTGGTGTTTACGACGAATTCCCCGTTGGGCGATTGGGCTATTTACAGTCGCTGGCATTTCGCGCCTGTCGTCTGGTCGTGGACACGGGCCTGCATTCCAAGCGCTGGACGCGTGAACAGGCCAACACGTGGTTTGTTAAAAACAACGGCTCAACGCCGGAAGAAGTGCGCGGAGAGGTCGATCGCTATTGCGCCTGGCCCGGACAGGCGTGTGGATACAAGGTCGGGCACTCGGCCATCAACCGCCTGCGCGCGAAAGCCGAAAACCAACTGGGTAACAGATTCGACTACCGCAAATTTAACGACGCAGTCGTTTTGGGCGGAGCGGTTCCAATGTCGGTGCTGGAACGCGTAATCGATGGATACATAGCCCAAAGCTGATCGGCAGCCACAGCAGCAACGCCTGAGTTCGTGCAAGCGCACAGACTCTGGCGCGGCCTTATCCTTTCTTGCGTGTTATATGGTCGTTGACCCGGCGTCCTGAATGGACAGACATCCCTGAAAATCCTGACGCTGTCCATCGCGCACCGCAATCGAAATGGTTTTGCATTTATCGAGCTCGCGAGCCGAAAAAATCACGTGCAAGCCGTCGTCGGAAAGCACCGGAGTGCCCAACTTGACCGATTGCCTGTCGGGGACCAGAAAACGCAGACATCCCGACGCCATGGTTATCACAATCCGGTTTTGCTCAACCCGCGCGGCGGTAGCGCTGTCTGTCCCCGGACCAGATAATCCGAACAGAGTGTCTTCACGCGCATTCGATTGAAAGTGTCCGACCACCAACGATGCGACCAGAAAAACAGAGGCCACGGAAAGCGCGGCCCGCAACGGTCTTTTGGTTACCGATCCACTTTCTGTGTTCCATTGCACTGCAGGATAAATCCACTGATAGCCCTGCCTGGGAACGGTTCTAACCAGACGCGGTGTGCGGGCGTCATCCCCGAGCTGGATGCGGATAGTCCAGAGCGCCTGATTCAGGCCTTTGTTCCCGGTTTCATAATTGCCCGCCCAGATGGTGTCGATAAACTCCTGGCGACTGACTACGTCCGGCGCCTTTTTCACCAGCAATTCAAGCACACGCCACGCCTGCTCTTTGAACAGAACCACTTCTCCGTTGCGCCGGATCATGCGTTTCAACGCATGAAAGTGAAGCACTGGCGGCGACGCGTTCATGTTATTGGCTGTCTCCCATGCTGTTTATGACCAAAAGAGAACAAAAGAGTTGCGCAATTGCAGGTTGAGCCGTTCACTGCTAAATCGACGAATGACGACGAACCGGAGACGATCGTGAGAATGTTCATTGTATTGGTATCACTGCTAACAATATCCTGCGTAAGCTCGCACGGGCCGGCGGCACCGGGCAAAACCCTGCTGCAGGCCATCGACGGCACCCGACTGAATCCCTACAGCCACACATGGCAGCAGTGTGCTCTGCAGGAAGGCCGCTGGCAAACCTCGGATCCACTGACAGAGCGGCTTGAGCTTCTCGATGATGACACGATCCGTCTGACCCATACGGTCGATCGGGCCCAGGGTCCGACCACTGTTGCCACCATGCTGCTGGATCGCACCCACCTTGGGCCCACCAAACTCGAACTGACAGCTCGCCTGCCGGATGGCAAAACTAAAGACCTGTTCGCTTTTGATCTGACGCCTGCCGGCTACTCTGGGTGGAGTGCACTGACCGGCGAGATGGAGCAAAAGGCCGGCGTGATTACATCGAACATGCTGCACGGGACCATACTCGGCCTGCCACTGGCAACACTGGGCCCGCAATCCGCTCCCATGACATTTACAGCCTCAATGATGAATTTCGACGCCACGTACCGCATCATCGCAAAGTGGGCCGGAGCGAAACAGATCACGTTCAATGGCAGCAAGATCGACGTTCAGCTCGTTGACGTAGAGTGGCATCACAACGAGTCAGGTGACGTCTATCCGCCTGGGCCAAATGCCAGCGGTGGTCGCTACTGGCTAATTACAAATCCACCAGCCGGACTGCCGTATGTTATTCGATATCAAACCGACACCTACGCGGTTGAGTTTTTTCAGTCAGTCTGCCCGCCCTGATGCCGCAGTGTTTTCGGGCCAGTAAAACGGCTGAAATTACCGCCCAGAGCGCGGTCAAGGAATCGTAATGAATGCGATGTGCAATCAATTGGAAACGACTTGCGACGATCAATGCCCCAGGTAATATCGGGAACAAACGCGTCTAAAGCTGGCGGCATTCGGGCCGGAGAAATCCATCCCCCTGAGTATCCACCCCAGCGTCGGCCTTGCTATCGACTTCGTAATCGACCTTGTTATCAACCTGGGCATCTACCCACGGTAAGCCTGCATTGGCTGAACTAGAATACGCTGCTTAAAACGTCCTGGGCTTTGGCCCCTCTGGCGGACGGTACGGCCGCACGCCGCAACTCGCCCTCGCTAATCCCGAGTGACTGAAAGGGTTCGATGGGCCAATCGGTCTCTCCGTCGTGGTCGGTAGCGTCGACTGCAGCGGACAGGGCCAGAGCCAGTCCCGCCTGCTGATCGACAGGTTGCTGTCGCTCGGCGTACGCCTCTGCGATCAGCGCCGGCAGCTCCCACTGGCACGCCAGCTGTTCTGTCAGCGCCATCGGCGTCTGACCAAACTCGTCGCTGAAATGCTCGGACAGCGATCGCTCCGGTTCGGTTTGATGCGCGATAAACGCGCGCTGCGATGACTCCGGTGCCAGGTAAACATACGCGAGAAGGCCGATGTCGGAACACAAACCCATCAGATAAGCGTGGCCTCGTGTTCGATCATCAAGCCGCTCAACTTTTTGGCAGATACTTCGGCAGCTGGTTGCTACCGCAATGGCGTGCCGCCAGTGCCTGCGGCTATCAAACGCAGCGCACTCTTTGGTGGGAAACGCGGTACTGGTAGCGAGCCCGAACGCGATAAGCCGAGCCGTATCCGTACCCAGTACCCGGTTGACGATGTCAGTCATGTCAGTGGCCGGCTGTGCAAGCCCGTAGTAAGCCGAGTTGGCAAGACCAAGCAGGCGCGCGCTGATAGCGGGGTCGCGTCCTACGATCTCGGCAACCTGATCGCCACTCACAAACTCATCGCCAAGGGTTTGCATAATTTCGGCGGCGACGTCCGGCAGCGGTGGCATCGCTTTAAGATCGGCAACATGTGTGGCTTGGGTGCTGGCTTGACGATTCATTATTGACTTCCTGTTGTTGCCGAAATATCCAGCAGCCGACCGGGGAACGCCGGGGCAATCACTTCTGGCCGATGAATATGGAATCCCTGCGCATAGTCCGCGCCGAGTTCGGCAACCATTTCCAGAATTTCAGCGCTTTCTACAAATTCGGCGATGGCTCGACAGCCGAGCGTGTGGGCAATGTCGATGATGGACTTGACCAGGATGCGGTCGGTAGGATCATTCAAAATATCCCGTACAAACATGCCGTCGATTTTAATAAAGTCGACCGGAAGTTCTTTCAGGTAGCCAAAGGACGACAACCCGCTGCCAAAGTCATCCAGCGCAAACTTGCAGCCCATCGCCTTCAGGCGAACAATGAGCTCCCGGGCCGCATCCAGATTTCGAATCACAGCGGTCTCGGTAATTTCGAAATTGACCGTGCCCGGCGGCAGGCTCGTCGCTTTAATCGCACTACACAGAAAATCCGCAAAGCGCTGATCACCAATACTCGCGCCTGACAGATTGACCCAGTACTGACTGTCGATTGCACCGCAGGCATGGAACGCGTGCAGCATGTCGAGAAGCGTTTTCACCACCCATTCGTCTACTTTGGTACTCAGATCATAGCGCTCGGCGATGGGCAGAAAAGCCCCCGGCGGTATGAGCTTTTTATTGGCCGGGTCGCGCATGCGCAGAAGAATCTCGATTCGGTCCCTGGGTGGTGCGCCGTTTTCAGGTCCGCGCACAATCGGCCGGATGATCTGTCCAAACAGGGCGAAGTGCCCGTGCTCCATGGCATCGTGCAGGCGTTGAACCCAACGACCTTCGCCGCGCTGCTTCAGCAGTGACGCGTCGCTGTTGGTAACCACATTAACGCGATTGCGCCCGCCCGACTTGGCGCCATAGCACGCCGCATCCGCGAGCTGTTGCAGTTCCTCGAGATCAGACTGGTCCTCGGTAATCGGGACGGCCCCAATGCTGATACCAATACGGAATTTTTCCTCACCCCAGATAAACTGGAACTGCTCAATCGCAACCCGTATCGACTCTGCCACTTTCTGCACCACGCCCGGCGGGCAGCGCCAGAGAATCATGCCGAACTCGTCGCCACCCAGTCGTCCAATAACATCGTCGGCCCTGACGGCTTTACGCATGATATCGGCCACCAGACGCAGCAGCTCGTCGCCGGCGTTGTGGCCGGCCGTATCATTGACGGTTTTGAATCGATCAAGGTCCATGAACAGCAGGTACGCCGGGTATTCCTGGGTTTTCGCCTGATCAACAGCCTCCTTGAGCGATGACTCAAAAGAGCGCCTGTTGGCCAGGCCCGTCAGTTCATCATAGTTGGCCTGATATTCCAGCTGGTCGGTAAGCTTCCGGGCTTCGGTCACGTCCTGCACCTGCAGCACATAGTAGCTGCCATCGTCTTCATCACCTGACACCGCCGACAGTGAGATCACGGTTTGCAGAATCGTTCCTGGCAACGGAATGCACGTGCATTCGGCCTGCGCATCTTCCTTTGTTCCGGAACGCAACAGCGCCAGAAGATTCTCAAAAATGTGCCGACTGTCCTGTTCGATCAAAGACTGTATCAGCGTGTCACTCAGGGCCGCATCGGACTGCAAGTGGAACATCTCGCGCAGCGATTCGTTGGCTTCAAGAAATTGCCCCTGCGCCGTAATCAATCCCATTCCAATCGGCGTATTTTCAAACGCGTGTCGAAAGCGCATCTCGATGTCAGCCCGGGCGCGATCGGCCTTTTGTCTCTCGTGAATCTCTTTGCTGAGTTGTTCGTTTTGATTGGACAGTTTTTCTTTGGCCCGCTCGATGGACCGTGTACGCTCGGCGACCTGCTCCCGAAGATGCTGAGTCAGTTTCTGCATGCGCTGCATGCGTAACCGGATAAACAGCGCCAGCAGCGCAAACAGGCTGCTTAAGACACACAGCACAAACCAGGTTTGTCGCCAAACCGGTGCCTGAAGGTCAAAGGAATACGACGTAGCGCGCTTGCTCCAGGGCCCACCTGCAAGGCGTGACCGAACGTCAAACTGGTAGTCGCCGGGCGACAGCGCTGAATAGCTGACAATCTGATTCCGGGTAGCCTCTCCCCAGTGATCATCCTGCCCGGCCAGGCGGTAGCTGTATTCGATCGACTTCGGATCCAGCAGCGACACGCTGGCAAACTCGATGGTAATGCTGCCGTCGCGCCACCCAACGCTTGCACCGGATGGCCCAAGGACGCCTCCCTGCCGAGTTTTAACCGCAACGATTCGTGGTGTGACGTAGGATTCAGCGCTCATCGGAATGCGGGTATCCACTCGCGTAGCACCGTCCGTCGTACCGATCCACAGATAGCCCTCGCGATCCCAGTAGGTCGAGTGGACATTGGTCTCCTGACCAAAAAACCCGGCGGCCGGACCATAGCCTACCGATCTAACCGGCTGTCGGGCGATCTGATACAGGCCCTGCTCACCGCCCGCAACGATCGTACCGTCAGCAAGAGGTTCGATCAGGTAAACCGTTTGATCGCTAAGCGGAGTAGACGGGCCAATATTGGTTGCCTTGTTGTCAATGAAGTGAAACAGTCCGCCGTCTTCCGTACCCACCCACAACTCATCATTGCTCATGGCCCGGATATGGTTAAACGACAGCGTGTTAAAGCCCGCAGTCTGGCCATAGCTCCTCATGGAATACCGGCCGTCCGTAGCACGCGCGAGCCGCACAAGACCGTGGTTGTCGGCACCAAACCAAAGACTGCCGTCCGGTGCGAAATCCATGGTGTAGACGCTCGTATTGTCAGGTACCGGATGATGCATCAGGTGACCCGAATCATCGGAGAACGAAAACAATCCCCGATCAATCGTGGAAATCCAGACTTTGCCAGGCGCCTCCAGCGCCAGATCCAGTATCTCCATTCCTTCTGTGCGCGGAACCAGCGTCGCTACGCGGGTTGACGCGTTGTATTTGTATAGCCCAAAGCCGCGCACTCCGGCCCACAGCGTATTGTTTCGATCAGAAATCAGCGCACGGGTTGGGCCCACCGGAATGTTGGCCTCGTCGTTGATACGAGTAATTGTGCCGTCGCTGCTCATCATGGCGACTTCGGTGTCGGTGCCAAAATAGAAAGCGCCGTCATCGTCCTGGGTGATGTCCCAGACGGCTGCTGTTTGTTGGGAACTGGTAATTCTGTAGTGGGAAAAGCGATACCCGAGGAATCGCAGAAGGCTTTGCGAGGTGCCCGCCCAAAGGCGGTTATCGGCATCCACCAGCAGTGTGGCAACGTCGCGGATTTCTTCATGCCTGCGAATTCTGGACAGCGTTACCTGCTGGCCGCTATCAAACACATCATAACTCTCCAGATGATCGACGCCTGCCAGCCAGAGCCGACCCGACTGGTCGAAGGTCGCCGCTCTGAGTCGACCTGTGCTGTTCTCGTAGTCAAGGAGTTGTACGTTATGCTTGTCCACCACGGCAAGGCGATTCGCATCGTCCGTGATCCAGTGCCTGCCTTCGACGTACGCAAAGTGTCGGGTTACGTTGTCGTGCTGCAAGACCGGCAGGTCGGAAGACTCAATCGGAACGGAATACAGCGCGGTGTCCAGCACGAACCAGACGTGATCGCCTTGAATCGAAAGGTCTACGGCCCGTCCCGCGGTTTCGGATACGGAGACCATCACCGGTTTGATCTCGTTGGTGTCAAACTTGAGCAGACCCGCGTTTTCGGTGGCCACAAACACATGGTGGTCGCCAACAATGAGGCTGTTCACCGTACCGGCGTTTTGCATGGGTGGTTCCACTACCATGACCACCCGTTCTCCACGAATCAAGGCCACCGAGCCTTGCCGGTTGCCAACCCAGATCTCATCGGCTTTGCCGGTCGCAAGCGCCGAGGCAAAGTTGGCGGGCAGGCCATCTGCAATAGTGAAGTGCTCGAAATCCCTGCCATTAAATCGATTCACACCGCGCTGGGTAGCCACCCAGAGATAGCCGGCCGAATCCTGTGTTATGTCAATAACGCTCGCCTGTGACAGGCCGTTTACAGTGGTGTAGAACCGAAACGGTGAAGCAACCCGGGCAGACTCGGCGTGGGCCGCCGGTAAGGCCAGAATCATGAACGAGCTAACCGCCGCAATCAGGCACGCCATAGTGCCCGGCCGGTTGATGCTTACTTGTCCCATACAGGTCTCTACTCGGTATCGATAATAAGTTAGCGACCAACATGCGAAAAACCTGAATAATTCCGGGCAGTTCAGGGAATGGAGGATGGATCACAGGACATGGTCCGCGGGCCAGGAGATCGATTGCGGAGCCGCCTCATCGCCGGCTGGCCTGCATGAAACCTGTAGTCAGGTGATATTCAGCGAAAAAATGACTTGCGGCAGAAGCCTGGTCGTTAACCGGTGAGCTGACAGACGGAGCGTCAGCTAAATACAGATATTCGTTCATCTTTGGCTGAAAGCACGGGAAGTACCCGACTTGCCACCAGCCAGGCGACTCCAAAGGCAACCAGTCCTGCATATTCCCCATAGTACGTAAGCCGCACAATTTTCCGGCTGATTGCACCACCCAAAAAGTGATCCAGCGTCAGAACCAGAATCGCAAGAACGATAGTGATGCCGCAGAGCGCATAGATGCCGGCGCGCCACCTGGCCTGCCTGTGGCCTTTATTACGGGCCCGGAGATAGAAAGTTAAACAGAAACCGGCGAGCACCAGAAACATGATGGCTGCCGACGTTCCGTGAACGTAGGGGATAATCTCCGTGTGTATGTCGCATTTGCAGGGGAACATGGCAATTCCGAGTGCGGCAAAAGCGGCCAGTTTGCTGAGCAGCATCTGACGCCTTGAGTGCCCGTTGTACGCCATCAGAAATGCCGCTATCGCGAACAGGAATCCCACGAATATATCGCGGGCCCAGCCGCCTTCGTGATACGAGGCGCTGACCGACGTTATCGCGCCATTCGAAAACAGGCTCGTCAATGCAGCCAGAGACAGGGCTATCAGGCCCACAATCAGTCTCAACGTGTGATGATCAATCTCTTCCTTTTCGGGACTGGAAAACACGTTTGTTCCCTCCGTTCAAAAGCGATCACGACCGATTTGCTTCGGTGTATTCGGGAGCGGCGCGCTACAACGATTCCGCCGCGTTTTTGATGGCGCGCCTGATACTCATATACGAGTTGCACCGACAGATATTGCCGCTCATCGCGTTGTCGATGTCTGCATCGGTTGGTTTCTTATTCGATTCAAGCAGCGCGGTAGCGGCGAGGATCTGGCCCGACTGGCAGTAGCCACACTGAGGTACATCTATGTCAATCCAGGCCGTTCGAACGGCGTCGGCCGCCGTGCCGTCCTTGCCTTCAATCGTGGTGATTTCGCGCCCTGCGAGCGCGTCGTGTGGCAGCACGCAGGACCGCGTTGGCGTACCGTCAATGTGGACCGTGCAAGCGCCGCACTGCGCTACACCACAGCCAAACTTGGTTCCGGTCATTTTCAGATGATCGCGAAGCACCCACAGCAGTGGCGTGCCTTTAGCCGCGTCAACCTCATGAGTTTTACCGTTAATGTTTAATTTAACCGACATGTTTGTTTCCTTAATGCCCGCTTACGGGTTCAGTTTCAGCTTCTGACGATTGGGTCCGAGCACGGGCAGATCCCGAATTCTCATTCCGGTTGCCGCGAAGATCGCATTGGTCAGGGCCGGAGCGGCTGGTGGTGTACCAGGTTCTCCAATACCCGCCGGCGGTTCATTCGACTCAATGATGTTCACCTCGAACGCTCTGGGTGCTTCCGACATACGCATGGCGCGCCAGTTCGGGAAGTTGGACTGATCGACCGCACCATCCGTCACGGTAATCTCCCCATACAGCGCGTTGGACAGGCCGTAAAGCGTGCCCCCCTCAAGCTGTGCGGTGGAATGTCGGGGATTGACCACAGTGCCGGCATCCGCCGCCAGCCACACGCCCGGAATAGTGATGGCACCGTCATCGGCAACGGCCACTTCGACCACCGTGGCGATGTAGGACAAAAACGAACGATGCACAGCAATACCCAGCCCGTGACCTTTGGGTAGCTTGCGCCCCCAGCGCGCCATTTTGGCGGCGACCTTGACCACGTGGGCAAGCCGACCGGTACTGATCGGGTACTCAGACTGAGATGCGTTGTAGTTAGCGTAGTCTTCGGCGCCTTCTTTGGTCGGGTCGATGATTCGATCAGGGCCGATCAGTTCGAGCAAATAGTCTTTGGGGTCGCGGCCGGCCGCGTGAGCCAGTTCTGCCGCAAAACTCTGCACCCCAAATGCGTGGTAAATGTTCGATACCGAACGCAACCAGCCAATACGAAGATGCGCCGGAGCCTTGCCCGATTCCAGACGCAGATTGGGTATGTAGTACGGGTTATCGGTCGCACCAAGCCCCAGCTCCAGCCCGCCCGCCTCATCGACCGCCGGATTAAACGTCGACATGATCGATGGGAACACGGTTCGGTGCAGCCAGGCGTTGCATCGGCCTTTGTCATCAAGCGCCGCTTCAAATCGCTGACAGCTGACAGAGTGGTAGTAGCCGTGCTTGATATCGTCTTCCCGGGTCCACGTCACCTTGACCGGCTTGCCCACTTCACGGGCGATGAGAGCCGCTTCAATCACAAAATCGGGCTTGGACTTTCGTCCGAATGCGCCACCCAGCCAGGTGGGATGGACGGTCACGCGGTCAGGTTCGATACCCAGAAAACCGGCGAGCGTATTTCGCGTGGTCTGGGGATCCTGAACCGCCGCCCAGCACGTCAGGTGGTCGTCGTTCCATTCGGCCGTTGCACAAGGCGGTTCCATCGGCGTATGCACGAGATGCGGTGCATAGTATTCGGCCGTTAACGTGTTCTCTGCTTTGGCGATGGCGCCAACCGCGTCCCCCCGGTTCAGCTGTTCGGTACCAGGCTTGCGACCGGTCTCCTGCATGGCCTTGCGATAGGCCGGCGAGTTGTAGACGGCGTTGGGCCCGTCTTTCCATTCGATATCCAGAGCCTGACGACCCTGAATGGCCGACCAGGTATCGGTGGCTACGACCGCAACGCCGCCGAGTGGCTTGAACATGGCCGGTGGCGTGGCGTCGGGCAGTTTCACAACGTCCAGCACGCCAGGAACTTTTCGAGCTTTGGCTTCGTTAACCGATCCGGTGCTGCCAAACACCTGAGGTGGGTGAGCGACTACCGCGTAGACCATGCCCGGCCGGTCTACGTCGATACCAAAGGTACCTTCGCCACGCGTAATTTTGGGCACCGTGAGCGACGGCACCGGCTTACCGATATAGCGCCACTGGTCCCGTGTTTTTAACATTACGTCAGCCTCGGCCGGCAGCGGTAACTTGCCGGCTGCTTTGGCCAGCTCACCGTAACCCAGCCGTTTGCCACTGGCCTTGTTCACCATGTAGCCCGGCTCACTTCGAACGTTGTCGGTACCGATGTTCCATTGTGCCGCCGCTGCCTGCCGAAGCATTGAACGCATGGCCGCGCCTGCTACACGCAAGCGATGAAAGTTGAATCTGACCGAGCGCGATCCATCGGTGTTCTGGTCACCATACCGCGGGTGACCCTCAGCCTGAACGATATCAACCTTGTCCCACTCGGCGTTGAGTTCGTCGGCGACAATCTGGGCCATCGAAGTCCACACCTGCTGCCCCATTTCGGAACGGTGACAGGTAATTTTGACGGTACCGTCGGATTCAATCGACACCCATAGAGACGGTGTCGCATCGCCGCCGGCAACGGCTGCCAGTGAGCCCGGCGCCGGCCCTTCCTGCGCCATGACGCGAGAAGCCAGCGTGATACCGAGCGCTAACGCTCCGGTGCCTACCAGAAAGTGGCGCCGGCTTATCGTGTGCAGTGTATCGATGGATTGGGCAGGTTTTGCACTAACGCCCTCGTCGCGGTTGTTGCTTTGGAAACGCTCCAGAAACATGCCGACTTCCTTTGTAAGTGAGAGTGCGCCTGACCATCGGTATAGCGATGTACGCTCGGTCAGGATCAGGTTGAGATTGAATTAAAATAGCAGAGATTCGCTGCCGGTTATAGCACTAACGGGTTTTACCTCGCGATGATGAATCGGTTGACCTCGGCCGCGAAATATTTCAATACGTTAGCCGAGTTTTCCTCTGAAAACCGATACCAGCGCCAAGGGCGTTATACGACGCGCACAAATGATCGATATCGGTACGTCCGGGGTAAGGGTATAGTTTAGATACCGTTTGCTGTCCTGGCTCTCATCATGATGCACCTGACCAAAAGATTAATGCTGCTTTGCTTCGCAACATTCGTGCTCACGGCGGTCGACGCTGACGCAGAATACTATCTCGAACTGGGGGCAAACTGTATCAGCGCGGAAGAGCCGGGTACCTGCATGGAATCCTACGGCTTTAAGTGTCACCGCATGGAGCTGCCGGGCAAATCGTTTGAAGCGTTTGCGCTTGGATGCAATCTGGCGTTAGCGGACGGTCGCTCCCACTTTGTGCAGATGCTCAATGACGACGGCGAGTGGAATATCGAAGTTGAAAGAACCTCATCGCGGGACGTGGTTACGATGGAGCAATTTCCGAGTGACTCCGACTCTTTGCTGATGGACTACATTCAGACCGAAATGCAGGAGATACGGGTAACCAGCAACGGCGGCGAGTCGATTCCGGGGTTTGACAAGGCACTGAGTTTTCATGCGGGTGCTCGCAAATTTGGCGACGAGGTCGTTATTCGCAGCCTGTGTGGCGTTAACTATCAGGGCGAACTCGATGCCAATCTCGAAACGGCGGCCAGAAGCGCGTGCGAAAAAATTCTGCTTCGTGAAATCATGATTCGCAGTCAGTTCACCGAAGACAGTCCGTACCGCGCTGCCGGCGCCAACGACATCAC
>CAWUKD010000021.1:0-34080 GCA_963922815.1 uncultured Gammaproteobacteria bacterium
CACCAACTCTGGGTTGACCGTCGGGGGTCATGGGTCGAAGCCCGCCCCAGCGCGTCTAGATGTGTTTCCTCAGCCGGTACTCGCCAAAACGCCAGAGACCATTGCCAGTCACGGTGCGAGGGGGGGATTATTGAGACGAAATTGCAGAGCTGATCTCTGATAAAAAGCAGCGTGGCAATGATTTGATTACGCTAGCGGATCTAGCGAATCATGCGCCAGTTGAATGCAATCCCGTTTTCGGTAAGTGCCTAACCGATTGGGGACCCCGGCGGTGGTTTTGGCATTCCCGGTGCAGGCATGGGCAGATCGCCGCCGAGAACCGCGTCTATCTGCTGCCGGAGTCGGGCGTCATGCGATTGCCACAGAAAATCGCCGCCGCCAGAAGGGCGATCAAGACTTGTTCGAATCTTCTGCAGGCTGGTGAGCGCGGCGCCACGAACACCATTGGTCACCCCCTCGGTTGTGGTCAGGCGAGCCAACGATGCGATCACTTCGCTGTTTACCCGACGCTGGATCTCACCGGCACGTCCCGAGCGACGGGATTGTGCGGTTGTGCGTTCAATCAGGCTATTCAGGACGTTGGAGAGTCCGAATCCGCTGTTGCCCGATTCCTGAGCAATCAAACGCTCGGCGCGCGATGGATCGAGCAGTACCTGTAACGCCAGCGTGACCGCCGCTTCGGCCGGGGCGTACTGGTCAAAGTGCTGTCTCGTCTTGCGATCGAACGTTTCCCGTCCGCGAGCGAAACCCGGCGGGCGAGGTGAGATCAAACGTGTCATTGACTCGGGAAGCAGCAAGGCCTCGGGAGTCAGCGTGTTCAGAATTGCCGACAGAGCCTGCTGTTGATGCTCGCTACTGGCGCCGGAATATCCGGGCTGGCCATCGCCTTTGAGATTGTACGTGTAGTATCCGCCGCCGATGACTTTGCCGGCGGCCTGAAGCTGGTAGCGGTGAAGCAGGTACATTGGCACCAGAACTTCTTCAAGCGTAGCGAGAGGGCGGCCAACCGGAATATTGGCGTCCGAGAAGTTGTTCAGTACCTGCTGCCTGACCTGCATCAGGCGATTCAGTTCTGCGACAGGTTCGGCCCCGTTATCCCACAGGTTGCCGTCAATGTGCACACTTCCGGGGTGACGCGAATCGCGATCACCTACGTATTTAAGTCCGGAGCGCAGGGTGTCCTGCAGTATCGTCATGCGGGCTTTTTCGGCATCAACATGGTCAGGAAAGTCCTGGTAACCCCAGAGAATTGCCCGCTTGTCCCACTCGCCGATGCCAGTATCATAGGCGTTACTGATGTCGACGTTGCCGTCGGCGTCAAGCGTAACGAGCGGGAACGGATAGTCCATGACCGACGCACGGTCATTCACGCTGCCGGCGAAATTGTGTTCAAGTCCCAGCGTGTGTCCGACTTCGTGCGCCGACAGCTGACGGATTCGAGCGAGCGAAAACGCTTCCATCGCTGAGTTTTTCGAGTCAGTTCCGTAGGGTGCCAGCAATCCTTCAGCCAGCAAATAGTCTTGCCTCACCCGTAACGATCCGAGGGATACATGACCTTTCAGGATTTCTCCGGTTCGTGGATCGATGACCGATGCGCCGTACGACCAGCCGCGCGTCGAGCGATGAACCCACTGGATGATGTTGTACCGCACGTCCATCGGGTCGGCGCCCACGGGCAGCAATTCGACGCGATACGCGTCTTTGTATCCGGCGGCTTCAAACGCCTGATTCCACCAGCGAGCGCCATCGAGCAGGGCGCTGCGTACCGGCTCCGGCGCGCCGCGGTCAAGGTAGTAGACAATTGGTTCTACAGCTTCGCTTAACTCCGCTTCCGGGTTTTTCTTTTTGAGCCGGTGACGCCGCGTAAACGCACCTCTTACCGGCGCATCTATGGCCACCGCATAATCGGCGAAAGCACCGCCGTAAGAGGGGCTCAGGTAGCCCGCCCGCGGGTCGTGCCGCAATGGCTCATAGCCATCGTCAGGTAAGCGGATAAACGAGTGATGGGTGTGAACGGTGATGGCCGTGGCATCGGGTACCACGGAAGCCAGCAGGTCGCCCTTGGGTGTACCGGTTAGCGTGAGCACCGCTTCAAATTCTGTGTTGTCGGGAAATGAGCGCGTGCGCGGCAGGTACACTGCACTGCGGCTGGCGTCGACAGAAAAGCTGCCCTGGTCCATGTCCGCCAGCCATTCTTTCAATGACATCGAGTCACGCAAAAGAAAATCGGTGGCATCAACGATGAGCGAGTCTCCGGACGAGCGGTCGATGGTGAAACCCCAGATAACCGAGCGGGCAAACGATTCTTCTACGGCATTCTGCTCATCCGGGTTAGTTGAGTCAGCGCGGTAGACAATATTGTTCTCTACCATTAAAAGCTTGTTTCCGGAGCGGTAGAAATGAACCAGCTTGGTGTCGCCAAGGCGTCCGCGGTCCGCGCCAATATCGTTGGAACCTATGCCGCGGGCCAGCGAAGTCTGGTAAATAAACGGCTCATTGAGCCTGTCAACATGCAGGAAGATTTTGCCCTGCGCCTCGTCCCACTCGAAAGTGAAAAACCCATCGGACTGCTCAACAGCCGATTTAGCTGCGTTTCCGGAGCTGGCGGTGTTGGCGGTTGCAGTCGCACAACCGGTGCAGAGTATTAGAACGGCGATCGCAAGTATCTGATGCTTCAAAACGTAGTCCTTTGTCAGGGATAGAGACAGGCCCGGCCGAGGTGGGCACGCACACGGTGTTCCCATCGGCGTAATCCGGCCTGGCCGGCCATTTCGGTTTTGTCTGCAAGTCTACCGGGGTCGGCGTTAAATACCCATCGCTAAATCGCCGCCGATATCTGCAGCACCATGGTTTTTCTATTCGCCAGGGGGTACGGGTACGAAATCCTCGACAATATCCTCCCAGCGCGCATTGTTGTTGATGAAGTAGCGGGACCAGAGGTTAAGTGGAGTGCCGTCTGCATCGCCAAAGTAAAACAGCGGAGTCTGAAGAGCTGTGTGCGAATCATCGCCGCTTCGAATAAACCGTTTATACCGATCGGGGTGTGCGTCGTGCAACAGGCCGTGTTCCGTGATCAAAAGCTCGCGATATAGCTCTTGCGTGAATACGGCAAGGAAGAATCGATTGGTTTCATCACCGTCCGTGGAATAGAACGCTTCGCGAATGCCCGTATCATTGTCAAGACGCCATTTGATCAGTGCGGTAGCCTGTCCCTGGTCATCGCAATCGATACAGCTCCCAGGGTAAAACTGACCGAAGCGCCAGTCCGCAGCCCGCTGCTGAATGGCGGCGACGGAATTGAGATTAACGGCCACAGGGCCGGCGTCATTGAATACGCTAAGGTTTATGTCGTTATCAAAGGCAAATCGAGTCAGAAACGGCGTAAACGCGCTGGCACCAACGCCCCCGGCGCTTGAACCCGCGACAACAATGTTTTTGGCGGCGGGAAAATGAGATTTGGCCAGGTCGATACCAGCAGATACGTTACGCAGTCCGCGATGGTAGCGAACAGGTCCAAGCGGAAACGACGGATCGGCCACATCGTTATCACCTGTAAATACGGACCCGTCGCAGTAAGGCATGTAAACGACCTGATAGCCCTCAAACGGATTCTGAGTACTGTCTTGTCCTCGTGCCGGATTGCGAAGATGGGTATCAGACCAGATGCCTACATCGTCAAACGGGGGTTCCTGGTCTTCTGCCAGCACATTGCAGAAGTAGAAATCCTGCCAGCACGCACCGCCGCCCTGAAGCATGATTAGAAGATTGCTACGGTTGCCGTCGCGTGTAAATACGGAGTAGGGCGTTCCTGCGATGCAGATCGGACCATCCCCGCTCTGCGTATCGAATGTATGTTTGGTCCAACCGTCGCCGACGGGCTCGCTGCTGATTGGCGTAAAGTCGCCAAGGTATTTGTCTAAACCTGTGGCAGAGAGTTCCTCGCGTGCCGACTGACTCAATTCGGCGGGTGCCGGCAGGGCTGAAAATAGAACGATTGTGGCAGCGAGTACATGAAACCTGAAAATCGACCTGGTCATTGTGAAGCCCTCCCAAGGAATTGTGGTGTTCCGCTATATATTAGAGCAACCGGTTCGAATGCGCCCACTGCAACGCAGCACTATTGCGGCTATTGCAGACCGGAGGTCATTGAGTTGTGATTTCTACAGGGCACGAGTATTTCCCGACGTGAAGGTGAAGGCCTTTCAACGATTCTTGCAGGTCGCGCTGGAAAAGTAAGAGAATCGCTGCGTGGTATGACCGTATCAACTGGGATAGCATGTAGCAGAGGATGCGAAGGTTCAGTAAAACTGCGCCTCGCCCCGGGACAGCCCCGCTTTCTGGCAGCGCTAAAAGAAGCATTGAGTACTCATGTGTAAGCCAGGCGGGTCAGCGCAAAACACTAATGAAATCCAAACACAGGACCCTGCAATGACAGTTCGCTCATACAGTTTGGCTTTGGCTTTGACCGGGGTTTTTGTGCTCGGATCGGGATGTGCAAACGTGGTGTCCGGCACCTATCTGCATGACGAAACGTTAAAGGAAAAAACCGATGAGGCGCACGCTTCCTTCTCGGCGGTAGACGACCAGCCTGATTTCTTTCAGTCGGCAGCCGCGCTGCTGGAGCAGGCCGGGCGAGAGCGCAGGGATGCGCAGCGCCGAAGGCTGGATGCGCTCCATGAGCTTACCGTTGCAACGCTCATTAGCGACAACGACAGCGATGGGGTGCTGCCGATCTGGGATCGTGCGCGGGAGTCGCTGGAAGAAGAGTTAAGGCTTGTGTCGAGGCAGAGCCTGCTGAAAGCGAATGAATGGCCCGATCAACGCCCTTTGCTGGAAGCCGCTCGCGCCGAAATCGGGATCAGCGAAAAACGCGTTGATACCTTTTCCAGAAGTTACAAAAAGGCGGGCGGAGAAAAATCGGTAAGCTGTAGTGCGCAAATGCAACCACTTGATGCCTCTGAAACCGGCGCCCGGTTTTATAATCGACTGGTTCGTGCCTGTAGTGTGAAGTTACTCGCTGAGCAGGACCTCAAGGACTTGCTGACCCAAAACGGATTTAACGCTACCGTTTACCATGAGCGACGTGACGAACTTGGGCAGCAGCTTCAGGCTGTACTTTCTGCCCGACAGCTGCTTCAGGATCGCCTGGGAGCCGCGAGGACAGCCTATGAAGAAGAGTCGGTCACGTTTGAGCAGGAGGCCGTCCGCGAGCTGTCTGAAGCAGGCAGGAAGCTCAGCGACATGCTCGCATCGATCGATAAATTAAAGCTGCCCGATACTCCGCAGTCTGTGCTCGGCATCGAGCTTCCTGAATCTGGCGGGATCGTTAATGGCAAGACGCTGGCGGAATCTGTCCGGGCGGCGATTCTGACAGAGGAACTGGAAGCGCTGATCAGAATCATGAGCGATCCGGACATGACTATTGAGACAGAGGTTCAAAAGGAAGCGCAGGCAAAGTATCGCCTTATTGTGCAGTCCGACACGGCCCTGCGTGGCATTCGCGCGTTTCGCGATATGAGTTTTCCTACGCCACAGTCGGCGCTTATGCTTCTGGAGCACTACCGCAATCAGAGCGCTGCCTATGATCATCAGGTTGGGCATTTAAATCAGCAATACCGGCTAAGTCATTTGTCGGCAAGCGCGGCTGAGAGAAAGATAGAGCACCTGCTGAACGCGCTGCAGGTCACTGGCGAACTGAATCGCGATGAACGATGCGAGGCCACGGGTTTTGCGACCTATTCGAGCAAATGCAAGGACGAGAGAACGCGGGTCGCCCGCATCCTGATCAGCCTTGATCAGGCTCACATCCAGGGCACGCTACCGGCAGAGCTCGCATTCGAAACCAGTTTGAACAACGACATGCTGTTCGGCATCGAAGCCAGTCGAGGTCATACCGCCCACGTTTTGGCGATATTGAGACCAGCAATAACAACCCTGAAGGCCTATGGTGATGGTGGTATCAAGACGGAGACCATTGCAAGACTCATGAATACGCTTAGCCTGATCTCGATTTCAGTGGGGGTAAACTGATGAGACTGATAGTCGGACTACTTACAGTTCTTGCGCTTGGCGCGTGCGCCAGCACGCAGCCGGTTCAGGACACCGCGGATCTGGCGAGCCAGCAACTGTTACGTCTGGAAACTGAATTGCAAAACGCAGCAGATACATTGCAGGCAAGATATGGACGGCAGCAGGCGTTTGTCGATCAAAATCTCGAAGCTGCGCTGGAAGCTGAAACCAGTGCCAGTGCCTTGAGGCGAGAGTGGAAGGTAGCCGGGAACCGCGAAGCCGCTCGGCTATATGCTGATTTGCTAACGTCGCGCCCGACGGACATTGCGCTGCCGGCGATCGTGCAGCCAGGCTCGCTGACGGTTAGCACTGCCACACTCAAGAAGGCGATCAAGGACCTTGGCACAGTAAACGATTCGCTGGCCGACCGTGACACGGCGGAAGCCTTTTTGCGCTTCGGCCATCAGGTGCATGAGGACTATAAGCAGCTCAGGGATTCCGATGAAAACTGAAACGACAGCAGCAGCCGTCCCGATGGGTGGTTGCAATGAGATTCGATTACCGGGGGAGTCTGAATAATGAGTGCAGAGTCAGACCGACAACTTGAGGCGTTGTTGATCAGGGATGATCAGCTTTTTACTGCGCAGTTACGGCTGAATCAGCTTAGGCGGGAGCGCAAGATCAGCCCGCAGGATTTCACAGTGTCCCGACTTCGATTGCAGGCTATTCAGGACCGCATTGCCGTACAGATCGAAATGATTGACGATGACCTGCCGCTGATCACCGTGCCGTCGGATGAAGAGCTGGCCGCGCTGCGAGAGCAGGTTGCCGCCGTGGAACAGCAAATCGCCGCCGCCGCCACGGCTGAAGGACTAATAGAGCTGGTTAGCACGCTGGCAGGGGAGCCTGATATCCATGTCTGACAAAACCGGCGGAACGGGAGACGTATCCGCGCATAACGAGCTGAAGTTGGAGTCGGGCGTCTATGGTGGGCAAGAAATCGCCCGGGATCTGAGCCAATTAACTGCTGAGCTGCCTGTCGCGTCGTCCGTTGATGCGTCGGTACTCAGGAATTATCTGGCGATCGTACGGGGCAACATCAACTGGTATGTGACAAATCGAAGGAGCCAGGAGAGGAAATGCTATCTGTATTTCGTATGGGTTCTGGCGCTTGTCATACTGATTCCCTACTCGTGCTTCAAGATCGTTGCCCTGGCCGGCGGGTCGGGCCTGACGCCCGGAATTGTCGTGGTTCTGCTTACAACTCTGATTACCGGTGCGGTCGCGTTGCATCAGGCCATTGCGCTATGGCTTCTCCGTCGGAACACAGCACTTGAATTCCGACGGGCGGGTTTGGCGCTCACCCGACTGCACCGGGGCCTGGTGGCGCGTTGGTGCTCTGAGAATTCTTCATCGGATGATCCAGACGCGTTTGCCAAAGACGCTACTGAAACGTGGCGAAAGGCTCTGACCATTATCAATGCCGAAAAGGACGCGCACTTCGCAACCCTTTCCGGTGTGAATCTGGGTATCGGGAGCGTTTGGTCGACCGCGGCCACGACGTCCAAGGTCCTGTTTGAAAATGCCGGCCGGCAGCTATCAAGCGGAATCAGGCAGGGGTTCAACCGTCAAAGCGCTGATGACGGCCACATCAGGAATGAGCAGGTCAGGCTCGTTGATATCATGGCGCAAATAAAAGGCCTGCGTCGACAGCTTCGTAAACTTACCTTGCAACAGGATTTTGTCGCTGATCGTGAGCAGCTGGCCATGCTCAACAGGAAAATCAAGCGTACCCGACTCAGGCTCACCGAAGCCGAAGCAGCGGCTACTAGAGCAGAAGCCCGTTTCTCACCGCAGCGTAGCGCGGGCTGAAACGAGCCTCCGGTCGAGGGTTTACTGGTTTATCGTTTGGTCAGCTTTAGCAGGCGACCGCCATCATTGTCTTCGAGCACCCACAGTGCGCCGTTTGGTCCCTGTTCAATTTCGCGAATGCGTTTTTCCATGACGTAGCGGTTCGCTTCTCTTGCGCTGTCACCGTCGAACGCGATGTGAATCAGCGCACGAGACCGGAGACCAGCGATGAACGCTGTACCTTTCCAGTCGGGAAATTCGCTGCCTGAGTAAAACATCAGCCCGGCAGGTGCAATGGTGGGTATCCATGAGATTTTTGGTTTCTCGAACTCGGGGCGCGTGTCGTGGTCCGGAATCGGGTCGCCGTTATAGTGCTTGCCGTCAGATACAATTGGGTAGCCGTAGTTTTTTGCCGGCAGAACCAGATTCAGCTCATCGCCGTCGAGAGGCCCCATTTCGGTGTTCCACAGGCGGCCTTGTGAATCGAACGCCAAACCCAGCGGATTGCGATGGCCCAGCGACCAGATTTCGGCCGTGACATCGCCGCGTTCTGCAAACGGGTTGTCCTCGGGAACCGAGCCGTCGTCGTGAAGGCGAACAATTTTGCCCAGGTTGCCGGTCATGTGTTGCGCGGGATCAAACTTCTGGCGCTCGCCCGATGAAATAAACAGGTAGTTGTCTTTATCAAAGGCGATACGATGCCCGTAGTGCCCGTCATCGGTTACTTTTGGATTCTGACGCCAGATAACTTCCACATTGTTTAATACGCCTTGTCGACGTCGATTGAATACGAGCTCCCCTCGTGCAACTGCGGCGCCTCGCGTATCGCCTTTGCCCGACTCGGCGTAGCTGAGGTAAACCAGATTGTTGTTCTCGAAATCGGGGTGCAAAACTACGTCGCCCAGACCGCCCTGGTTGCGGTAGTCAACGTCCGGTACGTTTTCGACAGGTCGGGAGATGGTTCCTTCCTGATCCACGACGTACAGGTTGCCACGTTTCTCAGTGATTAACATGCGGCCATCGGGTAAAAACGTCATCGCCCAGGGTTCATTGAATGTTGCTACCGGCGTGATGTCAAACGGCAAATGATCGTCGGCGAGAACGGGTAAACAAAGCAGAGCTAGAATTGCAGCGAGTCGGTACACGATGAGTATCCTTCAGTGATCGGTAAGGTGTGGGTGCCTGTGGGTTACATTATCCTGTCGAAAAACTTCGGGTCAAGGTATGGCGCAATAGACTAACGCTATTGGCATTGATGCAGAATTCACATTGAGGCAATACGACACTCAATGCCTCTGTTTGTTCCGAATGGAGTTTCAGCAGAATCCTGATGGAAGTGGAGTCTATAGTGCTGCCAAGGATTACAGTTCACGAGAACCCGGTTTTCTCAGGCATTCCGTTTCAGAATAATTCAGGGTTTCACTTCTCGCTCACGGAAGAGTCACCAATGCCTCACAGTGGCAGCCCCATTATGGCAATCGTGAAACGTGAAACCCCACTGGAGTACTGAAAATGAAAGCGAATACCTTAAAGAACATTCTGGCTGTACCCGCCGCACTGGTGCTGGCGCTCGGTCTGTCCTCGACCGCAATGGCTGACGGTCATGGTAAAAAGCACAAAGACAAGATGGATGCGAAGGTTGTTGAAGTCGAAGCCGCGATGAAAAAAGATATTGTAGACACTGCCGTTGGCGCCGGTCAGTTCAACACGCTGGCGGCCGCTCTGACGGCTGCGGGTCTGGTTGATACGTTGAAAGGCGAAGGCCCATTCACCGTCTTTGCACCAACTGACGAAGCTTTTGCGAAACTGCCGAAGGGTACCGTGGAGTCACTGCTCCTGCCCGAGAACAAGGACAAGCTGGTTGCAATTCTGACGTACCACGTTGTGCCTGGAAAAGTGAATGCGGCTCAGGTGGTCAATCTGACGTCCGCGGCGACTGTCAACGGCGACACCGTAGATATCAAAGTCAAAAAAGGTGCGGTTACCATTGATGCTGCGAACGTGATCAAGACTGACATCGGCGCCACCAACGGCGTGATTCACGTCATCGATTCGGTCATTATGCCGAACTGATCGGGCGGCTGGATACGGAGTTCCCCGTCCGTAACAGTTCACTAACCGATGGTCCCCCGACGCGTCACGGATTGCTCCGTGACGCGTTTCCTATTTTCCCAAAAATTACTGTCAGGTCGCACTTTAGTGTTGGCCCTGTACGCTATTGATGTGCAGTTGTATCTGCTTGCGCAGAAGCTCCAGCGGCAGCCCGCCACCGGTCAGCACGGCGTCGTGAAAGGTGCGAATATCGAATCGATCCCCAAGCTCGTGTTCTGCCTGGGCGCGCAACTCCCAAAGCGTCAACTCACCCATCTTGTAGGCAAGCGCCTGACCCGGCCACGCGATGTACCGATCAACTTCTGTTTGTACATTATGAAGTGACAGCGCGGTGTTGGATGCCAGGTAATCCATGGCTTGCTGCCGAGACCACCCCTGATCGTGAAGGCCGGTGTCTATTACCAGTCGACACGCCCGCCACATTTCGTAGGATAGCCGGCCGAAGTGTTCATACGGCGTCTGATAAATACCCATCTCTACGCCCAGTTTTTCCGAATACAGTCCCCAGCCTTCGCCAAAGGCGTGTGGGTAGAACTGCTTGCGAAATTCCGGGGCGTTCTCGATTTCGTAGGACAGCGCAATCTGCATGTGGTGTCCCGGCACAGCTTCGTGCAGCGACAGCGCAGCGAGCTGATACAGCGGTCTGGTTTCCAGGGCATAGGTATTTACCCAGTACTGACCTCCACGATCACTGTCGGGAGCGGCCCCAACGTAGCGGCCCGTTGTATAGTTTTGTGCGATTTCCGCCGGAACGGGCTCAACGGAATACGGCTGTCTGGGGAGTTTGCCAAAAAAACCGGGCAGCCGCCCGTCAATGCGCTTGGAAATATAGGCCGCTTCTTTCAGAAGCTCCTCTGGCGTGCTCGCGTAAAACTGAGGATCGGTGCGAAGAAAATTCAGAAACTCGTCGAACGATCCCTCGAAACCGGTTTCTTCTATGACGCTGCGCATCTCCGCGCGAATGCGCGCCACTTCTTTCAGCCCCAGCTCGTGAACGCTTTGCGCGGTTGCGTCATCCAGCGTCGTATAAAACCGCACCAATGCTGCATATTGCTTGCGGCCTGACGGCCGGTTTGAGGCGCCAACCTTATCAACAGCACCCGGCAGATAGTCGTTTTGCATGAATTCAAGTGCGCGCGCATACGACGGAATGACCTGTTGCTCAAGGACTTGTTTTGCTTTGGCTCTGAAAGACCGTTGTTCAGCTTCTGACAGGCTATCCGGCATCTTGTCAAAGGGGGCGTAAAGCGGGTGCGATTCAGCCGATGTGGTTACCTGTGCTTTGAATGACGGAATGATCAGCGGGAGAATCTGCTTCGGCTGAGTGAAACCGTCGCGTAATCCGGTTTGCATGTTGCGGATGTTCTGGTCGATATAGCCCGGAACGGCACCCAGTCGCGAAAGGTAGTCGGAGTAGTCTTTTGAGGAGCGAAACGGGGTGGCCCCGACAATATATCCAATATCGGAGTGAAAACCACCGTCGGCCAGCACCGGAATGCGCCACGGCTTGAACGCGGTCAGAGCAACATCATGCTTCAGAATAAACCGCAGCAAGTCGGCGCTCAGTCGTTCGTCTGGTGAGACGGTGCCGGTATCAATGGCGTTGAGCTGTTTCAGAAAGTTTCGGCGCCTGGACATGCGTCGCTTGTAATCTTCTGGTGCAACCTGAGGAACCTTGTCGTTGTGCTCGTAGACGCCGGACGAGGTTGCCGCAAACGGGTTTTCGCGCATTTCAAACGCCCAGTAGTCTGCGAACAGCTGATCGAGATCGGTCGACGCATCCGCGTGGCTTGCAGCAGGTGCGAACATCATCAGAATCAACGTAGTAGCAGTTGCCAGTGTCTTCATGGGTGTCTCCGGTCAGGGTTCCAGGGGTCTATCGGTTAACAAATAGATAAATTAAGGGTTAAAGCGGGGTCTTTCTTTTGGCTGGGCCAGGGTAATCAGCTCCCGATAAGTCTCCTCGGTCGGGGTCCTGGCCAGATCCGGATTAGCGCGTTACACCAAAACCAAATACTTCCAGAGCATCCGGTACTGCGTCATACATTAACGCACCTGCCCCGGAATAGTGCGTCAGCAGGAGCAGGCCCCACACGGCAATCATCATCTTTTCGTAAGCGCGCAGATCAATCCGATACGCGGTATACGGCAACAGGACTGCCGTCAGTTTGCTCAGCAGGCTACGACTGCGCCCAATGAGTCGATATAAAGGCTTACCCCACGTACCCATGCCAGTCAGGGTAAGCAGCCAGCCCAGCGGCCACCAGACGGGCGACGCGCGCATCAGTTTGAGCAGGGCAGCCCAGCACAGCTCATATTGATCATCGCCGTCAAACACCACCCAGCTGTCGTTGTCTTTGAGTAACTGGTGAGCCGTTGAATCTGATTGCGCGGTGGCTATGCGGCAGCGCCCAAGCATCAGGAATGACGCGAAGATGTAGCAAATCTTTCGGCAGAACCCGCAAGGCTCATCGTAGTAGATTCGCAATTCATGACGGCCGGAAAAAATCGCACTGTTGTCAATCCAGTCAAAAACACGCGCTGGCAACAGCAGCGCTGTCATGACCACCATCAGGGCCCGTTCAGATACAGCCGGGATACTCCCGACATTAATCGCCTGGGCAATCATCGCGGCAACAAACACCATAATCGAAGCAATTCGCAACAGGTCTAGTGATCGGGGTAGCAAAGGTGAGGCCAATACCAGCAGGCCGGCAGCCAGATGCCAGCGCTGCGTGTCTTGAGGAAACTCCGCTGTCCACACAATCACTGTGGCAATATACCCCAGCACGAACAGCAGCGCGGTCGCTGTCGCGACTGAAACGACAGACGTGTCGACAGGCGCTGATTGGTCGTCACCCGAAGCGCCGCGGTCCATGGCGTCATCGAGGGACACATATCGGCTCACCGGTAAAAATACGCACAGCAAGAGCACGGCACAGGTCAGAATGCGATAACCATCCGCTAGCGGACCCATGTGAAACAGTGCGTATGCCAGCCACAATAACAAAGCGGACCAGCGCGTCTTGTAGCCCATTCCGAACGCCATCAGGCTGAGAAAAAGGGCACTTGCGGCCAGCGCTTGCGACCACGGCACGGTGAGGTCCAGTGGCATAAAACTCGTTGCGTATTGAGACACGCTGCCGCGCACGCATAGCTGCACAAGCACGTATGCAGACAGGGCAATGCGAAACAGCGCCAGCGCTCGCAGGTCGAGAGAAACCCGTTCGACAAGATAAGTGCGCCACGTACTCATTCAGATGCCTTTATGTTGATCGTGTGTAACGGTAGATCGCGAACTAAATGAAGCGTGCTGCCATCAAAAAAATGGGTGCGCTCAACCACCGTTACAGACTCTATTTTTTGATCACCCAAAGTATTCATTCCACCCGAGTTGCTCCAAAACTGCCTTGGAGGGTGCAGCGCGTAAATCCCCATTTGCGCGTCACCGCGAGCGTTGCGGTGACGAATGAACTGTTCGACGAACTGATAAAACCGGCTGGCGCGCGGCGCGTCATAGTTTGATGAGCCAAGCGCCGCTTCGATTGCGAAAACCTCACTAACGGACCTGGCGCTATCGAGCTGTACGTGAATTGCGTGGTCATTCGTTACTCCGTAGGGTCCTACCAGCACCGCGTGATCATCCACCAGGTAGTTAAATCCTGTCATCGTAAAGGCGTCTTCATACGGAGCAAAAAAACGGGGATTCAAGCGTATTTCGGTGCCGTTCTCAAGGGTTGCTCTCAATTGATAAGTGTAGCTTAGCGGGGTGTCGTACCAGGCCAGCGCTGGGGGTTTGGCCCAAAGTGGCCCCGCGATTATCAGTAGCATGCCCAGCGGTAAATATTTCCATCCAAAAATATCACGCTCACGGTTATTTCGATACGCAGACATCAGCAGACCGATCAGAACCAGATCGAGCACAATCCAGGTCCAGAAGAAAAAACCGAAGATATAAAAAACCCCGAAATGAAAAACTATGGCCCCACACAGCAAGAACAACGCGAGCCGAAAACGCAGTAAGAACACAATGAACGCGGCCTCAATGATAAAAGCGCTGTACTGAAACACGCTGGTCAGGCCGCTCAGACTGCGGGCTAACTCGACAATCTGAACGGGTTCCTGGTTGCCGCGCCAGCCGTGGGCGAAAGCCGCCAGTGGCACCATGTTCAGCTGATTGCTCGATAACCACTCAAGCTGAAATTTGGCCCAGGCCGGTAGCCAGTACGCCGCCGCAACAAAACACCCCAACACAAACAGCAGGCCGCTGGTCCGGTGGTAGCCGGTAATAATGCGCACAAAATAGAAGGCCGCAAACAGTTCTATTACCCTCAGTACCTGGGCTTTGTGGGGTACAACTGATCCCCCGATAGACGGTGCGGTCAGCTGAGCAAAGAGTATGTAGGCGATTAACAAAAACACGAGAGCGAAAGCTGGTCGCCAGATAAACAAGAAAAGCGACACCAGAAGCAGGGCTCGATCGAGCAGGTGGCCGGCGTCAACGGCATAGTTGTAGCCATATGTGGCCAGGGGCCATGCGACGGAGACGGCGAGGATCGAAAACCCGGTTCGCAATGCGCGACCACCTTCAAAATCATCCCAGCGTAGTCGGGCCGGATCGAATACAACCAGGGCAACCGCAAACATCAGGAGCAGGATGCGCGCGGTCCAGCCGAAATGGGCGAAGACCGAGATAAGCAGCAAGGACTCGGTGTAGGCATCCAGTGGGGCGGCGAATGTAGCGCTTACACACAGTTCGATGAGCAGGTAGGCCATTAGCAGAGCGGCTGTGTACAGGGCCAGGCCCGAAACAGGCCGTTCTACGTAGAGCTTGAACCTGGCGGGTAACCCGGCGCCCGTGAAGTGGAAGTAGCCTGTACGGCTATCCCAGTGGTGCGTGCCAAACGAGCCGGACTTACTCATCGTTCAGCCCGTTTGGTTGTGATGCCGCATTTTCCCGGCGAGCCCATGCAAGTTTGTCCAATGAAATTCTGCCCAGGCAGACGACGAGATCGTCACTACAGGAGTCATCATTCAGATCGGTACTCTTGTCCATTCTGAATAATGACCGTACCGTGAATTTGCCGGCGTACGCTCGGCAAAGCCGTATGTTTACTTCCGACTCTGGCCAGGCGCTTGTTACAGCCCGCACCCGCACAGGTTTCCGCGGCCCGATGGCCCGGGTGGCATCAGAAACAGTTCTGGAAGTCGTGAGATATCAAGAAAATTGACGATGCCGTCGGGTTCACCTGTCGGACCCCAGATGTCGGCATCGGGATTCCAGTTTGGCGAGCCTGGCGTTGACAGGAAGGCATTCGACAGGGCGGCCACGTCGAGAAAGTTCACGGCGCAATCGTCGTCGTCCGTTCCTGAACCCACAATGTCCGCGTCGCACGAATTGCCGATACCATCGCCGTCACTGTCCTGCTGGGCGGGATTGGGTGCGGTGATGCAATTGTCATCAAAGTCGAGCAGGCCGTCGCCGTCAGTGTCACCGAGGTCTGGTCTCGGGTCCAGGTGAAAGATCGATCCCGTGGTGCTGGATAACCACAGATTGCCTGTCGTGCCGTCGATTGCTACGCCCGACATTCCGGAAATTCCAAACTCGTTGACGTTCAGCTCGCGTACGCAAAATCCCTGAGGTGTCAGTTGCCGAACAATGTTTTGCGAACTACTGACCACAGTGATTTCATTAGTGGTTGTCGATATATCCAGATCGCCGTAGAAGATGTCGAACGGAGGAGGACCGGCGCTGAAAAAACCGGTCTCCTGACCGTCGTTTGCATTGAGAATGCGAATCAAATCGTTATTTTGAAAATCGATGGTGGCTACATTATTGGTGCCGGGTATGTGAGCTCCGCCAACGAGTGAATTTGACGCCAGGGTCGTTGATGCGATTACGTTGCCGGCGGCATCGACGGCGTACATGACTTCGGGGCTGTCGTCGCCGTTAAACACCAGCAGCGATCCAGCGGGGACATTGACTCCGGAGATGGTCATCCCGTTCTCTGCGTAGTCAAGATCATAATCGTTGGAATTCGCGCCGGGTGAGGCGATGGTGCCAACGGAACTACCGGCTTGATCGAGAACCAGCATAGTCGTTCCACCAAACTCCCCGTACACAACGAGATTGCCGGTATCAGGCTGAATTGCGATGCCGACAATACTGCCGAGGTCGACGGGATCCAGAGTGTCGAGAAGCTCGGCAGAGTGTACCCCTAGCGCCAGGGCGCTACAGGCGGCAAGCATATAGGATTTGAGTTTCATTACGCGCTCCATAGTTATTTGTTATTTCGCGGCGCACCGGCTGACAGACTTGGCGTTGCGACGGTGCGCGGGCGTTATTTTGCTGTCAGTCTGATAATTGCACTAAATCACAGGGCGCGGCTATTGATTAATACGTAAGACAGGCGGTTTTTGGATCATCACGCCATGGCGGCCGTGGAATTGGTCTTATTCCGAGGTTCGAGCGCGTCTCGAATTGGAAACATTCTAATGAATGGCTAGTTTGATCGTCCCCCGATCAATAAACCGCCTGGATGCGTTCCCGGTTCAATCCAACCCGCGATAAAACAGTACCAACACGCTAACGAAGTACTGGGTGTCCATATCGTCACGGCTTGCACCAATGCCAAACTCGACGTCGCTTTGTTTACCGGCGGGCATCAGCCAGCCGACGGCCAGACTGTCAACGTCCCGGGAGTCCACGGCAGTGCGATCCCGCGATGCCGTCAGCGACAGTATGTGCTCTCTATACGGCCAGTCAATTCCAACCGATGCGCTATGGTCCAGCAGGCTGCCCGAGAGCGTCAGCGACGACGGTGACAGCAGACGGGCGATCTGTATCTGATCGAGTCGCCTGATGTTCTGGTCATAGTCATAGCGTCGCGCATTCAGGAAAATACCCGCGCCGGATTCGTAGGCGTAGCTGAGTCCGGCTCTGAGTCCGCGTGCCTGAACCTCTCCGCGAGAGCGGCCGGACGGGGCGTTAGTGGAGCGAAACATTATTTCAAGATCGCGGACAAGATAGCCAACGGAAGATCGCCAGCGACCGGATTCCCGGAACAGCCCGATCGAGCCGTTTACCGACTCAAACTCGTCGCTGTCGCCCCACTGGCCGGCAGATACATCCACGCCCAGAGGTCCAAATTTGTGCGCGAGCTCTATGTCCCATTCCAGAGTTTGAAAGTCTGATGTATCGCCTTCAGCGTTGGTCACGCCGGCACTTGCCGTGATAGTCGTCTCATCGGACAGGCTGTAGTCCACCAGACCAGTCACGCTCATGCCCTCTGCGGAGTCGACCGCGGCACTCAGCCCGACGACGTATGGGTTCTCCGCAATTGCCGCGTGTGAACACAGCAGCACGCCGGTCATCATCACCTTAATCGCCTTCATATTGCGCCTCCGGGTGTTGTTCTGTCTGTACGGACCGGTCTATTAAAGCACTACTTGGAATGTCGCGCTCGCCGAACGCAGACCAGCTCCGATCTCAGGGTATCGGAGTCAGTCCGGAACAGGGCCTTTACTGGTAGAGGAGTCGCTCGCTACAGAATGCGGTTAATGCGATAACCCCGATGATCCAGTCGATGGTTAATACGATTGCCCTTGAGATCCAGGCGCGTGTTAATGCGATCGCCTTTGCGGTCGAGTCGAGCTGCGGCTTTTAAATGACCACTTGCAGCGGCATGTCGGGCGACGTGATCCAGTCGACGATCGATGCGATCACCCCGACGGTCCAGGCGATATTCGATTCGGTCACCTTTCTTGTCGAGTCGGTGCTCAATGCGATCGCCGGCGTCTGCGTAGCTGACCTGACACAGAAGCGTCATGGAACATGCGGTTATCAGAGCGAGTGCTTTCATGGTTTTTTCCTCGATATTGTTGAGCCAATACCTGTACAACGCGGCTCATCGATTTTGGTTGACATCAGATCAAAAAAATCGCGTTGCGAGCATTCTCGTAATAAGGTGTCCCGGTAGTTTTGCCGGTTGGAATTAACATAACGCTGTTCGGAATGGTTTTGTCAATGATCTGTCAACCAAACGGACCCTGTCGCGTTGTAGTGGGTACAGACCCCACAATTTGGAGACTTCTCGTGGACACTACTAATCCAACAGGCGCCATTCGCGCCACAGTTTTACGCTGGTCACGGCAGCCGGTTTACGTTTTGGCCCTGCTTACCTGTTTTATTCTAAGCGGCTGCGGCGGTGGCTCCGGTGATCCGGTCGTTAATATTCCGACGCCTGCACCGGTTCAGGAGACGGGCGAGCTGACGATTGCGATAACCGATGCCGAAGGCGATTTTGTCACTTATACGGTTGACGTTGTATCGCTTGCCCTTGAAAAAGCCAACGGCGATCTTGTCGAAACGCTGCCTCTCACAACCCGTATAGACTTTACAGAGCTCACCGAAGTGACCGAGTTCCTGACTATTGCGACGGTCCCGGCCGGCAACTATGAGTCGGTGGTCATGACTCTCGACTACCAGGCGGCCGAGATCTACGTACAGGATGAAAATGGTGATGCGCTACTGGCGACTGCCGTTGACGTAGACGGTAATACTCTTGGTCTGTTCGATGTACGTGTGAATCTGAGTAGTTCAGACACAATTCGGATCGCGCCAGGTGCGCCGGCTGCCTTCAGTCTGGACTTTGATCTTGACGCGTCCAATGTCATTGATCTGGCCGCTGCGGTTCCAACCGTGACGGTTGAGCCGTTCCTGCTGGCGACGGCGGAACTTGAGACTGACAGAGAACACCGGGTTCGAGGGGCGTTGCAGTCCGTGGGGCAGTCCGATTTCGAACTGAATGTCCGTCCTTTCCGGCATCGGTCCGGCAGCTTCGGAACGTTTACGGTTAATGTGAATGAGACCACCCAGTACGAAGTAGACGGAGTCGGTTACACCGGAGCCGAGGGGCTAACGGCAATGACCGTTCTGCCGGCAAACGCACCTGTGATTGCCAACGGTTCGATTTCCGGACGCAGTATGATGGGTGAAACCGTACTGGCGGGTTCAAGCGTTCCCTGGACCGATGGCGATGTCGTCAAGGGCGTGGTGGCAGCGCGTATCGGCAACGATCTTCTGGTGCGAGGCGTACGCGTGGAGTATCGCGACGGGGTCGAGGTATTTCGCGGAGAGGGGGCCGTCGTTCTGGGAGCGGGCACCACTGTTACCGCGCCAGGCGTCGACAACGCCGATCTGAACATAGACAGTGTTTCCGTCGGTCAGCGAATTGTAGCCTTTGGCGAGCTCAGCGACGATCGCACGCTGGATGCCTCAGCAGGTCGCATCGTGATGCAAATGAATCAGCTGACTGCCTCAGTGGTTACGGAAAATCCGCTGGCGGTGGACGTGTATTTTCTGAACGGTCGTCAACCCGATGTATTTGATTTTGGTGGCACCGGCGTAGATGCAACGTTCGATGCGGACCCGACCAGCTATGATATTGATACCGGTGCGCTGAGCCTCAATGGTGTTGCAGGTGGTGATCTGATTCGGGTGCGAGGCCTGGTTACAGCGTTTGGCAGCGCGCCCGACGATTATGCCGCCCGAACGATTGTTAATGTAAACACGGAAAGTCGACCCGGTACGTTAAGAATTGCCTGGCCGGAGGGTTCCAACATGCCGTTTCACAGTCTTTCGGAGCAGATGATCGATGTCGATATCAGCGAATCACGCGAATGGCTCAAGCTTCGTGGTGTACCTCGCCCGTTCAGCAATCCGCTGCAAAGCGCCGTGCTATTGCCGCCTGAATCCGGTGACGGTTTATACTCTGTGAAAGTGCGAGGCAGCGGTGAGCTACATCTGTATCGCAGTTTTACCGATCTTGTTGCCGAACTTCGCGCGCAGCTGGATTCAGGAGCGGTACTGTACAGAGTGAACGCGAACGTCAGGTATGATAATGCGGACACGGGTTTCGTGACGCCAAGAGCCAGTTTTGTGTTTAAAGCTGCCGGCGGGGAATGAAGCTGTCAGTGTCACGATGCCAGAGTTGGTCAGGGGCGAGCCGGTGGGGGACACCGGCTCGCGCCTGTCGATATTTTCAAGAGCTGACACGAGGGGTCGGTACACTCGATGAATTCGACATCCCGGTATATGGATACGTTTCTGGCCGACGTAGAAAAGCAGGCGTATCTGATGGCTAACATGTCAGTCAAGAATGCTGATGACGCGCTTGATATTGTGCAGGAGAGCATGATGACCATGGTGACCAGGTATGCGCACAAACCCAGAGACCAGTGGCGACCCCTGTTCTTTCGGATTGTGCAAAACCGTACGCGGGATTTTCATCGCAGGGCATCGACACGTGGGAAGGTGTTTTCATTGTTCAATGCTTTTCGGCGCCATTCGGAAGAAGACGTGGAAATTGAGAGTTTGCATGCCGGTCGTGAGTCGGAGCAGCCGGAGCGGCGGTCAATGATTGATGACTCCAGAGACGAGATGCTCGAGGCGCTAGCCAGGCTTCCCGAACGCCAGAGGGAGGCGTTTGTACTTCGGGCGGTTGAAGGACTGGATGTGGCTGATACCGCCACTGCGATGGGCTGTTCCGCCGGTAGTGTCAAAACGCATTACTCGCGGGCGATTCATCGGCTGAGAGAATTACTTGAGGAACATTGGGTATGAGCAAAGACGACGATCAGAGGTCAGATCACGAGCTGGCCGAACGTGCGCGCGACAGCATGCGGGATGCGCGTTTGCCGGATGATGTACAGAGAAAGCTCAGGCTGGCGCGAGCGGCGGCGGTTGAGCGCCTGGAGGATGCGGGCAGGAAACCGGTATTCGGCGGTGCGCGCTGGCTTGTGCCTGCCGGTGCGGCGGCGACTTTGTTCGCGGGTGTGATGTTGGTGGGTAAGGCGCCCACAGACACTATGCCGATTCTGGATGAACAGGAGCTGGCCGCAGCGGCCGATATGGATTTGCTTGACGATATTGAGTTTCTGGCCTGGATGCTCGAAGAGGCCGGCGATGAGGTCTTGCCCGATGACAGTTAGCGCGGCACGAATTGCGTCGGTTGTGTTGGCGATGAGCGTAAGTGGATCAGTGGTTGCACAGGACGAAGGATTGCCGTCGGACGATTTTCTGGAATACCTGTCGACACTGGTTGAAGACGAGGGTGAATGGATCGACCCGCTTGAGCTTGAAGACCCAATCGACGAGGACAGTTCTGCGGACAGCGCAGGTGACACATTAACAGACGAGTCTCAGCACGCTGAGGAAACACCATGAACAAGATGATTAGACTTTTCCTGATTTGCGCCGTTCTGACGGCTGCTGGCAGCGTGCATGCGGTGTCATGGAGCGCGCTTTCCAAGGCTCAGCAAGACGTGCTGGCCCGGTACGCCGACACGTGGGATGAACTTCCTCAGGACCGTCAGGAGCGACTGGCTCTGGGCGCCGAACGCTGGCTGGGTATGGATGCGGTTCAGCGGGACAACATGGCAGTTCGTTTCGAGCGCTGGCAGCAGCTCTCGCCTGAGCGTCGACGTATGCTGCTTGACCGGCTGGCGGCGTTTCGCGAGCTTCCTCCGGCGCAGCGCCGCATGATGCGAGAGCGCTATCGCCAGTTCCAGAAGCTGTCGCCGGAGCAGCGCAGAAAACTGCGAAAACGGTTCAGAAATCTGACGCCGGAACAGCGTAGAAAAGCACTTCAAAAGATGCGTCAGCGCGCACGTGCCAATCGTAATCGGGGTGCTGTAGACTGAGCGCGTCCAATTCCGGCCGAACGATCCTTGCAGAACACAGTGAGTAAGGTGTGATCATGCGTCGCTCACAAGGCAGATCGCCACAACCCCGTGGTTGGGTTCCTGTCAGGCATAAGAAAAGCCCCGTCCAGGTTTAGTGGGCGGGGCTCTTGGTAAACCTGGCGGTTCCAGGTGCCAACCACAGACGTCGCGCGGTCGGGTGACGTCAGTTGATCAGAAAAGCGATCTCAATCGGGTGCTCCGCTACCTTGTCCGGGTCATTCACCAGAATCAGGCGCTTCTGCACTCGGAACGCAATCGGTGGTGTCAGCGGCCATCGCATCAGCGGCGGGTACGCAGTCTGCGCTACGCGTGCTGGCGGGTACCGTTAAAAGCTGTTCGCCCGAGGCGGCGAGATCTGACGGCGGAGTTACCTGGAGTCCGGTACCGTCTACCGAGTCGATTCCTTCTGCCACTGTGCGTCGAAGCCCCGTGCCATCGACAGAATCTGTACCTTCCGATATCGCCTGATTCAGTCCCGTGCCGTCAACCGAGTCTGTTCCGTCGACTACGCCGCGACGCAGACCTGTGCCATCGACGGAGTCGATCGCCGGATCAGTGGCCATATTCAAGCCTGTCCCATCCACCGAGTCGGTAGCGGGTGTATCCAGGGCGCCTTCCGGGTCCGCGTGTGCCAATCCGGCCGAGCCGGCCAGAATGGCAACTCCGACAAAAGCAACCAGCCGTTCAATGTGTCTTGTGTTCATGTGTTTCCCCCCGGGTGAACCAGCGTGTAGTATGGAGAAACTTACCACATGCCTCATTAGCGGGTTGGTTTATTCAGGTCCGCAAAATAACAGAGCGGTAACGCTTTGAGTCGTCTACATAAATCTGCCGAGACACTTTGACGATGACTGACCAGACTGATTCTTCGACCGGCATCAGATCGCTGTTTTCAGAGCTCAGACGACGAAGAGTGCTGCGGACGTCTGCCATTTACGTGGCTGCGTCCTGGGTATTGCTTCAGGTGGTTAACGTGGTGTTCCCGATTTTCGATATCGAGGACGCGTATCAAAAATACGTCACGATAGGCATGGTCATCGGGTTTCCGGTGGCGGTCGTTTTGTCCTGGTTGTTCAATATCGATCTGGGTCACGTCACCCGTGATCGAAGCGGAGGCCAGCCTGCTTCCGGCATTAGTGAGCACGACCCCGACTTTAAAACACGAATGAAGGAACTGCCGCTGCGCTCCGTAGCGGTCATGCCTTTTGCGAACGTGGGTGGCGCCGAAGAAAACGAGTTTTTCAGCGATGGTATTGCCGAAGAGCTCATTAACCTGCTAAGCAAGTCGCAGGGCCTGAACGTGGCGGCCCGCACCTCTTCATTCTCTTTCAGGAACTCCGAGTCCACTGTCCAGCAGATTGCGTTGCGACTCGGCGTTCGTCATGTGCTGGAAGGAGGAGTGCGGCGCGAAGGTAGCCGTGTTCGCATATCCGTGCAGCTGATTGACGCGCTCACCGGCTTCCAGGCCTGGTCCAGCAGCTACGATCGGGAGCTCACGGATATTTTCGCCGTGCAGGACGAGATTTCATCCTCGATTGTTTATGCGCTCAGCGCCGCAATAGATCAGACCATTGGTGGTACGCAATCGCTGCGAGTTGACGCGCCTACCGACAACATCGAGGCGTATCAGCTGTACCTGCGCGGAATGTATCTGTGGCAGCGTCGCGGTGCATCGGCGATCGGCGCCGCTATCGGCGCTCTGCAACAGGCCATTGAAGCCGACCCCGACTACGTTGATGCGATCTCGCTGCTGGCGGTGGCAACCGCTGTCATGCACGAATATACCGGCACCGATCGTGAACTCGACTTTGATCAGGCCGAAGCGCTGGCGTCCCGTGCCATGGAGCTGGCTCCCGAAACCAGCATGGCGCATGCCGTGCACGGCTACATTGCCATGCGGCGATGGCAGTGGACGAAGTCGGAAACACATTTTCTTGATGCGCTTCGATGCGATGGATCGGAGCCGCTGGTGCATCAATGGTACTCGAACCTGTTGAATGATCTTGGGCGGCAGGAAGCGGCGCTGGCTCACGCATTGAAAGCGTATCAGGCTGATCGACTCTCACCGCAGGCGAATAATATCCTGGCGCTTAATTTCCTGTTGCTCGGTGACGATGCGTCTGCGATCAAGCATGTGGCGGTTGCGCGAGAATTCGGCCTCGGCGGCGCCGTACCCGACTGGGTTGAATACTTCGTACGACTTCGGGAAAACAATTACCCGGCCGCTGTGGATATCATGGCCGGATCCCTGAAGCGTAAACAGGCTGTCACCGAGTGGGTGCAGCCCACCGTGAACGCGATTGCCGATCGCAGTACGCTTGAGGGAGCGCTGGAAAAAATTGCTGCGACGCTTGAAGAGGGCGGTCTCGGCAAGTCACTGGCCTTCATGCAGTACGTACTGCTGGTCGCGAACGACCAGGTGTTCGACCTGGCGTTAACCATGGTCGATGATCATTCACTGATTCACCTGTGGCTGTTTCTGCCCGAGGCCGCGGCGCTCAGGGCGGACCCGCGTTTTGATACGCTGATGGAATCCATGGGCATCAATGACTACTGGGAAACCAACGGGCGCCCGGCGATCGCTGAGCGGGCCCGGGCCACAGCCTGATTCGCGCAATTCCTCTTCGACCTTCGTGTAACCCATTTAACCCGCGCCGCCGGCTCTTTCGTGAACAGCCATGCCGTTTTCCAACAGCGCAGGCTGACAATGGCGCTCTTTAAACTCTGACAGCTGAAGGTTTCGGCGTTTAGTACGTCAGTACAGGATGCTGTGTTCACGATTCTGGATTCCAGCGTTCGTAACTGTCCGGTCGCCTGTCCGGACACGTCAAAGCGTCCGAAGCGGACATGTTTCACGCTAACTGGCGGACATGTCACCGCGCTGAAAATCCGTATGTGTATGACTTTGTTGAGATATGCAGGGTTGGCACGGCCCTTGCAATGAATCGGCTACACAACGGAGGAAATATCATGAACACACTTATCAAACGTAAATCAGTCAAATCCGCGCTCGTGATTCTTGCCATGGCCGGAACGATCAGTATTGTTCACGCTCAGGAAGCGGCCCTGGTATACGCATCAAACGTTACCGCGACCAATTCACTCAACGACATCAGTACGAAGGTTACCCCACAAATGCTGGCGAGAGACTACACCAGCGAACTGATTGCCGACATGGATGTACGTCTTCCCGTCGAACAGTCGGAGTTCTCTGAAACACTCCGCATCAGGCACGAGTTTGAGCAGAGTCTTCTGGATGAACTGAACGTGCGATTAAAGCAGGAAATGCTCAACTTCACTGCCAGTCTGGCAATTTAATGAAGAGCATAAATCGACTGGTCCCGGCCGTCATCCATCCAAACCAGACTGCAAAGTTTATGGGCAGTGACGGTCGGGAATCAGGTCTGCGCAAGGCATCCGTTATTCCGGCAGGTATTGCAGCAGGAAACGCTTTACGTTCTCACCCATAACGGCCCTGATTTCCAGTTCGGAAAACCCCGCCTCCAGCATAGTCTGGGTCAGTACAGCCAGCTCCGAAGTATCGAAACTCGTCTCCACCGTTCCGTCGTAATCCGATCCAAGCGCCACGTGATCGACGCCAAGCGTATCGATGGCATAGCGAATGGAACGAACCACTCCCTGCGGCGAGTCATCGCAAATCGCGCCATCCCAGTAGCCAACACCGAGCAGTCCACCTCTGGCAGCAAACTCAATCATGAGCTCGTCGTCGAGGTTTCGCGGCGTGTCGCACGCGCCGCCCATGCCGCCGTGGGACAATATGACGGGGCGACTGGTCAGGGCTAACACGTCTTTGACCATGGCGGGGGAGCTGTGCGCAATATCCAGAATCAGACCCAGCTCGTCGGCGCGTTTTACCACGGAGATGCCAAAGTCCGAAAGTCCTTCCCCGGACAAGCCGTGAAGTGAACCACCGAGCTCATTGTCAAAAAAATGTGTGAGGCCGGCAATGCGCAGTCCCGCCTCAAACAAACGATCCAGATTGTCGATCCTGCCCTCAAGCGGGTGTGCGCCCTCAATCAGAAACAGACCTCCAACCACATTGGCGTTCGCGTCCGACTGTCGTGCGTCGATCAATGACTGGAAATCGTCACGGGATTTGATGACGCGCAGCTGACCGCTGCTGGCGGCAGAAAAATCTTCCAGCTTCTGCAGCTGAAACCCTGCCCGCTCATACAGGCTGTCCCAGGTGCGTGGTGGCCAAAAACTCAGGACCGCCAGTTTTGTAATCTGATCCGAGCTGGCCGAATTGCTTTCGTAGTTCAAACCGCTGGGTGATTTTGTGGTTGCCGAGAACACCTGCAGGGCAACGTTGCCGGCCTGCAGTCGGGGCAGGTCGACATGCCCGGTTTGGCTGTGCTTGAGCAGATTTCTTTTCCATAGAAGCGAATCACTGTGCAAGTCTGCGATGAACAGCGTCTCGTGAAGAGCGCGCGCTTCGGCGCTGATGGCGTACGGTTCGTGCGGTTTTACCGTGTTCATGGAGCGTTCGACAGCGCCGGGTAACACGAAATGCAGAAACAGAACGCCGGCCAGAATAATGACCAACGTAATTCTGAGGGCTAGCTTTCCTGAACGGGGCATGAGCGTTGAATCTCCGAAGGCTGTGCGAACACTGCGCCAGGGCTGTGGCTCGCGGGAGCGTTGGGTCGGGCCACGCTAACCGAAACCTCCGTTGTTTTGCGGTCAGGTCTGGTCGTGCGCTCCCCCCATAGCGGAACGAACTTACTGTCGAACGAAAGTATACCACCGGCCGGGAGCCGGTTTGTCTGTCCTGGAATTAAAGAACGGGGCCAGGGCTTTGGATGTCAGACCCGGTGCGAGTTGCCAAAAGCACGGAATGGTCCATACTACGAACAGAGTTTTTCTGTCGCGCTGAGCGCAACTACCCGGGGGGTGATATGACTGCACATCTGATTTACTGGCCTGTACTTGTACAGGTAATGATTCCGCTGATCGTCCTGCTCGTTAACGCTAAACGCAAGGCGGCCGACGTAAAAGCCGGTGCTGCCGATCTGAAGAAAGCGGCGCTGGATAATGAAGCATGGAGTCTGCCGGTTGTTCTGACTTCCAAAAATCTGGCGAATCAGTTTCAGATTCCAGTCCTGTTTTATGTGGTGTGTTTTATTCTCGCCAGCCTTGATGCCGTTAGTATTCCGGTGCTCGCCGCAGCCTGGGCATTTGTGTTGAGTCGCTGCGTGCATGCCTATGTACACGTGACGTCGAACTATGTACCGATGCGGATGCGATCGTTCATCGTTGGCGTTGTGGTGCTCTTTGTTATGATCGTCATGTCCGCGCTGGCACTGCTCGGCGCATAGCGGAGTTCCGGCAATGTCAGGCGCTTAGCTGCTGTTACGAAAATGCTCCTGCAACTGATTGCCTATCGGAAGGTTCCGTATGCGCACGCCGCTTGCGGCGTAAATTGCATTTGTTAACGCCGGTGCGGCCGACGGAATACCCATTTCTCCGACGCCCGTAGGGGTGTCGTCAAAGGGAAGAATGTACGTCTCAAAGCGGGATGGCAGCGTCGAGATTTTCATGAGCGGATAGTCATGGAAATTGCTCTGCTGAACCTGGCCATTTTTCACCGTAATCTCGAGTCCAAGAGCGGTGCTAATACCGTCTATGGTGCCTCCCTGAAGCTGTGCTTCAACGGCCTGTGGATTGACCGCCAGACCGCAGTCGACTGCGGCGACAATGCGCCGGATAGTGAGCTCTCCGGCCTGGCCAATCTCCACCTCGATGGCATGCGCGCCATAGCCCCCGAAGGTAAAATGGCTGGCGAGACCAATGCCGCGACCGTTCGGCAGCGACTTGCCGTAACCGATTTTTTCCGCTACAAAACGAAGCAATCGTGACAGCCTTCCAGGATTGGTCGTAGGTCCGCCATGACCGGAGTAGGGTAATTCACGGGCGTCGCCGTACAAATCCAGTCGCAGCTGCAGCGGGTCCTGTCCTGATTCGATTGCGACTTCATCCAGAAAACTCTGAATAACAAAAGCGTTGGCCGTATGCGCAGGGGCTCGCCATGAACCCCGGGGCAGGCCAATCGCGTGGTGAAAGTATTCCAGCCGAAAATTATCAATAATGTTTCGCGGAAAATCATCGTCGTAGAGTTCGGCTTTGTACAGGTTTTCGTCCGGCATGTTCGGACGCCGATAGTACTTGCTTGCGCTTGCTAGCCGCTGCGTCCAGGCGGTGATCTTGCCTTGCTCATCCAGCGCGGCACGCATTTCATGGAGCCCGGCGGGACGATAAAAATCGTTTTTGATGTCGTCTTCCCGTGTCCACTGCAGTTTGATCGGCCAGCCCGTGCGCTGTGAGATGATTGCGGCTTCTGCCACGTAGTCGTTTGTGAGCCTGCGGCCAAAACCTCCGCCAACCTTTGGAATGTCGACGCGAATATTTTCACGGTCAATACCGGTAGCCGCGGCCGCTGCGCGAGAGGCGCCGCTGGGCATTTGCGTAGGTGCAATGATGTGGCACGAATCTTCTTTTACATCGGCGTAACAATTCTGCGGTTCAAGCGGTGCATGTGAAACAAACGGAATTCGATATTGATGACGGACGACGCGGTCGGCGCGACGCATGGCCGACGTATAGTCGCCGTCGTCAACCACGATCTGGCCTGAACCCTTTAGCATGGTTTCGTTGTCGGCCCAGAACGTTTCGGTACTGTCATGGCGGTTCGGGCCGGGTTCCCAGTCGATGTCCAGGGCAGCGCGTCCCTTGATAGCAGCCCAGGTCGAGGTAGCCACAACGGCAACCCCATTGGCGAGGATGTGGTACGGCGCGCCGGGCTCGGGGCCGTCGATCTTGAACACATCGAGCACGCCGTTAACGGCTTTGGCCGACTCCGCAGAAAAAGAACGTACCGTACCGTTCAGCGTTGGGCTGCGCGCGATGACGGCATAGCGCATGTTGGGTTCCCGCGTATCGATGCCGTAGCGCGCTTTGCCGGTAATGACGTCAATCGCATCAACCGCTTTTTGGCGCTTGCCGATGATGCGATAATCGCTGATGTCCTTGAATGCCGGTGGTTCGTCCGGCGCGTCGAGTTTGGCGGCATCGGCGACCAGGTCTGAGTACGCCAGAGTCGCTTCAGGCCACTTGCAAATGACGAAGCCCGATTTGGTTGAACACTGTGATTCAGGTACGCCCAGCCTTGCCGCTGCGGCTTTGATGAGCTGGGCACGCGCGGTAGCACCGACCTGACGCATGAATTCCCAGTTACCGGTGAGTCCGGTGCTTCCACCAACGCCCTGACCACCGTACTTCCAGGTATAGCCATCGGCCGTTTTGACAATGCCCAGGGGCATTTGCCGTACTTCAACGCGTGACCAGTCTATATCGAGCTCTTCGGCAACCAGCATGGGTAGCGCTGTTTTTACGCCCTGACCGATTTCGGGCTGATTGTTGCCTATGATGACGTTGCCGTCGGGCATGAGCTCCAGGAAAAACCCCAGCTGCGGCTGATGGTCGGCCACTGGTAATATCGGGTGAGGGGTGCACGCTGAAAGCGGGAGCCCAAGTACGAGTCCACCGGTAGCGCTGAGTCCGGAAACCATAAACTGCCGACGGCCGGGGTTGGCAAGCTGTTCCTGTGCAGGTGTTTTGGTTTTCATGACTGGTTCTCCTTGTCCGAGAGTTTTGCAGCCAGGTGCACAGCTTCACGTATACGGACGTACGTTCCGCATCGACACAGGTTGGACATTTCGCGATCGATATCGCCGTCGCTGGGATCAGGATTGCGCGCAATGAAATCAATGGTGGCCATGATTTGCCCGGCCTGACAGTAGCCGCATTGTGGAACGTCCGTGTCGAGCCAGGCATGTTGTACCGGATGGAGCCTTCCTTCCGGCGAAGCTATGCCTTCGATGGTGGTCACGCGTTGCTGGCGGGCGGCCGACACCGGTGTAAGACAGGATCTTTGCGCACGTCCGTTGATATGCACTGTGCACGCGCCACACTGACCGACTCCGCAGCCAAATTTGGTACCGGTCAGATCGAAGTGGTCGCGAAGGACCCACAGCAACGGCGTATCGTCGTCGCCGTCGAATGACACTGGTTTTGAATTTACGGTGAAGGTGATCATGGGTCAGGCTCCATAGGAAGCGTGCGCGTGCTACACGCGCTGTGGGAGGTTGCGGATCTGGCAACCCTGACAGACTTAATATTCTATAGAGGTTCCAGCCGCGATCGTCGTTGTTGGTATGGCATTCGTCGCAGGTAGCAGGCGACTGATCGCCGCCTGGATAGCTCTTGCAATGCAGCAGCTGCGAATGGATACACGGGCAGGTCTTTTAACGACGTGACGCCCGACGTTTCAATTCCGGACAGGTTGTCGAGCTCGATGTCGGCCTGATCCGGTCGGGTTTTCGGGTTCGACGCGGTTGCTCGATTTACCAGTCGTTTGAGCCGGACGCTACTCGTCCTGGACGTAGATAGATTGGCGCGGCTGTGCAAATACCCGCCTGACCATCGGTTCAAAAAATTCCAGCGGATGGGTTTGACCGTTTTCGTCAAAGGCCGGGCAGTCATATTTGGCGCAAAATTCTTCGGTCTGGTCAAACCGCGGTTCCCCTCGAAACTGCTCGCGCATGTTGCGATCCATTCCAAGATGGTGAAAAAAATTGTATCCCTGAAAAATGCCGTGATGCTGAACCATCCAGTGATTGTCGTCGGAAACGAACGGTTTGAGTATGGCGGCGGCAATATCGGGATGGTTGTAGGAACCGAGCGTGTCACCGATATCATGTAGCAGCGCGCAGACGACGTATTCCTCGTCGCGGCCGTCCTCGTGAGCCAGCGTAGCGGTCTGCAGGGAATGAGTTAGCCGATCTACCGGGAACCCGCCGAAGTCGCCCTCCAGCAGCCGCAAGTGCTGCAGGATTCTGTCTGGCAGATGGCCTGCATAATCGGCGAACTGCTGCGCGATGATGGCCCAGTCCTCCTGGGTGCTTGACGCCATGTCGGTAAACGTTGCTCGCGGTTTCTGGTCATTATTTTGGGTCATGACGGTGTGCCTGCAGGTCGATGAATGGGCAGATATCAGTCTAACGCACGCCGCTGTCGGGGAAAACGTTGGATTTCAGACGGATAGTGGCTTGAACATAACGTCGGCGTGGCGCGTTCGATAATGGTGACCGTACCGCAAATACCCTGGTACGACAGGCTGCTTCGTTTCGAATCGTTAACCGGATCACAGTAGCGGACTGTGACTAGCGCTAATTTCAGGCCATAGGTTATCTAAGGGAAAATACTGATAACCGGTTACGTCAGGAAACTGATCAGGAGTGAATATGGATACGCAGCGTAATCTGGCGATTGCTTCGCCGGAGGATGATAGTTTCACGCAGCCGTGTGAAGCAATACACAGTTACGAAGTCAGCGATATTAGGGAAGACGGTGCCTCGTCGTTATCCGGATGGATGACCAGGTTACTCTTGAACAAAGAGTTTCAAATGGTGCCGGCGAATAATTTGCAGGCCATTTTTTCAAAGCTCGAAGCGCAGACGTTCCGTGCCGGGCAGCATGTTATTGAACAAGGTGACGAAGGTGATTACTTTTTCGTGGTCACTGCGGGGCGCTGCCTCGTTACGCGAGAACTGCCAATGGACCGTGGCCAGGTTACGCTGGCTGAACTGACTGTCGGCGACACGTTTGGTGAAGAAGCTCTGATTACCGATGCAACGCGTCAGGCTACCGTCACCATGGCGACGGACGGGGCCGTGATGCGACTCGACAAGGAAGATTTTCGGAAGCTGCTGTCGGAGCCGATTGTTTCGGTGATCGATCAGGAGAAGGCTGACGATGTCATGGCGAATGGAGGTGCGTGGCTGAACGTCGATTTTGCAGAAGCAGATGATGAGCCCGATCCGCCCGATACTGTGCGAATTCCGACGTACCTTCTGCGTCTGAAGCTCGACCAGCTTCAAGCGATCAGACCGTATGTGGTCGTCAGTCGAAAACACTCTCATGCCTGTGCCGCTGCACATATTCTGAGGCAGCACGGATTCGACGTCTATGTGCTTGGTACCGGAAACGATTGACGCCCGGATCTTTGGTCTTTGCTTGCACCATCGCTGAACGGTTCGCTCTAGCGATTCAGGTTTGATCAGCCCGGCTGGAAACCGTTCCGACCGGAGGTTGCTCCTGTCTTTGACGTCGCGTTACTCTAGGCACACTCCGCGTCTGTGTGCGGTGGCATTGGCGGAGAGACCGTATGTCCGGAAGCAATTTTCGAATCGTGCAAACCGAGGAAGGCTACTCTATTTTTGAGGTGTTTTACGACAGCGCAGGACAGGTTGTCCGGCGCAGCCCGCGGCCCATTATCGACTGCTTTGCGGGTACGGCGTGCGGAGTAACTGACTGGCTCGAATCGATCAGCCTGGCGGCTGAGAAACCGCCGCTTTCGCTGGAGCAGATGAACGAGGCGCTCAAACATCCCGATACTCAGGGAGACCCGTAGCGCGCGAGCATCAGGTCGCCTGGATATGCCGGAAACGATCGTCACCACTTCAGCGCAAGCGGGTTCGCGCGGTCCGCTTATTCTGAGCGTTTAATCGGAGGTTAGCGACACAGAAATATCGCCGGCGTTGAGATCAATGACAATGTCATGTTGTCCCGGACCATCGCGCCAATCGGCCTCAGCGCCCACCAGCAATCGACGTTCGCCCTGACTGCCGGGACCGCCACCGCTCAGAGAAGCGTCTCCAAAGTTGGCATCGGCCCATACTCTGCGAATTTCAGAAAGTGGTGCCTGAACGCTTACTTCACCGGCACTCATGTCGATCGTCAGGTCACTTCTCAGACCTTTCACATTCAACGAGCCGTAACCCATGATGATGCGCACGGGAGTGTTTTCAGGCACCTCAATGGCGTAGTCGCTTTGCGAATTACGAAACGCGAATTTGGACTGATTGCTCGGCCTGAGAAACATTCGGTCTTCGAAAATCTGCTGCCTCAGAAAGACGGATTCCGCCAGGCGCAAGCAGCTCTTTTTTCGCTCGTCGCAGCGTACCTCGAGGCTGGCGCTGACGCTGGATCCCGAAGTTGCGGTCACGCTCACGGAGCCAACAGGAATCTCGATGACGATTTCCCGGACACCTTTAGCGCTTCCTGAGGTGCTTTTTTCGGGGCCGGCCGGTGAGCCATATTCCGGTGGACCCTGAGAGGCGCAGCCTGCCAGAGAGGTTATGGCCAGAAGCGCGAGCCACGGTGCAAAGCGGTTTAAATGCTGATGTGATTTCATGAGTGAATACTATCAAATTCCTGTCGGCGTAACGCAAGAGCTTGTGTTGCTGTCCGAAATCACGGATTGTGCAAATGAACAGCGTGACTTCGCAGTCAGGTAGGTCCCGTTCCGGCCGTCCGTATCGAACGGAAGGTGGGTACCGGACAAATTCAGGCGCTATTACGTGCGGCCCGTGGAAAGACGGTTCAGGCCTCGAGCAGAACGCGTTATGGCGCTGAAGACTCCGGTGGCCGTTCTTCGCCGGACAGCGTTTGTCGCAGCGCGTCCATTTCCCGAGCCATGTCTTGCTCGAAGGCTGCCAGTTCCGGCAATTTCCACAGCGATTCATAGAGCGGAAATTTGCGCGTCATCCACCAGCCGGTCGACCAGTTGCTCGATTTCGCATCGGCCAGATGTTCCACAGCGCCGCCATTGTCACCGAGCAGCGACAGGGCGGCAACATCCAGCAGATCGATACCGTTAAAGCCGGCGCGGGGTTCCTTGCTCATCACGACCAGCGCGGCGTTCAATATTTTGTCCGCGAGTTCCCGTTCGTCAGTGGCCAGCAAGACGCGGCCAAACAGCACGGCCCAGGGATAGTCGGAAGCATCGATGTTGGGTGGCTGTTCGAGGAATTTGGAAAAGCGTGGGACAAACAATCGTCGCGCGGTCAGCGCATCGCCGTTTTTGATCATTTCCTCGACCTGAATAGCCGTCGAGTGAAACTGCAAAGGGGCGATTTCCAGCATGGTTTCCGCATGACGTTTGACTGATTCCTGATCTTCAATGAAAAGTGCGTGGAGTAGCTTTGCCCGATTGGGCCAGTACTGGTCCGGTCCAAGCTCGTAAGCGATATTGGCCCAGTGGCCCGCATTAACACCATCGCCCAGATCAAGCAGCGACTCGGCCAGCTGGCTTGGGTACTCGGTATGACCGGGATCCAGCTCCCATGCCTTGCGCAACCAGCGGACTGCTTCGTCGGGTCGCCGTTTTGATCGTCCGTACAGCGCCGCCATGTGCGCATACACCGGAACAAAGTCAGGTTTAATTTCGAGCGTTTTCTCAAATTCGCTCAGCGCCCGATCGAGGTCTCCAAGAAAGAAATA
>CAWUKD010000022.1:0-32277 GCA_963922815.1 uncultured Gammaproteobacteria bacterium
TCAAAATCGGTGTAATTCTGAGTCTGCTTGGCGGGTCGGTTCTGGCCTCGGCGGTAGAGCTGCAGTCTGTGCGCGTCAGCCAGTCACCGGATCAGACCCGACTGGTAATGCAGCTTAGCGGACCGGTTGAACACCAGATGTTCGATCTGGCCGATCCGGCACGCGTTGTGCTTGATTTACGTCATACCAAACTCGGCATGAACGGGTTGCCGAACGGCGTTGGCTATATCAAGAAAATGCGCACAGGCACGCCGGACAAGAGCACGCTGCGAGTTGTCCTTGATTTGACCAAGACCGTCAAAATGCGCAGCTACCAGCGCACTCCGGAAGAGGGCAGCAAGCACGAACTTGTGGTTGAACTCTATTCGGGCAGCAGCGCAGCAACGCCGGTTAAGACGGCGGCTGAATCGGCGCACGGGCGCGACGTCGTGATTGCCATCGATGCTGGTCACGGTGGTATTGACCCCGGAGCCATTGGCAGTAAGGGTACTCGCGAAAAGGACGTTGTACTTGCAATCGCACGTCGACTGCAAAAGGCTTTGTCGAAACAGACAGGCTTTCGGGCGGTCATGGTACGTGACGGCGATGTGTTTTTACGCCACCGCGAACGCATGGCGATCGCTCGCGAAAAACGTGCCGATCTGTTTATCTCCATTCACGCGGACGCATTCACCAATCCCAGCGCTCATGGTTCGACGGTATACGTGATCTCTCAAAGCGGTGCCAGCAGCGAGGCGGCACACTGGTTGGCTGAGCGTGAAAACGCGGCGGATCTGATTGGCGGTGTCAGCCTTGGAGACAAGGACGATATGCTGGCTTCCGTGCTGCTTGACCTGTCTCAGACGGCTACGCTGGATATGAGCATAGAGGCCGGTAACAAAGTTGTGCAGCAGCTCGGCAAGGTTGGCCGGGTACGACGGGATAAAGTTCAGCACGCCGGGTTTTTGGTGCTCAAGAGCCCGGACATTCCATCGATTCTGGTGGAAACGGCCTTCATTTCCAATCCAAAGGAAGAGCGACGGCTCAACCAGTCCGAGTCTCAGCAAGCCTGGGCTGCGGCGATTGCCGACGGGGTCGTACAGTATTTTCACGCCAACCCTCCGCTGGGAACGCTGGTGGCCGAACGGCAGGACGTTGAGCGCCCGAGTGAAATCGCCTATACGATTTCGCGGGGAGACACGCTGTCCGGTATTGCCGACCGATTCAACGTGCGCCTGCGTTCATTACGCAAGGTCAATAATATTCGTGGCGATCGCATTCGCATTGGCCAGGTAATACGCATACCCGGGAGCTCGCGCAGCTAGCCAAACCCCGTCCGCCTTCCCGTTCGGCTCCTGAAGGGATGTTTTTGACGCGCTGAAATCGGTATATTGCACTGCCGTCGACACCGGTAACGTCATGCCTATTCTTGCTCTTCCCGATCACCTGGTTAATCAGATCGCCGCCGGCGAAGTGGTCGAGCGCCCGTCTTCCGTAGTTAAAGAGCTCATGGAGAATGCGCTTGATGCGGGTGCGACCCATGTTTCGGTAGAAGTGACCGAGGGCGGCATCAAGCGCATCAGAATACGTGACGATGGATGCGGCATCAGTCCGGATGAGTTGCCGCTGGCGGTTTCCCGGCACGCTACCAGCAAAATTGCCAGTCTTGAAGACCTGATTAATGTCACGTCGCTTGGGTTTCGCGGAGAGGCGTTGCCAAGCATCGGTTCCGTGTCGCGGCTGGGCGTCGCATCTCGTACGGCGGATCAGGACCATGGCTACGAAATCGAAGTGATCAACGGCGACTGCTCAGAGCCTGCCCCGGTACCACACCCGTGTGGAACCACCATTGACGTTCAGGATCTTTTTTACAACGTGCCTGCAAGACGAAAGTTTTTACGTACAGCCAAAACCGAGTATTCGCATGTTGAGCAGGTGTTCATCCGGATTGCGTTAAGCAATTTTGACGTTGCGTTTACGCTAGCCCACAACGGCCGAGTGACGCGCAATCTCCCGATGGCCTCAACTCGTGAGACGCAAGAAAAGCGCATTGCGGATTTATTGGGCAATGAGTTTGTCGAACAGTGTTTCTATATCGAAAACCATTCTTCAACGCTGCGCCTGTCGGGGTGGATCGCGGTACCGACGTTTTCCCGCAGTCGCGCCGACCGACAATACTTCTTCCTGAACGGCAGAATGATTCGCGACAAGGTCATAAGTCACGGCGTGCGGCTGGGCTATCAGGATGTGCTGTTTCATGGTCGTCATCCCGCCTATGTTCTGGCGCTCGACATGGACCCTTCCAAAGTTGACGTGAACGCGCATCCCGCGAAGATGGAAGTGCGTTTTCGCGATAGCCGTGCCGTGCACGAATTTGTCTTCCGAACCGTGGAGCAGGCGCTGGCGCAGACCCGTCCGGGTTCCGGTATTGATCCCGTGCCTGCGCAGCCGCAGGCGCTGGCACATGACCGGTTGGGTGGTGCCTATGAATCACGGTCGCTGCCTTTACACCAGCGTGGAGGCGGCGATTCGCAGGAGGTTTATCGTGCCTTGACGCAACCGTTCGTTTCCGGCGGAAGTAATGATGTTGTCGGTGACACCTTTCGACCGCAGTCCGACGTTGTATTTGACGAGCAGGACGACCTGCCGCTAGGGGTGGCAATTGCTCAGCTTCACGCTATTTACATACTGGCGCAGAATAAAGCGGGTCTTGTGCTCGTGGATATGCACGCCGCCCATGAGCGCATCAATTATGAGCGTTTGAAAACGGAACACGCTGCCGGCGGCGTTCAGTCGCAGGCGTTACTGTTTCCAATTACGTTTGCCGTATCAGCGCAGGAAGCCGAGTGCGTTGAGAAACAGGCCGACGAGTTCAGGACCCTGGGCTTTGAGCTTGATCGGGCCGGTCCCGAGCGGGTGACCATTCGCGCCGTTCCCCTTGTGCTGGAGGGCAGCAACGCGGAAGAACTGGTGCTTGATGTTCTGGCCGATCTTGTTGCGGACGGGGACAAGGCGAGAATTCACCACGAAGTGAACGAGGTTCTGTCGACTATGGCATGCCATGGATCGGTGCGCGCCAATCGCAAGCTGACGCTCGATGAAATGAATGCCCTGCTGCGCACGATGGAGCAGACCGAGCGCGCTGATCAGTGCAATCATGGAAGACCAACCTGGACGCAGCTCAGTATTGCTGACCTTGATCGTCTTTTCCTGCGCGGTCGTTAACGATGGCGCGCCCGTTACCCGTTGTGTTCATCATGGGCGCCACGGCGTCCGGAAAAACCGGGCTGGCCATGGAGCTACTGAATCGCATTGACGCGGATATTGTCAGCGTTGACTCGGCCATGATTTACAAAGGCATGGACATTGGTACTGCCAAACCCAGTGCCGAAGAGCTTGAGCGAGCCCCTCATGCGCTGATCGATGTGATTGACCCGGCGCAGAGCTGGTCGGCCGGAGAGTTCTGCGCCGCCGCCCGCGTCGAAATTGCGCGTAGTCACGAGCGCAACCGCGTGCCGCTTCTTACGGGTGGAACCATGATGTATTTTCGGTCGCTCGAACACGGACTGAATGAGCTGCCAGCCGCGGATGCGGATGTCCGGCGTGACATCGACGCGCAGGCCGCAGAACACGGGTGGCCTTCTGTGCACGCGGAGCTTGCCAGGCACGATCCGGCGGCGGCCAGTCGCATACACGAAAACGACAGCCAGAGGATACAGCGGGCACTGGAGGTCTATCGATTGACCGGGTCGCCGCTGAGTCAGCTTCAGGAGGTTCGGTCTGAGCCGCTGAATTTTCCTCTGATCAAAATTGCGCTGAACACGGCAAACCGGGATGAACTGCATCGACGCATCAACACCCGGTTCGACACCATGTTAGAAGCGGGATTGCTGGATGAAGTGAAAGGATTGTATGAGCGCGGAGATCTTCATCAGGATCTGCCGTCGATTCGTTCAGTAGGCTACCGGCAGCTGTGGGCACACCTCGAAGGCAGCGCCACTCTTGAGGAAGCATCAGACAAGGCCAAAACGGCCACTCGACAGCTGGCAAAGCGACAAATGACCTGGTTGAGAAGTAATCAAAACCTGATCAGTCTGCTGGCGAGCGACGCAGATACTGTGGCGCGCACGGAAGCGTTGATCACGGCAGCTATAGGCTGATCGCATGCGGTGAGATAGTCGCCTTGTCTGTACAAGCCATGCGAGGTCTGAATCGGCAGGCGGCATCAGACCATGCAGCCCGAATTACCGGTGTTCCGTCTCAATAGAGCCGACGGGCAAAACCTGCGCGGCGGATGGCTGCTCCTGAACAGGACCAAAAGGCTATCAAAAGACGTTGGCCGTCAATCGCCAAAATCCGCTGATATTAGGTAAATGACTGGTGTTGGTGCCGATTCCCTATGCTAGACTCCGGCAGTGGGGTTCATGGATGAGCTGCAACCACCGCGGACATAACAAACTAAATTCCAATAACACGATATATAAAATCCCATCAGAGGAGAATCCCATGGCAAAAGGGCAATCCCTACAAGACCCCTTTCTGAACGCACTGAGACGCGAGAAGATTCCGGTTTCCATTTATCTGGTCAACGGCATCAAACTCCAGGGTCAGATTGATTCATTCGACCAGTTCGTTGTCCTGCTTAAAAACAGCGTCAGCCAAATGGTCTACAAGCATGCAATCTCGACCGTAGTGCCCGCACGAAATGTGCGCCTGGGCTCTGAGGAAGGCGGTGCAGAGGCTTCAGACGGCGATTGATATTTCGCGTGACGGCACTATAAGAGGGCGAGTGGTTGTTTGAACGCCCGAGCATAGGCAATCGCGCCGTGCTGGTAAATATAGGCATTGAGTCTCGTCTTGAAGAACGGGAAATCCATGAGTTCAGCGATCTGGCGCGTGCGGCCGGAGCTGAGTGCGTGGGTCACGTAGACGGAGTACGCCGCAGGCCGGATCCACGCTATTTTATCGGGGGCGGCAAGGTTGAAGAAGTCATCGAGCAGATCCAGCAGGGTGAGGCCGATCTGGTTATTTTTAATCAGGGGCTGTCACCCGCGCAGGAGCGCAACCTGGAGCGGCGCTTCGAATGCCGGGTTCTTGATCGCAGCGGGCTGATTCTCGATATTTTCGCGCAGCGTGCGCGCAGTCACGAGGGCAAGCTCCAGGTCGAACTGGCCCAGCTCAGGCATCTGTCCACCCGGCTCGTGCGCGGATGGACTCACCTTGAACGTCAAAAAGGTGGAATCGGGCTAAGAGGGCCCGGCGAAACCCAGCTTGAAACCGACCGGCGACTGATTGGGGCGCGCATCAAGGCGCTGAATGAGCGGCTGGAGCGCGTGGGAATGCGGCGGGCGCAGAACCGGCGTAACCGGCAGAGGGCCGGCGTTCCCGTAGTTTCACTTGTTGGTTACACCAATGCTGGAAAATCAACGTTGTTTAACCGGTTGACCGATGCTGGCATCTACGTGGCGGACCAGCTGTTTGCCACGCTCGATCCCACGCTGCGGCGGGTCGAGCCCCTCAAGGGAGGGCCGTTTGTTCTGGCCGACACCGTGGGGTTCGTCGAGAGTTTGCCCCATGAGCTGATCGCCGCGTTTCGTTCTACGCTTGAAGAAACGCTGGATGCAACGCTCCTGCTGCACGTGGTTGATGCGAATGACCCTGAGCGAAATGAACGGATCTCTCAGGTTAATCAGGTGCTTAGCGAAATTGGCGCCGAAGACATTCCGCAGCAGCTTGTTTTTAACAAGATCGACTTGTTAAACGATGAAGAAGTCCCCATAACCAACGGGACGAGCGACGACGGACCGGTGTGGCTATCTGCTGAAGATGGGCGCGGCATTGATCAATTATTGAGCAGGATTGATCATGTGCTTAGAGGTCAGCGTCGCCAGGGCTGGCTGCGCATCGCTGGAAGCGAGGGCAAATTGCGCGCGGCTCTTTATGAAATGAAGGTCGTCACGGAAGAGAAGACCCTGGAGAACGGCGATTTGGCGCTTAGTCTGAATATCGACGAGCAATCTATTCGTCGAATACAAAGGGAACAGGCTGTAGTATTACCAGTCCAACTCGGAGATTCGGCCGAGTTGGCCCGAATTCATATAACGACAAGGCACTAAACCTTATGGCTTGGAACGAACCTGGCAAAGACAAAGACCCATGGCAGCGGCCAAACAACAGCGGTCAGCGACCTCCTGAACTCGATGAGGTAGTGAAAAAACTGCAAAAGCGGTTTGGGTCTGTATTGGGCGGCGGTGGCGGCGGCAGTGGCAGCGGTGGGGACATCCCTCCCATTCCCGGAATCGTAAAGATCCTGCTGCTGGTTGGATTAATTTTCGCGGGTGTGTTCGCGTCGGCCTACCGGGTAGACGCCGGTGCCAAGGGCGTCGTACAACGCTTTGGCGCCTTTGTGAAAGAAGTCGACCCCGGCTTGAACTGGCGCATTCCGTTTGTAGACACCGTCACGATCGTGCGAGTGGATTTGTCGCAGGAATTCGATACGCAAAATGAAATGCTGACCGGCGACGCCAACATTATCAGCGTCAGTCTTAACGTTCAGTATCGTCATGCGTCTGCAAAAGACTACGTGTTTAACGTTCGAGGTCCGGATGAGACGCTGCAGGAAGTCACTGACGCAGCCATTCGAGCGGTTGTGGGTAAATACAACCTTGAAGAAATTCAGCGAGGCAAGCGGGACACGGTAGCCACCGAAACCCGGGAGCTGCTGCAAACTAATCTTGCGCGGTACGGTACCGGGATTGTTATCGACACGCTCAACCTTAATGAAACAGAGTTTCCTGTTCAGGTTCAGGAAGCCGCGCAGGACGTGATCAAAGCGGCCCGCGATAAAGAACGTTTTATTCTTCAGGCTGAAGCGTACCGCAACGATCTGCTGCCTCGTGCGCGCGGTGAGGCCTCTCGAAGCCTTGCCGAGGCCGAAGCCTACAAAGACAAACTGGTGGCGGACGCGCGCGGTGAATCTAGCCGGTTCCTGTCGCTGCTGGCGCAGTATGAAGCCGCTCCTGAAGTGACGCGCGAACGTCTCTATCTCGAGACCGTCGAAAGTGTGTTCGGCAACTCGTCGAAGGTGTTACTGGATTCTGACGGCAGCGGAAACCTGCTGTACTTGCCCATTGACAAGCTCATGAATCGGTCCAATCAAACGATGATGGCGCCGGGTGGCGTACCCGTCTTGCCCAATAATACGCAGTCCAATGCCAATACAGCGACGTCCACCGCGGACGCTCGCTTGCGCTCAAGGGATCGGTAATCATGAATAAATCGCAAATGACATTAGTTGGCGCGCTCCTGCTTATCGCTCTGGGCATGTTTTCGTTTTATACCGTGTCGGAAACCGAGCACGCGGTACAGTTTGAATTTGGTCAGATCGTACGCGATCAGCTGGAGCCCGGCTGGCACTTCAAGCCACCCTGGCACAACGTGGTCAAGCTGGATAAACGGCTACTGACGCTGGACGACAAACCCAGCGAGTTCATGACCAACCAGCGGGAAAAGGTATTTGTCGATTTCTTCGTCAAATGGCGCATTGTCGAACCCGGAAAGTTCTATCGGACCACCCAGGGCGACGAGCGCGTGGTCACCAAGCGTTTGCTTGATACCGTGGAAGATGGCCTTCTCGATGAATTCGCCAAACGGGAGTTGCAGGAACTGGTGTCTGTGGAGCGATCTGAAGTCATGACGACCATGACCAATGAAGCAAACGCAGCCGCGGAGATTTACGGTGTCGAGATCGTCGATGTCAGAATCAAACGTATCGATTTGTCGAAAACGGTGAGTGACTCGGTCTACCAGCGCATGAACAAGGAGCGCGAGCGGGAAGCCAAAGAACGTCGGGCCGAAGGCGCCGAGGAAGCCGAGCGAATTCAGGCCGATGCCGATCGTGAAAAGGTGGGTATTCTGGCGGAAGCCAATCGCGAAGCTCTCGAGACTCGTGGTGAAGGTGATGCCACGGCCGCAGAAATTTATGCGAACGCCTATCAGCAGAACCCGGAGTTCTACTCGTTCCACCGAAGTATGGAGGCGTATCGCAAGAGTCTCGGAACTTCGGGTGACGTAATGGTGCTCTCACCGGACAGCGAATTTTTCAAGTATTTCAATCAGGCCAATAACTAAAACCTGAGGCGCCCGGAATGCTGGACTGGACGACTCTTCTGAGCGCGCTGGCCCTGGTGTTCATTATCGAGGGTCTGATGCTATTCGCGGGCCCCGAGGCCATGAAGAGGCTGTACGCTGAAGCGTCGACGCTCGATCAAAAGGTGCTGCGCGCCGTCGGGTTAGGCGCTATCATGGCGGGCGTGATTCTCCTGTATTTCATTCGCTAACCTACGAAAGGCACACTGTGAGCAACAATGTTCTGGTGATCGGCACCCAATGGGGTGATGAAGGCAAAGGTAAGGTCGTTGACCTGTTAACGGACAAGGCCGCTGCGGTAGTACGTTTTCAGGGTGGCCACAATGCGGGTCATACGCTCGTCATTGACGGCGCCAAAACGATCCTGCACCTGATCCCGGCAGGCATACTCCGAGACAGCGTCGATTGCCTGATAGGTAACGGTGTTGTTGTGTCGCTTCCTGCTTTGTTTGAAGAAATGGACGGGCTTATCGACGCCGGCGTAAGCGTTGAAGACCGTCTCAGGATCAGTTCGCGGTGTCCCCTGATATTACCCAGTCATGTCGCGCTCGATCAGGCGCGTGAGCGGGCTCGTGGCGCCAAAGCCATCGGGACTACGGGCAGAGGTATTGGTCCGGCCTATGAGGACAAGGTGGCCCGGCGAGCGGTCAAGGTGTCTGATTTGTTCCATCGCGAACGTCTGGCCGCGCGCCTTGGCGAAATACTGGACTATCACAATTTCATTCTGACGCACTATTACAAAGCCGAACCGGTCAGTTTTGAGCAAACGCTCGAGGACTATCTGGCCTATGCCGAACGACTGGCACCCATGGTTACTGACGTGACGTCGGTGCTGGAGCAGCATCTGCGAAACGATCGCCCGATACTCTTCGAAGGCGCACAGGGTGCGTTGCTGGATATTGATCACGGTACTTACCCGTTTGTGACGTCATCGAGTACGACAGCAGGCGGTGCCGCGACCGGTACCGGCATCGGGCCATTGCATCTGGATTACGTGCTGGGCATTGTGAAGGCATACACCACGCGAGTGGGTGCAGGTCCGTTTCCGACCGAGCTGTTTGACGCGGACGGCGAACACATGGCCCGCGTCGGTGCGGAAGTGGGTGCGACAACGGGCCGGGCAAGACGCTGCGGCTGGTTCGATGCGGTCGCGATGCGTCGATCCGTGCTCAACAACAGCGTTAGCGGTCTGGCGATTACCAAGCTCGATGTGCTTGACGGTCTGGACACGCTCAAGATTTGTGTGGGTTATCGCGTTAATGGCAAAGACGTGGACTCATTGCCCTGCGAAGCGCACTTGCTGACGGACTGTAAGCCGCAGTATGAAGAAATGCCGGGATGGCAGGAAACGACGGCAGGCGTGACCGACTACGATAAACTGCCCGCCGCGGCGCGCGCCTATCTTGATCGACTGAGTGAACTGGTTGAAACGCCGATCGCGCTGGTGTCTACCGGTCCTGATCGCGTACACACGATGGTGCTCCAGGACCCGTTCAGCACATGAGTGTGTTAAGAACCCCCGAATCACGATTTGAAAACCTGCCCGGGTATCCGTTTACGCCTAACTATGTCGATATCGACGGCATGCGGATGCACTACGTCGATGAAGGACCGCGTGACGGCCCCGTCGTGCTCATGCTGCATGGAGAGCCCAGCTGGAGCTACCTGTACCGACTCATGATTCCGGTCATCGCCGACGCCGGGTTTCGTGCGATTGCACCGGATCTGATTGGTTTCGGTCGCTCGGACAAGCTGCCCCGACAAAGTGACTACAGCTACGCCAGGCACGTTGAATGGATGACGGGGTTCGTCGAGCAATTGAATTTGACGAAGATCAATCTGGTCTGTCAGGACTGGGGGTCTTTGATAGGACTGAGAGTGGCGGCCGAGAACGAGGCGCGGTTTGCCAGAATAGTTCTGGCCAACGGCGGACTGCCGACGGGCGATCAGGAGATGCCCAGGGCGTTCAAGGCCTGGAAAACGTTCGCCCGGTTAAGTCCGATATTTCCGATTGGCAAGATTGTGAACGGGGGGTGCTATACGCAGCTTCCCGCCGACGTGATCGCTGCCTACGATGCACCGTTTCCGAGCGGCAAATACAAGGCAGCAACGCGCGTGTTTCCAAAACTGGTGCCAGCCCGGCCCGACGATCCGGCCAGCGCGGCCAATCGCGCGGCGTGGGACGTGTTCTCGACCTGGAGCAAACCGTTTCTGACGGCCTTCAGCAATAAAGACCCGATAACACGCGGTGGCGAGGTGCCCTGGCAAAAAGGCGTGCCTGGTGCGAAGGGCAGGCCTCACGTCACGATTCAGGATGGCGGTCATTTTCTCCAGGAAGACAAAGGGCCCGAGCTTGCCGAAGTTGTGATCGACTTTATCCGCACGTCCTGAGACCCATTCCCCCGATCCTTGCGCTCTTCAGAGTGTCTGCTTGCGCGGTACCCGAAAGACGGTAACAGCCTGTCAGTGGGTCGCGGTCACGGGGTGAACGCATGACGCGCTGTTCTTCACAGCGCCGTCCGACGCATGCAAATCGCGATGCGTGAAGCCTGTCGTGATATGGGGATGATAGTCCGTCAGGAAGGCCGGTGGTTTGCCACCGCGCGAACGATACTCTGACGCAATCTTAAGCCTGAGCTCCATGATGTCCGGAGACTTCACTACCAGATAAAACGTACGGGCTTTTTCCGCGTTTAATTCAGATGTGGTTTGGCCCACGCACTCGAGATTAAAGCGCAGGGACTGGATCACCGGAGCTGCCATGGTGTTGATTTCCTCGATCGACAGCACGGATGCCAGGCGTTCGAATTCGGGTGGGGTTATCACGGTGATATGGGCTTCGCCCCTGTGCTTTAGCGCAACGCCGTGTACCCGTTCCAGCGTATCGCGCAAGGCCCTGATCGGTTCGTACGGAACGTTCTGCGCCAGATAGCTTTGGTATTTTCCGGCACCTGTGTGACTCAGGAAAGGGACCGTGGACGTCTTGTGAACGGTCGCGTCAATGCGAAGGTCAGCATAGGTTTGGGCATCCGGACGCGCATGATAAGTTGAGGTCGTAGCGCTGTCGGGTGCCGGGTGATGCGGTTGCAGAACATCGTGCGAGCAGCTAATGAGCGAGGCAGCAAGAGAAAGCAGTATGTAGCGCGGAATGATTCGGCGCATAGCCCTGACTCTGTGATTGTGATGTAACTGCGGGGTTGGTGCCCAGGGGGAGACTTGAACTCCCACATCCTTACGAATACTAGCACCTGAAGCTAGCGCGTCTACCAATTCCGCCACCTGGGCAATCGAGGGCGAGACTGTACCCACACCGTGTTTTCTTGTCAATCCACCTGTCGTTTTATGTGTCAAAGCCATGGGTTGTTTGTTAACCTGAGCGCGTGAAAACACCAGAATCGATGGGTTACCCCCTGGAAGTATCAGGTGCGCAGATGAGCGACTTGGTAGGGGAGGTTATGACGCATCTCATGCCGGTTATCGACTCACTCGACACGACGCCGGTCGACTCCAGTCATCAGATCTCCCCAGAGCAGCTCCAGCAGCTGCGAGAGCCCCTGCCGCGCACCGGGAAGCCATTGGATGGGGTGCTGTCTACGCTGCTGCACGACGCCATGGCGTCCTCCCTGAATCCCATTTCCGGCGGATTCATGGGCTATGTCCCGGGCGGCGGTATTTTCTATGCCGCGCTGGCGGACCTGATCTCCGGAACCATCAATCGCTATGTCGGCGCTGCGCCCGTTGCGCCCGGGCTCAGTGAAATCGAAGCCAACGTCATACGCTGGTTTCGCGACGTTCTTGGCATGCCGGCCGGCGCGCGGGGGTTTATGACATCGGGCGGTTCAATTGCCAACCAGTGCGCGCTGACGGTAGCCAGAACCGTATTGTGTGGCGAACAGTTTCAGGATGCGGTGGTCTATCTGTCTGATCAGGCCCACAATTGCCTCGAAAAGGCGGCCAGGCTGTGCGGAATTCCGGCCCGGAACGTACGCATTATCGAAACGGACGCTCGATTTCGTCTGTCAGTCCGTGCGCTCGAGGTGGCCATCCACAAGGACAGGGCGGCAGGCCTGAAGCCCATGTTCCTGGCGGCCAGCGCCGGCACGACCAACACCGGCGCTATCGATCCTCTGACCGAACTGGCGGCCGTGTGCCATTCCGAAGGGCTATGGTTTCATGTTGATGCCGCCTACGGCGGGTTTTTCATGCTCACAGAGCGTGGACGCGCACGACTCAAGGGTATTTCTGAGGCTGATTCAGTCGTGCTCGACCCGCATAAAACGCTGTTTCTTCCGTACGGCACCGGAGCTTTGCTGGTTCGTGAGGGGAGCGCACTCAGGAAGACCTATCAGGCCGAGGCTGACTATTTGCCCGATACGACGGTGGATGACGAGATCATGGACTTTCGCGATATATCGCCGGAGCTGACTCGACCTTTCAGAGGATTGCGCGTATGGTTGCCGCTGAAAATCCACGGCGCCGACGTATTTACGGCGTATCTGGATGAAAAGCTGGATCTGGCGGAGAGGCTGTGTAAAGACCTTGAGGCCAATCCGGCGCTTGAGGTTCTCGCCTCGCCGGAACTTTCGATTCTGGCCTTTGCGGTGGCATCCAAACCCTACGAATCGTTGGAGGCCCGCAATCACCGAAGCAGGCGCCTCATAACTCTGGTTAACCAGAGAAACCGTGTGCATCTGACGGGCACGCTGCTGGACGATGTGTTTGTCCTGCGCGTCGCCATAGGCGTTTATCGCACTCATCAATCCCATATTAATACGCTGCTTGCGGATCTGCAGGCAGCTCTCAAAGAACTAGAAGAACTTAATGACTAAAAAAACATCCTGGAAAGACAACGATCCCGGCGCATCGAAGGAAGCAAAGCGCTATGAACACCCGGTACCCAGCCGTGACTATATTCTCAAAACGATGGACGTCTACAACGCTCCGCTGGACGCTGCGAAGCTCTATGGCCTGATGGGCGTCAAGACGCAGCGTGACAAAGGTGCGGTAGCCAATCGGCTCAAAGCCATGGTGCGCGATGGGCAAATCCTCAGAAACCGCAAAGGTGATTTCTGCCTGGTGGATCGAATTCCCGTATTAACCGGCCAGATCATGGCGCATCGCGACGGCTTCGGTTTCGTTCGCATTCCCGATCGGGAAGACGACGTGTATCTGTCGCCCCGCCAGATGATGGCGGTGTTTCACGGTGATCGGGTAGCGGTAAGGGTCACGGGGCATGATCGCCGCGGTCGACCGGAAGGCCGCATTGTTGAAGTACTCGCGCGTCGCAGCGAGGAATTTGCCGGACGTTACATCAAAGAAGGTGGCGTAGGCTTTGTGATTCCCGAGAATCCAAGGATTACTCATCACCTCGTGATTCCCAAGGGCAAAGCCATGGGGGCGAAAGCGGGGCAGATGGTTGTAGCACAACTGGTGCAAATGCCCAGTACTCAGCACCACGCGATCGCGCACATTATCGAGGTGCTGGGCGAAGTGACCAAGCCCGGCCTTGAAACGGATATGGCTATACGCACGTACGGCTTGCCGTACGAGTTTCCGGAAGCGGTAATGGAGCAGACCGATGCGTTTTCGGCGCGCGTGACACCAAGCGCCAAGAAAGATCGACTCGATCTTCGGAAATTGCCTCTGGTGACTATTGACGGAAGCGATGCCCGGGATTTTGACGACGCGGTGTACGCGGAGCCGTTGAAGGACGGCGGTCACCGGTTGATTGTCGCAATAGCGGATGTAGCGCACTACGTGGAGCTTGATTCACCGCTGGACGAAGAGGCGATCAAGCGGGGTACGTCCGTCTATTTTCCAAATCGGGTGATACCCATGCTGCCCGAAGCGCTGTCGAATGGTCTGTGCTCGCTAAAGCCGCAGGTGGATCGTCTCTGCCTGGTCTGCGATATGCACATTAGCGCGCAGGGCAAGGTGACGCAGAGTCACTTTGCCAAGGCGCTCATGCACTCCGCGGCGCGACTGACCTACAATGAAGTGTATGAAATTGTCTGGAACGACAATGCAACACTGCGCAAGAAGCGTTCGAAACTGATTCCTCATCTTGAGCATCTCAGGGAAGTTTACGAGAGCTTGAGCAAGGCCAGAGAAAGGCGCGGCTCGATCGAACTGGATTTGCCGCAGTCCCGCTTTGAGTTTGCGGACGACGGTAGCGTCGAAAAGGTGGTCAGGTATCCGCGAAATCACGCGCACCGGCTTATCGAAGAATGCATGGTCACTGCAAACGTGGAGGCGGCGCGATTCCTGAAGCGGGTTAAGCTGCCGGCGCTTTTCAGAAACCATCCGCCGCCCGAAGAAGATCGCATCGAAAAGCTCGCAAGTTTTCTTCAAACCGTTGGTATGTCGATTCCGCGACGAGAGCAAATTACGCCGAAGGATCTCAAAAAAGTAGCGGCCGAAATGAGTGAGCGCCCCGATTCAGCGGCACTCAGCATGACGCTGCTGCGCGCCATGATGCAGGCCGTCTACGAGCCAAAGTGCGACGGGCACTTCGGCCTGGCTTTGAAAGAGTATGCGCATTTCACTTCGCCTATTCGCCGCTATCCCGATTTGCTGGTGCATCGGGCCATTGCTCATGCTCTGGCCGGTGGCAAGCCAAAGAACTACGCCTATCGATTGCCTCAAATGGAAGAGTTGGGTCAGCAGTGTTCGATGACCGAACGACGGGCGGAAGAAGCCAGTCGTGACGTTGAGAAATGGCTCAAGTGCGAATACATGCTCGACAAGGTGGGTGAGGTGTTCGAAGGCACGGTAGTGGCCGTTACCGAGTTTGGCCTGTTTGTCGAGATCAGCGACTTGCTGGTTGAAGGGCTGGTTCACGTCACTGCTCTGGGTAATGATTACTACACGTTCGACAACGCGCGTCATCAGCTGGTTGGAAGACGAAGCGGCGACCGTTATACGCTCGGCCAAACGGTCGAGGTTCGCGTGGCCGGTGTCAGTATGGAAGACCGAAAAATCGACTTCGATATGCAAACGTCCGACACTCAACGCAAGAAAGCCAGTACCCGCTACAAGGACAAGCGGGGAGCCAAGAGCAAAGAGAAACCGAAACCGAACACTTCCGGCCGCAAGTCTTCCGGCTCGAAGTCGCGCCGGCCAAAGAAATCACGAAACAAGCGTTAGGTTTTCAATGTCTGATAAAGAAATCGTGTTCGGCCTGCATGCCGCCACTCACGTACTAAAAACCGCACCGGAACGCGTGCTTGCCGCGTTTGTTCAGGACGGGCGTGCCGATCAGCGGCTGGAGCAGGTTCACGAGGCGCTGGCCGTATGTGGATGTCACATCACGACGCTGCCAAGGCCGAAGCTTGATCGCATGTCGGCAGGTGGACGGCATCAGGGCATCATTCTGGAGGTCAGAGGCAGCGCGGCGCTTGGAGAATCCGACCTGATGGAGCTCGTAGAGCAGGCGGGTGATCGGGTGTTCTTGCTGGTGCTGGATGGCGTGCAGGATCCGCGCAATCTGGGTGCCTGCCTGAGGGTGGCGGACGGTGCCGGCGTTACCGCAGTTATCGCGCCTAAAAACCGCGCGGCAGGGCTCACCGTATCCGCCAGGAAAGTGGCCTCGGGCGCTGCCGTGCCCTTTGTCCAGGTGACCAACCTCGCGCGCAGTCTCAGAGCGCTCAAAGATACGGGTATCTGGCTCGTAGGCACGTCAGATCAGGCGACAGATAGCCTGTACGCGTCTAATCTGACCGGGCCGCTTGCCATTGTGCTGGGGGGAGAGGAAAAAGGCATCAGGCGACTCACACGTGAAACGTGCGACGCCCTGATTGCCATTCCGATGTCGGGCCCGGTTAACAGTTTGAACGTATCGGTAGCCGCCGGAGTCGTGTTATTTGAGGCGGTTCGCCAGCGCCTCTAGGTTTGTTGGGTCGAATTCAGAATGCGCTTGGTTCGATCGAGGCTTTGGGTACCGCGGTCGCCGAGCTTGAGCGCCAGCGCCACCTGCAGCGCATCCAGAATGGCCAGCTGCGCCAGTCGCGAACTCATGGGCGTGTACAGTCCGGTGTCTTCGTCAATGTCTACCAGAAGGCTGAGGCGGACCGTATCGGCCAGCTCTGAGCCCGGTGACGTGATCGCGATCACCTTCGCGCCGAGTGCTTCGGCGGCCTTCGCAGCCTCGATGACGGCCCGCGACTTCCCGGTTTTGGAAACCGCGATTACCGCGTAGTCGGCGTTGGTGATTGAGGCCGCCTGAAGGATTGTAGGCGAGTCGGCATACGCGTTGCAGGGCATGCCGAGACGAAAAAACTTGTTTTGCGCATCCATAACGACCAGGCCTGAAGCGCCGATTCCGTAAAAGTCGATGCGTGATGCCGATACGAGGGTCTCAACGACGTTCTCCACCGTTTTTGCGTTGAGGCGCTGCTGCACCCCCATCAGTTCTTGTATGCTACGACCAATGACTTTCGAGATAATCTGTTCGGCGTCGTCGTCTGCGGCAACATCGGCGTGAACTACATGCTCTGCGGCGGCCAGGTGCTGGGTCAGGCGGGTTTTGAAATCCCGAAACCCCGAGGCCCCCACGGAGCGGCAAAATCGCACGACCGTAGGCTCACTCACGTCTACGGCGCTGGCGATATCGGCGAGTGTGCGATTGATGACGCTGCTGGGGTTATCCACAACCCAGTTGGCCACGCGACGCTCGGCGCTCGTGAGCTGGCTGCGGATTTGTGCGATTCGAGTGAGCATGGGTTAGTAAAACTACACTTATTTACCAGCTAATGTCAGCATATTATCGAGAAAAAGGTCAAAAATGTAGTAAAATTACAAGATATCAGTGACAATTATGCCAGTTAGTCAAGCAAGCAGGCTCTGCCAGATGATGCCTGTCAGACGCTGTCTGTCTGGCCAGCTGTTACGAGGCAGGGATGCAGGTGAGCGTTCGGATCGCTGTGTTTTAATCCGTTACGCGGCCTGCCCATTTTTTTTCTAGAGAAACGAGACGCGTTCATGGCCAAGTTTATTCCCGTTGATCCTTTTGATCTTGTGATATTTGGAGGAACAGGCGATCTGGCGCAGCGGAAGTTGCTGCCTTCGCTCTATCATCGCCATAAAGACCAGCAGTTCAGTTCGGACAGCCACATCATTGCCGTGTCTCGTGGTGCCTTGAGTCAGGATGAGTTCAAAGCACTCGTTCGTGACGCGCTCGTCGCGCATCTGCAGGAAGGCGAGTTCGACGAAGAGTCGTGGAACGCGTTTTCGGCTCGGTTGTATTATCACGAGCAAGACGTCCTGAGCACCGAAGGGTGGGGCGGTCTTCGTGATCTGATGGATTCGGACCACCAGCGCATCCGCGTGTTCTACCTGGCCATGTCGCCGTCGCTGTTTGGCGTAACCTCGCGCAATATTACCGGGGCCGGGCTGGCCGACGAACGCTCGCGGATTGTGCTTGAGAAACCGGTTGGCAGCGATCTTGAATCAGCCAGGGATATCAACAATCAGGTCGGCGCTGTGTTTGATGAGCAGCAGATTTATCGCATCGATCACTATCTTGGTAAAGAGACCGTTCAAAACCTGTCGGCGTTGAGATTTGCGAATTCACTGTTTGAGCCGCTTTGGCGTCGCGGCGCCGTTGATCATGTGCAGATTTCGGTTGCCGAGCACCTTGGCGTTGGCAACCGGGCTGAATTTTATTCACGCACGGGTGCGCTTCGTGACATGGTTCAAAACCATATGCTCCAGTTGCTGTGCCTCGTGGCCATGGAACCCCCGACGAGTATGGACCATGACGATATTCGTAACGAGAAAATCAAAATTCTGAAAGCGCTGCGTCCGATAACCGCCGACAGCGTTAAGCGCGTCACCGTGCGGGGTCAGTACAAAGCAGGCGCCATCAACGGCACAGCGGTTCAGGGTTATGCCGATGAGCTGGCCGAGCAGGAGTCTTCTGAATCGGGCAGTAACACCGAAACTTTTGTTGCGATCAAGGCCGAAATCGATAACTGGCGATGGAGCGGAACACCGTTTTATTTGCGCACCGGCAAACGACTGGCAACAAAAGCCTCTGAAATCGTGATTCAGTTTCGACCGGTTGCCCACTCGATTTTTGACAAGTCGGCCGGCGAAGTTGTGCCCAATCGCCTCACTATTCGATTGCAGCCGAATGAAGGTGTGACGCTGACCATGATGAGTAAGGAGCCTGGGCCCGGTGGATTCAAGCTCAAATCATTGCCATTGAATCTGAGTTTTTCGGAGGCCTTTTCGCTGCGCTATCCGGACGCCTATGAGCGACTGCTCATGGAAGTATTGCGCGGTAATCCCGCCCTGTTCATGCGCCGGGACGAAGTCGAGTCAGCCTGGGCCTGGATCGATCAGATCATCGGAGCATGGGATGAGGCTGATCAAAAGCCGGAAACCTATGTTGCCGGTTCGTGGGGACCTACGGAGGCGGCGCTGCTGCTTGATCGTGATCGGCGCGAGTGGCATGACCCTGATCAGAGTTAGCGGTTTTGATTCTGAACCCATGGTGACAAAGAGTAGTTAGCAAAGGCGAGCGACATGAATATCAAAAGTGTGTGTATCGACAGGGAGCAGGCATCGCAGGCGCTTGCGAAACGCCTGAGTCTGGTTTTGAGCGAGGCCATTAAAGAACGCGGCGGTGCGACACTTGTTGTCAGTGGCGGCACATCGCCGGTCCGTTTGTTTGAGCTTCTTCGGCAGGCGCCGCTGGACTGGAGCAAAGTGACCGTACTTGCCAGTGATGAAAGGCTGGTTCCCGTGGATTCAGATGAACGCAATGAATCCATGATTCGTCGGACGTTGTTGTCCGGAGCGGCAGCGGAAGCCAGTCTCGTTAGTCTGGTGTCGGATCCGTCTGATCCTGCGGCCTGCGAACAGTTTGCCAATGATAATCTGGCTCAGTTGGAAGGACCGTTCGATGCGGTTGTTCTTGGTATGGGCGGCGATGGCCATACCGCGTCTTTGTTTCCCGATGCGCCGGACATTGAAAGCGCGCTGGTCTCCGACAGGCTGTGCGTCGTACAAAACGTACCGAGTCAGCAGCGTACGAGAATTAGCCTGACGCCGAAGGCGTTGCTGAACAGCCGGGAGATTGCCCTTCTCGTGTTTGGTGACGACAAGAATTCGATGCTGGAAAAAGCGTCAGCGCAGGGTGAGCTGTCCGAGTTTCCAGTACGAATTGTGCTTCATCAATCTCAAGTACCGGTAACTACTTACTGGGCGCCCTGATCAAGAGTGTTGCAACTATGAAAACAAATCAGCCACTGAATTCCACCATTGCACGCGTTACAGAACGTATCGCTGCGCGCAGTCAAAGAACACGCGCACGCTACATGCAGACAACGCGTGAAGCCCAGCATGAAGGGCCGCATCGTACGGCGCTGTCCTGCGGCAACCTCGCGCACGGTTTCGCCGCGTGCGGTTCCGAGGGCAAGAGCGCGTTGCGGGGAGAGACCCGGGGAAACCTGGGCATTGTGTCGTCATACAACGACATGCTGTCTGCGCACCAGCCGCTCAAGGATTATCCGGCGCTCTTGAAGGAGGCGGCCTGGCAGGCCGGCGGAGTGGCCCAGTTTGCAGGCGGCGTGCCGGCGATGTGTGATGGCGTTACCCAGGGACAGCCAGGTATGGAGTTGTCGCTGTTCAGCCGGGACGTGATTGCCATGTCGACGGCCGTGTCGTTGACCCACAACATGTTCGATGCCGTTGTCTGCCTGGGTGTGTGCGACAAGATTGTGCCGGGGCTGCTGATCGGTGCGCTAACATTTGGTCACTTGCCCGTCATTTTTGTACCGGCGGGTCCTATGACGACCGGCATCGGCAACGCCGAGAAGGCCCAGGTGCGTCAACTTTACGCCGAAGGCAAGATTGGTCGGGACGAGCTTTTAAAATCAGAGTCGCGTGCTTATCACGGCCCCGGCACCTGTACGTTTTACGGCACGGCCAACAGCAATCAGCTGCTGATGGAGTTCATGGGACTGCACCTGCCTGGCACCTCATTCATTAATCCGGGCACGCCGCTCAGAGATGCGCTGACCCGGGCTGCGGCCAAGCGCGCGCTTGAAATCACGCGCCTTGGAGACAAGTACATTCCGGTCGCCGATGTGATTGATGAAAAGGCAATCGTCAACGGCATAATCGGGTTGTTGGCATCGGGTGGTTCAACCAATCACACCCTGCATCTGGTGGCCATGGCGCGTGCTGCGGGCATCGTGATCAACTGGGACGATTTTGATGAACTGAGCGCCATTGTACCTCTGCTCGCCCGCGTTTATCCCAACGGCAAAGCGGATGTAAACCACTTTCAGGTCGCTGGCGGCATCCAGTACCTGATTCGCTCCCTGCTTGGAGCCGGTCTGCTTCATGAGGATGTCAAAACCGTGGCGGGACCCGGATTGCACCGTTACACGCAGGAGCCTTACCTCGATGACGGGGAGCTCAAGTGGCGGGAAGGTACCGACAAGAGCCTGGACGAGGACGTGGTGCGTGGCGTGGAGCAGCCGTTCGATGAATCAGGTGGTTTAAAGCTACTGGCCGGAAATCTCGGGCGCGCGATTATCAAGGTTAGTGCGGTCAAGCCCGAGCACAGGCTGGTCGAAGCACCGGCACGAGTGTTCAGCGATCAGAATGAGGTGGTGGCAGCGTACAAGCGCGGTGAATTTGTTTCTGATCTTATTGTTGTACTCAAGCAGCAAGGGCCCATTGCTAACGGGATGCCCGAATTGCATAAACTGACGCCTTTGCTGGGCGTGCTCCAGGATCAGGGTTTTAAAGTAGCGCTGGTCACAGATGGACGTATGTCCGGGGCCTCAGGAAAGGTTCCTGCTGCGATTCAGATTACACCGGAAGCCTGTTCGGGCGGAGCGCTCGCGCGGGTCAGAGACGGAGACGTCATTACCCTGGATGGAGAAGCCGGGGAGCTGCGTGTGCATCTTACGGATACCGAACTCGCACAGCGGGCTGTTATGCTTGATGACAACGACTCGGGTCACGGCTTTGGTCGTGAGCTGTTTAGTCAGTTCCGTCGCAACGCATCACCGGCTGAGGCCGGCGGGGGGCCGATGGTATTTGACCTGGATACACAGCAGGTCGATGCTGTAGAGCATCATGATTCCGAAACGCAGTTAGTCTGACGCAGGAAAAACTATGCCGACCAAAAAAGACAAATCGAGCAAAACGTATCGCGATATACACCAGATTCTGGCGATTAGTACCGTCATTCCTGTGGTCAACATTGATAAGGCAGAGCATGCGGTTCCTTTGGCCAGTGCATTGCTCGACGGTGGGGTCGGGATAATTGAAGTGACCTTGCGGACACCGGCGGCCGTTGAGTCGATTGCCCGCATTAGCAAGGAAGTGCCCGGGATGTGCGTCGGCGCGGGTACCGTGTGGAACAAGCGGGCCGCAAAGCAGGTAAGGCAGGCTGGCGCCGAGTTTATCGTCTCGCCAGGTCGTAGCGACGCGGTCTATCGCTACTGCAAAAAACACTCGATACCGTTGCTGCCGGGCGCCCAAACGACCAGCGAAGTCGCCGTGTGGGTGGAACGAGGGCTGGAAGCCGTGAAGTTTTTCCCGGCCGAAGCCGCCGGAGGCATTAGCGCCCTGAAGGCATTCAGCGCTGTGTTCTCAGGTCTCAAATTCTGCCCGACGGGCGGCATCTCAAGTACGACGGCCGCCGACTATCTGGCGCTTCCCGCGGTAGCGTGCGTCGGTGGAAGCTGGCTCGTGAGCAAGAGTGCCGTAGCCAATGGCGATTGGGCGAGCATTACCGATGCGGCGCGCCAGGTCAGTGGATCGAAAGCTGATGCCGGTTCGGCGGCAGGCGACGCCGGATCGTCACCGCCCTGGGACTAGTCCGCCAGACGCACAAAGGGCGGGCTCATCGCCAGCGAGGGGTGGCACACGACGGGTCTGCCAGCAGGTAATTGCGGACACAGTATCCGGGCCGGCGCGTCAACCCGGCGCCCGGAGCGTTACGGCGAGTCGTACCCGAGCCCTAATTAAAAACCAATAAAAATAACCAGATACAGCATCTATCTATAAATAATATTAGCGAATGCCCGGACGATTACGGTTCTGGAGAGGCAGGCGTGCCAGGCGTGAGCCGGATCGACTGTCGGGATTTAACCAGGTTCCGGGTCGGGCCGGGGGCTCCCTGCAGGCCTCGAAAACGCCACCGCTGTTCCCGGCGACGACGGCCCTGGCTGACCATTGGTCTGGTCGCTCTGAAAGCCCGGTTGCAGAGCTTGCGACCACTGTCCCGCTGGCGTATGATTCGCGGTCCTTGAGAACAGGCGCCAAGCCCCTGAGTCTCAAGGAACTCCTTGCTACACCTGCCGCCCCACATTGGGCGGAGATCAGGGTAGCTCTAATCCGTAGGGAGCAACAATGAGACACTACGAAATCGTGTTTCTGGTCCACCCTGACCAGAGCGAACAGGTGCCTGCCATGGTAGATCGTTACCGGGGCATGATCGAAGGCAAAGGCGGTACCATCCACCGTCATGAAGACTGGGGACGCCGTCAACTGGCGCACCCGATCAAAAAGATCCACAAAGCCCATTACATCCTTCTCAATATCGAATCCGACCAGGAAACTCTCGATGAGCTGACTGCGGCGTTTCGTTTTAACGATGCCGTGCTGCGTCATCTGGTGGTTAATCGTAACCAGGCCGATACCGAGCAATCGCCTATGGCCAAGAGCAAGGAAGAAGAGAAAGCCAAAGGTAGCCGTGATCGTGGCGACCGTGATGATTCCCGCGATCGTGGCGATCGGGATGATTCTCGCGACAAGCGTGACGATTCTCGTGACGCGAAGCCGAGCATTGCCACCGATGCTCCCGACGCCGCACCGGCTCCCGCAGACACCAGCTCCGACGCAGACGCTGCGCCGGCTGCCGAATAAGAGGATAGAGATATGGCACGTTTTTTCAGACGTCGTAAATACTGTCGTTTCACTGCTGAGAATGTCACCGAGATCGATTACAAAGATCTGAACACATTGAAGCAGTACATTACTGAAACCGGCAAAATCGTACCCAGTCGCATTACCGGCACCAAGAGCCAGTACCAGCGCCAATTGTCTACTGCGGTGAAACGCGCACGCTTTCTGGCGTTGCTTCCGTACACCGATCGTCACTAGGCCGGGTCAGGGAGAATCACATGCAAGTTATTCTGTTAGAAAGAATCGATAATCTTGGCACCATTGGCGATCAGGTCAAAGTCAAGCCAGGCTACGGTCGAAACTACTTACTGCCCCAGGGAAAGGCTACTTTGGCCACTCCGGCTAACATTGCGAAATTTGAAGCAATGCGCGCCGACCTGGAAGCCAAGGCAGCAGCGGAACTCGCTGCGGCTGAAGCTCGCGCTGAGAAAATCAAGGAAGTTGTGCTGACCATCTCGTCGAATGCGGGATCTGAAGGCAAACTCTTTGGTTCTATTGGTACCTTCGATATTGTTGAGGCGTATGAACGCGCCGAATGTCCTGTTGAGCGCAGTGAAGTGCGTCTGCCGGACGGTCCTTTGCGCGCCGTTGGCGAGCATCAGATCGAAATTCATCTACATACGGACGTAACGGTTCCAGTTACGCTGAATATCGTCGCTGACGAATAATCCGTGGTAACGTAGATCCAAGACCCGCTGCCCCGGTCATCCGGGGCAGCTCGTTTCTGAACAACGATCATTTCAACAACCCAATGCTCAGGGGCAGGTTCTGAACTCCGACGACCAGTATTATCCCGATCTCGACGATTCAGTCGGTTCACTACGTACACCGCCACATTCGATTGAGGCTGAGCGCAGCGTGCTGGGCGGACTCATGCTGGATAATTCTGCGTGGGACAAGATCGCCGACGCGGTGGGTAAGGAAGATTTCTACCGGCACGATCACCGCCTCATTTTTGATGCCATCAATTCACTCGCCGAACGCAACGAACCCATCGACGTCGTCACTATCTCGGAGTTTCTGGACGCTCAAAGCAATTTAGCCGAGTCCGGTGGACTGGGTTACCTCAGTACGCTCTCCAAAGACACGCCCAGTGCGGCCAATATTCGGGCTTACGCGAACATTGTTCGGGAACGTTCCATGTTGCGACGGCTCATTCAGGTGGGCGGTGAGATCGCCGACCTGGCCCACGAGGCTTCCGGTGAGCCCGTCAACAAGCTGGTGGATCAGGCCGAGCGCAAAGTGTTTGAAATCTCGGAAAGCGGCAAACATCAGGGGTCCGGCTTTGTTTCCCTGAAAGAAGTTATGCCCGGAGCGCTCGACAAGCTCGATGATCTTTACAATTCCGACGGCGAGATTACCGGAGTGTCTACCGGCTTTACCGACCTTGACCGCATGACGGCCGGTTTGCAGCCCGGTGATCTGATTATCGTTGCCGGCCGACCTTCCATGGGTAAAACCAGTTTCTCGATGAATATTGCCGAACATGCGGCGCTGGCGCCGGTAATTCAGGAAAATCCTGAAGCGGCCGTGCCTACGGCGATATTCAGTATGGAGATGTCAGCCGAACAGCTGAGTTTTCGTCTGATCTCCAGCCTTGCCCAGGTAGGGCAGGGCAAGCTGCGAACCGGTAACTTCTCGGAAGAGGACTGGCCGAGAATACACAGCGCGGTGAAGTGGATGTCGGCCGCACCGATGTTTATCGACGACACGCCGGCTTTGAGTCCGACAGAAATTCGTGCCCGTGCGCGCAGGCTGAAACGCGAACACGGTCTGGGGTTGATTGTAGTTGACTATTTGCAGCTCATGCAGGTGTCGGGTACGACCGAAAACCGCACCAACGAGATCTCCGAAATTTCGCGTGGTCTCAAAGCGCTCGCACGGGAACTCGAAGTTCCGGTGATCGCGCTGTCGCAGCTCAACCGCTCGGTTGAGCAGCGTACCGACAAGCGCCCGGTCATGTCCGACCTGCGGGAGTCCGGAGCGATCGAGCAGGATGCCGACGTCATCATGTTTATTTATCGTGAAGAAGTGTACGACCAGGAAACGCCGCGAAAAGGTATGGCCGATATCATTATTTCAAAACAGCGTAATGGCCCGACGGGCGATGTGTTGTTGAGTTTCCACGGCCAGTTCACGCGCTTTCGAAACTATGCCCCCGATCGTATCAACGAAGAGGCCATGAGTTTCTCATGACCGCGTTTGCATGCGCCGACATCAATCGCGAAGCGCTGCAACACAACCTTTCGGTGGTACGCAAGCTCGCCCCCAACAGTAAAGTCATGGCCGTCATCAAGGCCAACGCCTATGGCCACGGCATCGAGCAGGTAGCTCGTGCTCTGGATACGGCCGATGCGCTGGCCGTTGCCCGCATCAGTGAGGCCATGGACGTCCGGTACGCGGGGATAGACAAGCCTGTGGTGTTACTGGAAGGCGTGATGCGTGCCAATGAGCTTGGCATCGCGTCCATGTACAACCTTGAGATTGTTGTTCACCGGGAAGATCAGGTGGAAGCCCTTGAGAAGTACAAAGGGGTAGGCCGATTCAACGTGTGGGTAAAAATCGATACCGGCATGAATCGCCTGGGCTTTGATCCGGAAGCCATGCCCGACGTCATCACCCGACTGAAAAAGAAAAAGTGCGTACGCAAACCGATTCGAATCATGAGCCACTTTGCGTCGGCGGATTTGCGGGACCGGACGATGAGCGAACGGCAGCTTGTCGACTTTGCCAAAGCCACCGAAGGCGTCGACGGTGAATGCACGTTTGCGAATTCTGCCGGCATTCTGAATTATCCTGACAGCCACGCCGACTGGGTGCGGCCGGGAGCAATGCTCTATGGAATTTCACCGATTCAGGGCAAAACCGGTGAGGACCTGGGTCTGCTGCCCGTGATGACGCTGTGGTCCAGGGTCATTGCGGTGAAGCCGGTCAGGGCCGGGCAGAGCGTCGGGTATGCCGGTACCTACACGGTTCCTGAAGACACGACCATAGGGATAATTGCCGCGGGTTACGGGGACGGTTATCCCTGGCGTACGCCCGCCGGGACTCCTGTGCTGGTCAATGGAGCACCCTATCCGCTGGTGGGCCGGGTATCCATGGACATGATTGCGGTTGATCTCGGGGCAAACAGCGAGGTCAGGGAAGGTGATAAATCGGTCCTGTGGGGCCAGGGCCTGCCCGTAGAGTTAATCGCCGAACGTGCGGGATCCATCCCCTATGAGCTGGTGTGCGGCATATCCAAGCGCGTGCGCGTCGCCATGCTCAGGCAGTAGTTGCACCGCGTGATTCGTGCCGCGTGTTCCGGGATCCTACCCATTGAATAACCACGTTGCTCTATTGGGGTGGCCGGATCCTGGCAAGGCGTATAGACACAGGATTGTCGTTTTCGACGTCATGTTTCGATGCTTCCGGCGAGCCAGGATAGAGCCGTATTCCGCGGCTTCCGAAACCCGTTGCGGCACCAGCGCCGATTTGTTTTTGACTCCTTTTAATCGACTGAATCGCGAGAATCCATGAGGCATCGAGCCAGCAACACCGTACCTGAAGATGCCGAGACGGCCCGTGAAAGCAGTCTGCGTGAGCAGTTTGCGAATCTGAAATTCTTAATTCCGTACCTCTGGCCAAAAGATCGACCAAAAGACCGCCTTCGTGTAGTGCTCGCTTTCTTTGTGACTTTTGTGGGCCAGCTCACCATCGCGGCTCCGTTTCTGTTGGGGCACGCCATTGATCGACTGGCCGGGCAAAACGCAAGCCTGGCCATTCCGGCAAGCGTTGTGGCGTTTATCATTGGATACGGATTCATCCGTCTGGTTGGCGCCGCAATTCCCCAGGCGCGCGAGTTTCTGTTTTCGAGAGTGGGACAGAGAGCTCAGCGCAAGGTCGCACTGGATACTTTTCGGCACATTCACAAACTGTCGTTGAGATTTCACCTTGAACGACGCACAGGCGGTTTGTCTCGCGTCATTGAGCGCGGTGTTCGCTCCATTGATTTTTTGTTCCGGTTTCTGCTGTTCAATATCGGGCCGACGCTGGTTCAGCTGGTCATTGTGAGCGTCATCTTCGGTCTCACGTATTCAGGTGTCTATGCGGTCGTGGCCGTGTCAACGGTTGCCGTGTATTTCTGGTTTACGGCGGCGTCGACCGAGTGGCGTTTGAAGTTTCGCCGTGAAATGAATGCCATGGATACAGAAGCCAGCACCAAAGCCGTGGATAGTCTTTTGAATTACGAAACGGTCAAGTATTTCAATAACGAAGCGTTTGAGGCCGATCGGTACAACGTGAGCATGAAAGCCTATCAGGACGCGGCGGTTCGCTCTAACGTGTCGCTGGCTGTCGTTAACATTGGGCAAGCGCTGATTTTTAACGCCGGACTCATCGTCATTCTTGTGTTTGCCTCTGGTGCAGTCGCCCGCGGCGAAATCGGCGTCGGTGCCATCACGGCCATCAGTCTTGTGATGATGCAGCTGTATCAGCCGTTGAATATCCTGGGATTTGCCTACCGGGAGATCAAGCAGGCACTGATCGACATGGAAAAAATGTTCGATCTTATCAGCGTGCCCGAAGAGATCAGCGACGCTCACGATGCACAACCACTGAAGCTGGATAACGGACGTATTGACTTTCAATCGGTCGATTTTTATTACGATAGCGACCGGCAGATACTCAAGAACGTCAGTTTTTCGGTACCCGCCGGAAAATCTCTGGCCATTGTCGGACCGTCGGGATCAGGTAAGTCGACGATCAGCCGCATACTTTACCGGTTTTATGACGTGCAAAGCGGGGCGGTCCTCGTCGATCAGCAGAACATCAAAGACGTTACCCAGGACAGTTTACGTCGATCCATCGGCATGGTTCCCCAGGATACCGTGCTGTTCAACGACACTATTCGCTACAACATCGCCTACGCCAAACCGGATGCAACGCCTGAGGACATTGAAGAAGCTGCGAGGCTGGCCAGCATCCATGAGTTTATTCAGGAGCTGCCATCGGGATACGACACGGTAGTGGGTGAGCGCGGCTTAAAGCTGTCGGGCGGCGAAAAACAGCGTGTAGCTATCGCTCGAACCATTCTAAAGGACCCGGCAATACTGATTCTGGATGAGGCAACCTCAGCGTTGGACAGCACCACCGAGCGGGAGATACAGGAGGCGCTGAACAAAGTGTCCGCTGACCGAACCACGCTGGTTATTGCGCACAGACTGTCCACGATTATTGATGCAGATCAGATCATCGTGCTGAATCAGGGGCGGATCACCGAGCAGGGTACTCATCCCGAGCTACTGGCCAAGAGCGGCACGTACGCCAGGCTGTGGCAGCAACAAAGGGACAGTGCACCGGAGTGATCGGGTCAGGAATTCAGCTCGTCCTGTTCGGCGCCGGGCCGTGACTGTTCGTTTTGCGACAGAGGTTAGAGTCGGCACTCCGTGTTTTTCACATCGTAGTTATGGCTGCAAGCGACTCACCGCAGGATTCTCGCTGCTGGTCTTTGCCTGGATAGTATTTTCAGCAACGGTCAGTATAATTAGTGTCAAGTCTGCACTCTCTGGGGAAGATGCGGGCTGCTGACTTTTAACCGTCAAGGTGCTGCGCAGAGGGCGCGTCAGTCTGCATGATCTGTACATCATGCGGTGCGACGACTGATTTGTGTGTTACCCATGTCTGAACACTGGCAAACGGAATTCGCTAGGGACGCGTCATTGCTCCCTCATCTGCTCGATACTCACAACGACATGGTGCTGCTGAGCAGGCTTACCGAACAGCACTACAAACAAGCCAGTTTTCTGGATCAGCGTATTGGTGCAGACGGTCCGGGCCGCTTCTGGGTTCGCTGGCAGGATCTTGCTGACATTCCGCTGCTGGAAAACCCTCCACCTCATTACATCTTCCATATTGGCCACGTGGGTTCAACCCTGGTGTCGAGGCTGCTCGGCGAGCTACCGACCGTGATGGCGATTCGGGAGCCGCAGGTACTCAGAGGAATCGCCGACATCCGCGGTGCCAGAGGCACACTGCGGTCGCTGTGGTCTGAAGCGGACTATGAGAAACGTCTTGAACAGGTACTCGGTTGGTATGCGCGGCGGTTTAATCCCGAGCAAACTTCCATGCTCAAGATGAGCAGTTTTGTCAGTGATATTGCCGGCGACATTATCGGTCCACACCACAAAGCCTTGTTTATCTACACATCGCTCGAACGATATCTCGAGACGATTCTGGCCGGCGAAGCGTCGCTCAGAGAGATGCATCAGCTGGCTCCGCTGCGCATACAGCGATTACACAATCGGTTGCCGGCCTTCGATACGCCGCTTTGGAAGATGTCGTTGACCCAAAAGATTGCCATGAGCTGGATGTGTGAAATGATTTCGCTGCTGCACACGGCAGACCGCGACGCTCACAACGTCTTATGGCTCGATTTCGACGCGTTCTTGCAAACCCCGTCGAGCTCATTGCAACAAGTCGCCCGTTTTTTTAGTCACGATCTGGATGAAAAGGCTGCACATACCCTCATTTCAGGGCCTATAATGTCTACGTACTCGAAGGCGCCTGAGCATAGCTATAGCCCCGATCTTCGGAGGCAGCTGTTAGAGCAGGCCAGAGCGCGGTACACGGAGCATATTGCGGCTGCAACAAACTGGGCGCATTCGCTTGCCGAGCGGTTTGCGGTAGCGAGGATTGCCCTGGAAATGACCCGGGGGTTAGAGCATGTTCAAGAAGATCAGCGTATTGAGCGAAGACCAGATTCGCGAGCTGAAAGCGATCGCGGCGTCGGCACCGTTCGTTGATGGCAAAATCAGCAATCCTCATTCACGCGTAAAAAACAATCTGCAGCTTCATGATGCGACCGCATATGAAAAGACGTCCGGAATCCTGACCAAGGCTCTGGCATCCAATCGTGAGTTTATGGACTTTGCCATGCCCATGAAGTTCGCCCCGCCGCTGATCACACGCTACAAGCCCGGTATGGAATATGGTCTGCACCCTGACAGCGCACAAATTGGCCTTCCTGACGGGCCGCTCCGGCCTGATGTAAGTTGCACGATTTTCCTGAATGAGCCGGATCAGTATGAAGGCGGGGCGCTGCGCGTGACGCTTGGCGAGGCTGAGCTTCGGTTCAAGCTGGATCCCGGAATGGCGATTGTTTATCCCTCTTACACGTTGCATGAGGTTGAAAAAGTTACCGAAGGGGAAAGGCTCGTGGCGATTACCTTTATTCAAAGTCGCATTCAGGACGTGACGAAGAGAAACGTCTTGTACGATATCAACGAGGTGGCAGCGCTCGAAGGCAATAACATGAGCTATGAAAACTTTACCCGCCTGCAGTCGGCTCAGTTTAATTTAATGAGGATGTGGTCGAAATAGGAAACGTCCACGCCTCTGTGATGCTCATGTTTCCATGCAAAGGGTCACACCCCGGAACGGTGCTTGCTCATCATGCGGTTGCAATGCCTGGTTACTAAACCCGGATGGTAGCCTCCATGAAGGTGATTGCCTTGCCGCCAAGCCGAACGCGGTCGTCGTCCAATACACATCGTAACCGGCCGCTTCTCGGCGAGCACTGCAAGGCGGTTAGTTCCAGCTTGTTCAGTTCTTTGGCCCAATAGGGTACCAGGCTGGCGTGCGTAGATCCTGTTACCGGGTCTTCAGGAATCCCGCCCTGAGGCGCGAAATAGCGTGACACAAAGTCAACGCCAGTGCCCGGGTCGGCGGCCGCTGTAATAACAAGGCCGCCTGCGTCAAGTTGCTCTATTCGGGGAAGATCGGGCACGAAGTTTCTTACGTCCCGTTCGGTGTCGAGCACGGCAAACAGATTCTCAAAGTTGCGGAAAACGCGCTGTGGTTTCAGCGCGAGTACGTTTTCCAGGTCCAGATCAATCATCTCGGGTTCGAGGCAGGGCAGATTCAGGTCGTAGTAACCGTCATCACCGAGGCTTACTCCCAGTTCTCCGACTTTTCGCGTGCGAAACTTGAGCGGACCCTGGCGGCCATATTCGGCGATCAGAGTATGGGCTGTGGCGAGAGTGGCATGGCCGCAAAACGGGGCTTCGTGAGTGGGCGTGAACCAGCGAATGTCATAATAGCCGTCGTGTTCTACAACAAACGCCGTTTCGGCGAGATTGTTCTCCATGGCCAGCGACTGCATCAGTTCATCGGCCAAAAACTCGTCGAGTAACAACACTGCGGCGGGATTGCCACAAAACAATGATTCGGTAAACGCGTCTACCTGATACATTTTGAACTGCATATCAATCTATCTCCCGGAAACAATAAAGACCGATAGTGAAGGGTGCAGGTGGCGATACTGGTGATACTGGCGATATTGAGAGGCGTCGTACCGCTAAGTCAATGGAGCGTTGATCCTGATCAGGCTCTGCTGACAACCCTGCGCGATCACTGGTTTCGATAGGCCTGATGCGTTAGTTTACAGGTTGTTTATCCGGATAACAGGCGTCTTGTCGCAGCACGGGTCGTTCAACAGGAGCAATATCGGCGTGATCATTGTATGGGGAAGTATTGAAATACCTTCGGAACACAAAGAGGAAGCGCTGAGCCTGAGTCTTGAGCACGTCGCCCGCTCACGCGGTGAACCCGGATGCCTTACTCACAGCGTTCAGATCGACGTGGAGAACAGCAACCGACTTGTGTTTTATGAAGAGTGGGAAGATATGCCTGCGCTTCAGGCGCATTTTCAGGTTGCCGGGTCGCTCCGGTTCGTTGAGTCAGTGGGACAAATGGCGTTGGCGCCGCCTGTCATGAAAATCTTTGAGGCCAGTCAAATCCGCTAGCGCTGGTATCTTTGCATTGCGGTCTGTCAATGATTTGCGTCAAGTGAGGTAATCATCGAAGGGGCACTCGTGGTTGTGCCGGAAATCCGGTGCCCGGTCTGACTGCACAGCAACAGCCCCCACGTAATCATCGGCAGGTTCCAGGTGGTGCAGGTACCAGTTCGCGCCCAGGTTTTCTGTTCTGCGGTCTTCGATGACTTTGACGATGCCATCAGGCGTCAGGCTGACATCAAACGCATTCAGGTCGGCGCGCAGACCTTCCCCAGTGGCTTTGATCACGGCTTCTTTTCTGGTCCAGCAAAGGAAGAACGCGAGCGGCCGCAGTTCCTTTCGTACATCGGCCAGTTCCCGCTGCTCGGACGCCGAGAAAAATCGCTTCGCGACCGCCGGCCAGTCGTTAATTCGACCCGTGTGTTCGATATCGCACCCGACCTCG
>CAWUKD010000023.1:0-31875 GCA_963922815.1 uncultured Gammaproteobacteria bacterium
ACGTTATTGGCCAGTTTGTCCTCAGCGCTGATCGTACGACGACGATTAGCCAGGCTGGACCTGATTGAAGTTTTAAAAACCCGGGAGTAAGCCATGTCTGCAGTGACCAAAAGACTTATTATCTGGACAGGCGTAGCAATTGCGCTGTTAGCCGGTCTGGTGCTCGCTTTTCGGCCGACGCCTGTTAACGTAGAGATCGTCGTCGTGCAGGAAGCACCGATGACCGTTACGATCGAAGAGGAGGGGATCACCCGAATTCATGACGTGTACGTATTGTCGGCACCGGTGGCCGGTAACGTTCAGCGCATCGATCTTCATGTAGGAGACCCTGTGTTGGCACGAGAAACGGTACTGGCCAATATCGAACCCGGTGATCCCTCATTGATGGACCCGCGCACCGAGGCACAGGCACAGGCCGCCGTGAGTGCGGCACAGTCTTCTTACGAACTGTCCATGGCCGAGGTTGAGCGGGTCTCTGCCGAGCTCGAATTTGCTGAAAGCGAGCTGTTTCGTGCCCGAAAGCTGATCGTAGACAACACGATTTCAAGACGGGCTCTGGATGAGGCAACCCGTGTTTTCAAAACCACCCGTGCCTCGCTCGATACGGCCAGGGCCAATGCCCAAACGCATCTGTTTCGGCTGGAGCAGGCCAGGGCGCAGTTGGTGTCGCCCATCGATACGCAGCAGGAGCACGACAGCTGTGAGTGTATTCCGATTACCGCACCGGTCAGTGGCCGAATCCTGACCCTACAAAACCGCAGCGAACGTATGGTGGCATCAGGCGAAACACTGATGGAGATCGGTGACCCGAAAAATCTCGAAATTGTCGTTGATTTCCTGTCCGCGGATGCCGTGCGCATGCAGGTCGGTCAAAAAGTAATTATTGACCGATGGGGAGGAGACGGTCCTTTGGATGGCCATGTGCGACAAATTGAGCCCTTTGGTTTCACCAAGGTATCGGCGCTTGGCATAGAAGAACAGCGTGTTAACGTCATCATCGACTTCGACAGCCCTCTGGAACAGCGCAGTCAGCTTGGACACGGGTTCCAGGTAGATACCCGGGTTGTGCTTTGGGAGGCCGACAGCGTGCTGACGGTTCCCCTGACGGCCTTGTTCAGAACCGGGCCGAAGTGGAGTGTCTTTGTTGACGTGCAGGGCGTGGCCAGGATGAAGACCATCGAGCCGGGGAAAAGCAATGGCCTGGTAACGCAAGTGCTTCACGGACTCACCACCGGCGATCGTGTCGTCGATCACCCCAGTAACCTGATTGAAGATGGCGTCAGGATATCCGAATGACTGCGAATACAACTGTCCGCTAAACCCCAGGCTCCGGAATGACCGATTTGAGCAGAATAGAAGCCACGGTGCTGGTAGCGCGCAACTTTGATATTGATACGCGTCAGGAACCCATTATCTTTCTTCGAAGCGATTCCCCGGTGAGCCGTTCGGAAGGCTTTCGTGCCATGTCTCGCGTTCACGTTGAGAGCGAAGGCGCTTCGATCACAGCAACGCTGGTGGCAGTAGGAGAAGGGCTGCTGGCCGAGGGCTATGCGGGTTTGTCGAACGCGGCCAGAAGCCTTCTTCGCGTCAGCGACGGTGAAACGCTGCGCCTTTCTCATCCCAAACCCGTTCATTCGCTGGCACACGTTAGATCCAAAATTTACGGTGACGCGCTCACTCATGTCCAGCTGTCTGAAATCATGACCGACCTTGTGAAAGGGCGGTATATGGATGTACACATTGCTGCCTTCGTAACGGCATGCGCCAACGGTCGATTGACTAACGATGAGATCGTGTTTCTAACGCAAGCCATGGTCGATGCAGGTGAACGTATCAGATGGCCCGGCGCTCGGGTGGTCGACAAACACAGTGTTGGCGGCCTGCCGGGGAACCGGACTACGCCGATCGTGGTGGCGATCGTTGCGGCACACGGTTTGACGATGCCAAAAACCTCATCCCGGGCGATAACGTCGCCGTCAGGAACCGCTGATACGATGGAGACGCTGACTCCGATTGATCTGGATCTGGACGCAGTAAGAAGGGTGGTTGATCGCGAAGGGGGCTGTATTTCCTGGGGCGGGTCGGTAAGCCTGAGTCCGGCCGATGACATACTCATCAGAGTCGAAAAAGCACTGAACATTGATAGTGAAGGTCAGCTGATTGCCTCGGTGTTGTCCAAAAAAATTGCGGCTGGCTCTACGGATGTGGTCATTGACATGCCCGTCGGACCGACAGCCAAAGTCAGGTCCGTTGAGGCAGCGCGAGCGTTGAAGGAGAAGTTCCTCTATGTCAGCAAAGCGCTGGGCATCAATGTTTATGTCTTAGAGTCTGATGGTACCCAGCCCGTTGGCCGTGGCATTGGGCCTGCTCTTGAGGCGCGTGATGTGCTTGCTATTCTCAGGAACGATCCGGATGCGCCGGCGGATTTGCGCGACCGCGCACTTCGACTTGCCGGAGCTCTGCTGGAGATCGGTGAGGCTGCTGAGGCTGGCAGTGGCTACAACAGAGCGGAACAGACGCTAAAAAGCGGGCGCGCCTGGGATAAATTTGCGGCTATTTGTGAGGCTCAGGGTGGCATGCGGGAGCCGCCCTGTGCACACTATCAGTATAATGTGTTTGCCAGATCGGACGGGGTTGTGGAATCGATCGACAACCGGCTGGTAGCGCGCATTGCCAAGCTTGCGGGAGCACCCGCCGACAAAGCCGCTGGCGTATTGATGCATGTACGCATTGGAGACACCGTTACCATGGGGGACGTTCTTTTGACCATTCACGCAGAAAGCCCAGGCGAGCTTGAGTATGCGATTGACTATGAGCGCTCGGTGATTAGCCCGGTACATTTGCGTGAACGATCATGACTCTGGTATTCAACCTCGACGACGATACGAGAATATACAACAACCTGGTTCGCAGTCTGGGGGCCCGCGCAGGCGAACTGGAACTGAGGCATTTCCCCGACGGCGAATCGTACGTTCGGGTTCTGTCTGAGTGCGCCGGCCAGGACGTCGTTATCCTGTGCAGCCTGTATCAGCCAAACAGCCGCGTATTGCCTTTGCTTCTTGTGGCCAACACTCTTAGAGATCTCGGTGTCCGGCGTGTCGGTCTGATTGCACCGTATCTTGCCTACATGCGTCAGGATATACGGTTCAATCCTGGTGAAGGAATCACATCACGATATTTTGCCGCGTTGCTGTCGGATCACTTCGACTGGCTCGTGACCGTTGATCCGCATTTGCACCGGTATGACCATCTGAGCGAGATATACACCATTCCAACGCGCGTTGCGCCATCGGCTCCTGTTCTGGCGCAGCGCATACGGTCTACGGTGAAACGCCCTCTACTGATTGGTCCTGACAGCGAGAGCGAGCAATGGGTAAAAGAAGTGGCTGCCCTGGCAGAGGCGCCGTATCTGATCCTGCACAAAACACGGACAGGAGACCGAAACGTCGAGGTATCCATCCCGAATGTTGAGCGGTATGCAGATCACTCGCCCGTTCTTATTGACGACATTGTGTCAACCGGACACACCTTCATGGAAACCATCAAGCACCTCAGGGCTGTTGGGATGAAGAAACCCGTTTGTATCGCTGTCCACGGTGTGTTCGCCGAGGGCGCCCTTGAAGGGCTGGTCGCTACGGGCGCATCGGAAGTCATTTCGTGTAACACCATTGTGCATCCGTCCAACGCTATGGATGTTTCAGATATTCTGGCCGCGTCAGCGGTGGAGTTGATGGCCGCTGATGTTTGACAGACTGCTGCTGCGAACCCTTGCGTCAGGCGACCGTCATTCGGTTGACGCATAGTCACGGGTACAAGGTGCGATGGATTCAGGCGCAGACAAACGACTTCACCGCGCAACGTCAGGCAAATCCGGCGAATGAATTACTATCGCTTTGACTGACTTTCAGTAAGAATACGCTAACCCTTTTAAGGTCGGGAGACCCAATGATCTTTGGAAGCGATAATCTGCCCGGTGCATCTGCCCGAATCATTCAATCACTTTGTGATGCCTATACCGATACCGCTGACTCGGCTTACGGTGAAGACAGCTATTGCAAAGCCGCTGTAGAGGCGCTTCGGCGGGTATTTGACACCGACCTGAAAGCCTATTTCGTGATTAGCGGGACGGCGGCCAATACGCTCGCGCTATCAACTATGGTGCAGCCCTGGGACGGGGTGATATGCCACCATCAGGCTCATATCCTGCTGGACGAATCGAGCGGGCCTGCGCTGATCACCGGGGGTGCGTCTCTTCTGCCCGTGCCGTCGAAAGAGCTAAAGATCCTGCCAGGTGACCTGGAGACCATGCTTGAGCGCCTGCCGAACGAACCTCCACACAATATTCGTCCGCGTGCAATTTCGCTGTCTCAGGCGAACGAAGGCGGGCAGGTGTATACGCCGGCGGAAATTCAGGCGATTAGCGACATCGCTAAACGGCACACCATGAAAGTGCATATGGACGGAGCGCGATTCTCGAACGCCGTTGCAGCCCTCGACTGTCATCCGGCCGATATGACGTGGAAAGCCGGTGTCGACGCATTGTGTCTTGGTGCGACCAAGAACGGGGCCGTTGCCGCTGAAGCTGTCGTCTTTTTTGATACATCTCTGGCAGAGGATTTTGAATTTCGTCTTAAGCGCAGTGGGCATCTGGTTTCGAAGTCGCGCCTGTTTGGCGCTCAGTTCACCGCCTGGCTTGAGAATGATCATTGGCTTGAACTTGCCCGGTCAGCCAATCAGATGGCCGACTATCTGCGTACCCGTCTCAACGATATTGACGGGGTTCGACTTGCGTTCGACTGCCAGTCGAACGAGAGTTTTGTCATCTTGCAGCAGGACCTTTATGACGCCCTGATTGATGACGGCGCGACCATGTATTCGTGGTATCTGGATTCACTTCCGAGCAGCGTTACTTTAGGGCAGGGTGAGATTCTTGCTCGTATGGTGACGTCGTTCGAAACTCGAGAACGGGATATCGATACCTTTGTCGCCGCCTGCCATCGACTGCAGGGGCCGTAACCTGGATTCATGACATTTTGGAATAGATCGGCTTTCTGTCCAGTTGTTCATTGGCGCCCCTGATCATTTGATTTAGAATTGAGGGGATGCAAATGGTACGGCGTTTCCGGCGCTGTATCTGACGAGTATCAGCCGGCTTTCCTGGCTGGTAGCAGACTGTAATCGAACCCGTAGTCGAGATTGACGCTATGAATCAGAATCCGTCCAGCGCTTCAAAAATGGTCACGATAAAAACCATAAGCCCATCCGCAACCGGATTGAATATCACGTTTGATGGCGCCCATGAACCAGCGAGCTTCACCTGGTTCTGGCTGCGGGATCACGGGCAGGACGAAGAAAGCCTTGATCCCGTTACGCTGCAGCGACGAGTGGATACGTTCGCAATTCCCGGTGACCTGGCAGCGACCGAAACCGGATTAAGTCACAAGCAGAGTGTGCTTAACATTCAGTGGAACGATGGGTCTTCGTCCACCCTCAGTGCCAATCTGCTTGCCGGTATCCGGGGCGCCGTGCCGCTCGGGCATGAACTGGTACCTGCCAGACCCGTGGTGCACTGGGATCAGCACGCACCGCTAAAGGACATTCCGACGGTAAATCACCAGGACGTGATGTCATCTGACAGCGGGCTGCTTGGTTTGCTGGAGAATATAGCGATTTACGGGTTTTCTGTTTTGGAAGAAGTGCCATCTTCTGATGAGGCCACCGAGGCGTTGGCCGCGCGAATCGGGCCTACTCAGGAAACGTTATTCGGTCGCATGTGGCATTTGTCGGCCGAACAGGCGGATCATGGCGACACCGCCTACACCACCCAGTTTCTTGAGCCGCATACCGATGGATCGTATTACCACGATGCCGCCGGATTGCAAATGTTCAACTGTCAGGTGTTTGATGGCAAGGGCGGCGAGAGCGTTCAGGTGGATGCGTTTGCGATTGCGGAATGCATCAGACAAGACGATCCGGAGGCGTACGCGACGCTGTGCAACACCATCGTACCGGGCCACTATCTTGAGCCTGGCGTACACGTCCGAGCTGAGCGTCCAACGTTTCGTCTTGATGCGGCAGGTGAGCTGGTTCAGGTTACGTTCAACAATTACGACCGGGCGCCTATGCAGCTCGAACCTGAAGTCGAGAAGCGTTTTTTCCGCGCTTATGGCCTGTTTCACGAACATGCGAACGATCAGCGAAACTGGGCCAAGGTTCCGCTGCGTCCGGGAATGGCGCTGATATTCGATAATTGGCGAAATCTGCACGGCAGAATGGGGTACGTTGGCAAGCGGAAGTTTTACGGGTGCTATCACAGCAGAGCGGTATTTGAGAGCCGGCTCCGCGTGTTACAGACCACAGTTTGAGTCACACTGACACGATGCGTGCGATCGTAATTACTTCACCTGGCAGTGCTGACGTGCTGCAGCTGGCAAAGGTCGACAAGCCTGAGCCCCGTGCCGGCGAAGTGCTTGTCCGCGTCGAGGCAGCAGGGGTAAATCGACCCGACGTATTCCAGCGCATGGGCCTCTATAATCCTCCGGCAGGCGCTTCTGAACTGCCCGGGCTTGAGGTGTCCGGCGTTATCGAAGGCATTGCGGATGGTGTTACCCAATGGCGCGTCGGTGATGCCGTATGCGCCCTGACCAACGGGGGCGGCTATGCCGAATATGTGAGCGTAGCGGCAACCCAGTGCTTGCCCGCACCCACATCCCTTTCGATGGTGGAAGCGGCCGCGCTGCCTGAGACCTGTTTTACCGTGTGGAGCAATGTGTTCGATCGGGCGGCGCTGAAAAGCGGCGAGAGTCTGCTGGTTCATGGTGGCTCGAGCGGCATTGGCACGACCGCCATTCAGATCGCAGCGGCATTGGGCAGCACCGTGTTTACGACGGCCGGCTCCCTGGAAAAATGCCAGGCGTGCGAGTCTTTGGGGGCACGTGCGGCGATCAATTATCGCGATCAGGACTTCGTCGCAGAAATCAAAGCCCTGACGAAGGGATCAGGGGTCAACGTCATACTGGACATGGTGGGCGGCGATTACGTACAGAAGAACATCGAGGCGTGCGCCGTCGATGGACGAATCGTAAATATCGCCTTTTTGAAGGGTAGCAAAGTCTCCGTCAACATGATGCCGGTGATGTTGAAGCGCCTCACCCTGTCCGGGTCTATGCTGCGTCCACGATCGCCGGAAGCCAAAGCCGCCATAGCCAGCCGACTTCGCGAACGGGTATGGCCATTGATCGAAGGCAAGCAGTTCAAGCCCGTAATTGCAGCCACGTTTCCGCTGTCCGCTGCTGCCGAGGCCCATCGCCTCATGGAATCCAGTGCCCACATCGGCAAAATTGTCCTCACGGTGAGCGATAACAGTGCGAGCTGAACTCTGATTGCGTTCAGTAATTGTATATAAAACATGATTGTACAGTTGGCTGCATCCAAAGCCTGTCGACGCGCATCTAAACCATGTAAGCCGCCGAGCGGGTGGCCACCTTAAATGGAGTATGCCAAGTGTCTGACGAAATTATTCCGGTTGTAATGTTTATTGGGCTCACCGTAGTCATTTCTTTGATGTTCTGGTTTCGCTACCGAACACGTACTGAAGTCCAGCAGACCATCCGTCGTGTACTGGACAAGGATGTTGTTCTGACGCCTGAGCTCCTCGATCGACTGGGCCAACCGACTGCAGGCAAGAATGCCGATCTTCGGGTTGCCACCATCTGGCTATCACTCGCCGTAGCGCTGGTTCTGTGCGGCCTGGCAGTGGGCGATGAAGAAGTCATGCGAGGAACGCTTGCAGGTGCGGCGTTTCCGTTCTGCATTGGCATTGCTTATATTCTGAACTGGCGGTTTGCAAGCGAAGACTTTTAGAACTCATGGCTGACCGGAGTTCTGCCGAGGACCATTACCTTGTGACTCGCGTCGTTGCGACCAGGGATACGGCAGCGTTTGGCGAACTGGTTCAAAAGCATCACGCGCACGTGCGGAATTTCTTGCGCAAACTGACGGGTGATGCGGCGCTGGCAGATGATCTGGCTCAGGACTGTTTCATTAAAGCGTGGGACAAGCTGTCGGGGTTTGCCGGTCGTGGTTCGTTTATTGGATGGCTACTGAAGATTGCTTACACGACTTTTCTTCAGTCAAAGCGAAAGTCCCGCAGGTACAGCGAGATACTTGAAGAAGTAGCGCATGTGGCAGCTATTAACGGCCAGACAGCCACGCGGCACAGTGAAGAAACGCCGGATTTGTCCAAACTGCTGGCGGTGCTCGAGAGCAGGGAGCGTACCGTCATGGTGCTGGCATACGCCTGCGGTTTGTCACACAGAGAAATTACAGAGGTCACAGATTTGCCGGCGGGCACGGTAAAATCGTTGATTTACAGAAGCAAGATAAAGATCAGGAATCACTTTGACATCAAAGATCATAAACATGGCTGACAAGGTGAAGGATGCAGAAGACCTGCACCTTGAATCACTGTTTCAATCGTCGCCAATTGAAGACGATGGTTTCAGCGCGAGGGTTGTTCGCCGCGTTCGGCTGCGCCTGTGGTTAAGACGGCTATCGCTTCCGGCGGCCGTTTGCGTCGGGTTTCCCATTGCGATCGGGCCGGCGAGTGAGCTGCTTCGGTTCTTAACGCAGGACGCTTACGTCACCGTAACGCCAGGCACGCAGACGCTCATCCTGGGAAGCATGATTGTCGCTACGATTGCCGCCGGCGTTTCACTGACTGCGGATTAGCGTCGTATTCCGGTGCTTCCTGACAGGCCTCAGGATTTCAGTTTCTCGATAAAATTATACGCCCGGGTCGCCAGCTTCCCGTACGGCGGTGCCAGGAACTTCAGCGGCGAGAACCTGGCCTGATAAAAAACAGGACGCAGCTTCGAGCAGGCCATAAAGCCTTCACGGCCGTGATAGTGGCCCATACCGCTCTGTCCGACGCCACCAAACGGCAGGTCGTGCTGGCCAACATGCAGCAGCGCGTCGTTGACTGTTACACCACCTGACATCACGCGATCTATGTACCGTGCCGCGAGCTTCCTGTTGTTCGTGAATGGATAGAAGGCGAGCGGACGATCATGGGCATTGATGTACTCAATAACCTCGGCCGGGTCTCGATAGGTCATCACCATCAGAACAGGACCAAACGTTTCTCTCTGCCGAATGATCATATCGGGCGACGTATCAAGCACCAGATGCAGAGGGAATTTTCGCGACTCGGCGTTACCCGTTTGGCCCTTCGAAAGATTAATTACCGTAGCCCCTTTGTCGCGCGCATCACTCAACGTATCGCTTAACCGTCCGAACGATTTCTGGTCGATGATGGAGGTGTAGTCATCGTGCTCGATATCAGGGCAATGGGTTGTAGCGTAGGCCTTTGCCAGCGTGACGAATTCATCTTTGTCACTTTCATGTACAAACACGTAGTCGACGTTGGTACAAATTTGCCCGGCATTGAATTGCTTGACGAACATGATTCGTTCTACGGCTTTTTGCAAAGGATAGTCCGGATCAATCACCGCCGGCGCTTTACCGCCAAGCTCAAGAATGACAGGCGTCAGATTCTGAGCGGCGGCCGTCATGACTTTTCTGCCCGTTTCACCGGATCCCGTAAAAATCAGCAAATCGAACGGAATCTGCGAAAACTGAATACCCACCGTTCCGGTTTCTTCGTAAAAACGCAGTTTTTCGGGAGGAAAGTAGTTTGCCGATAGATTGATCAGCAAACGTGAGAGGTTGATGGAGTTTTCGGATAGTTTGACCATGGCGCTATTGCCTGCGGCGAATACCGCGACCAGCTGCGAAAAGGCCAGATTGACCGGGAAGTTCCACGGAATGATCAGGCCAACCACGCCAAGAGGCTGTGGAATCACGCGGTTTCTTGCACCTGGGAACATGGTCGAATCAATGTCACGACGCTGAACTTTCATCCACGAGCGGAGATGCTTTACGGCATCGTTAATGCCGTCGATCGCGGTGATAAGCTCGGCAAACTGTGTCTCATGGATCGACCGGTTTCCGTAGTCCTGGTTAATCGCATCGACTATGGCGTCACGGTTCTCAACCACCATTCTTTTCAAGGTTTTGAGATCGTTCTTGCGCTGTCGATAGTCAGGCGTTTCCGCTGCCAGATAGGCTGTTCGCTGCACAGCGAAATCGTGGTGCAGCTGATCCCGGACTGAATCGGTGGCGGGGTCGATGCTGATTGACTGTGCTGTGTTCATGGGCTCAGGCTCGCTGAAAAGTGCGTGAATGCGGCTAATGGCTCGCGTTGGTTCCGCGATGCAACAATCTAGTGTACTCCGTAATATACCAAACCGCGAGATGACGCAAATCCCGTCTTGCGCGCAAAACAATTGCGGGAACTGCGTGGATTGCACTGTCCGGCTGAATCCTCAGGCACGGATACCGCGTTCAGGTACCGCAGAAGGTTTCGGTTACGCGCTCACTGACTTTTGGGGGAACCTGGAGTGGCGCGTCTTTGGAGGCCACGTCAAAAGGAGTTCGCAATGCCGAGCACAGCTGGCGAAATGGAGCGAAATCCTGTCGTTCTACGGCGGCCGCTATGGCTTGTTCAACGCGATGATTGCGCGCGATCAGGGCCGGGTTTGAGCGTCGCATAACGGCCCAGTCGACGGCATCGGTCTCGCGCAGAACACGCCATTCCTTCAACCAGCTCGTGCCTTCGATCCGCACGTTAAACAGCTGCAAAAAGATGTCCTCGGATTCGCCGGCGGCCACGCGGGTAAGTAGGTCAAAAAAGACGGTGAAATCGATCGCGCCGTCTGCCAGCGCCTGAAAGGTTTTTTGTACAAACTCCTGGGAGCCTTTGGCACTGGCACTTATCCCGAGCTTGCAGCTGACCCCCTCTTTAAACGCCTGCTGAAACCGCGGCGCAAAGGCGTCCAGCGCTTCATCGGCAAGCTCCGCTGCGGCGTCGGGCGATTTGTGCAGCAACGGCATCAGAGTCTGGGCAAATCGAGACAGATTCCAGTGGGCGATGGCAGGCTGCTGATCCCAGGCATAGCGGCCAAAGCGATCGATAGAGCTGAATACTTTGTGCGGGTGAAACTCGTCCATGAATGCACAGGGTCCGTAATCGATGGTTTCACCAACGATTGAGGTGTTATCCGTGTTCATCACGCCATGAATGAAGCCAGCCAGCATCCACTGCGCGACCAGTAAAGCCTGGCGCTCTACGACATTATCCAGGAATGCCTGGTACCGGTTCTTCGCGTCCATCGAATCCGGAAAGTGCTTCATGATCATGAAGTTCGCCAGTTCGCTGACCGTTTCTGTACCGACGCCGGCAGCATACTGAAAACTCCCGACCCGGATATGACTGGTCGCCGTCCTCACCAGTATGGCGCCGGGATGGGCCCGTTCCCTCATTACCGGCTCACCAGTGGTGATGACCGCCAGCGATCGCGTGGTGGGAATGCCCAGCGCCGCCATGGCTTCGCTGACGATGTATTCTCTGATCACGCTGCCGAGAGTGGCCCGGCCGTCTCCGCCGCGTGAGAACCCCGTGCGTCCGGAGCCCTTGAGCTGCACATCAATTCGGGACTCGCGGCTGATCAGTTGCCCCAGCATATGGGCTCTACCATCCCCAAGGCGGGGTACCCATTGGCCAAACTGATGGCCGCCGTAAGCCAATGCGATCGGGGAGGTCAATTCGTCCGGGTCGTTGCCAGCCAGTACGGCAAGCCCCTGGTCGCTGTTGAACCAGTCGGTGTCCACCCCAAGCTCGCCGAGAAGGCCTGAATTGAGCTGGATCATGTTGGGTGAGGGAGAGGGTGCCGGCCTTGATTCCTCGAACATTTCTCCGGGCAGTTCCCGATAGTCCTGGCTAATAATCATTGATTTCGGTGCGCTCCATCCGTCCGTTAGACCAGCCTCCCGGTGTCAGGTGCATCGCTGCGCGAGCTATTGGCCGGTCGCCAGACCCGTAAACTAGCACAGAAGGGTGGGACATCCATGTCTGTCACGAATCACGGAAAACAGCCCGGCAGGACGCGTCGTGGCTCGCGAGCAGGCAATTACTTTGTGGGGGTACGTGAGACGGAGGCTGTCATTCGATTCAAGACCCGGCGCAGAGGCGGCGCGGTGCTTGCTGCAAGGTGCGCTCGAGGGCTCAGGCTTAGCCAGCTTGCAGCCGGGGGGTGGGCAATCGGCCAGCCGCGACGTCGGGCTGGCCGATTGTTTGCTTCTCTAACGAGGCGAACGTTTTCGAGTGGTTTTCTTGGCCACACGTTTCCGCACCACTTTCTTGCGAGCGGTCTTTTTCTTGCGAATCGTTTTTTTAGCCGTCTTTTTCGGCGCCTTTTTTGTAGTCTTTTTTCTCGCGGTCTTCTTGGCAGTGGCCTTCTTTTTGGTTTTTTTCCGGGTCGTCTTCCTGGCCTTTTTCTTCAGCAGGCTCTGCATTTTCTTTTCGACCTGATTCATGGCCTTGTCGATATGGAGGGCATGCATAAGATGGTGACGCGCGTTGTTCAGATCTTCCCGGACCAGAGCCAGATCCTTGCGCATGGACTGCGCCTCATCCCGAGCTGATTTGATGGTTTTTTCCAATGATTTCATTTGACTATTGAGCTTTCTTGCCACAGTCTTTGAAGATGTTTTAGCCCGCCTTTCGGCCATCCGCTTCAGCTGATCACGCTTTTTCACAATTTGGGTGTTGGCCCGTTTTATCTCCCGCATCAGCTTCTTACGGTCCTTGTCGAGCGAATTCATCGTCGATTTGGCGGTTCTCATGAAAACTTTGCGTGCGTCCATGAGCGCCTTTTCACTGAGACTAAGTTCTTTGGTCATTTTGATTCTCCCGGTGTGAGTCGAGCGCACACACCACGTGCTTGCTGAATCTCACGGCACAGACAATCTACTTTGACTTCCCGAGCATTATCTATACGTGATTACCCGAATAAAATAAGTGCTTATTACGGTATCATCTCGTGTTACTGTCGGTGAAAGTAGCTGTTAAACTGCGTGTGCAGCACGTGATACAACAAATAACTCTTTAGTCAACGATCATTGGTGGTTTATAGCATGGCGAGTCTTCCAAACACTTTTCGGTCGCTGTTCATCCTTGCTTCTTCATTAATACTTGCACCTAACGTGCTTGGCGGTGAGTTCAAGTGGGGCGATGCAACGGTTTCATATAATTCTCAACTGTCGATTGGTTCCAGCTGGCGAGTAGAGGCTGTCGATCCTACGCTTGTCACCGGTGGCAACACCATGGGGTTTGGTCAGGCGTCCACGTCGACCGCCGACGACGGCAACCTTAACTTTGAGAAAGGTGATGTGTATTCGCTGATTATCAAAGGTATTCACGATCTTGAAATCAGCAAAGGTGATTACGGTCTGTTTTTCCGTGCCAAGTACTGGTACGACGAGGAACTCGACAACGGCATACGCCCTCATGGCAATCTGCTGAATGGCTATGCCCGCAATGAAAAGCTCGACGATTCCGGTTTTGATGACTTCGCCAAGAGCAGTGGCTTCGAGTTGCTCGACGCCTACCTGTTCGGCAGCTTCACACTGGGCGAAGACACGCCGCTGGACCTGCGTATTGGCCGTCAGGTACTGAGCTGGGGAGAGAGCACGTTTATCCAGAACGGATTAAACGTCATTAATCCGGTTGACGTGTCGTCCTTTCGTCGACCAGGTGCCGAAATCAAGGAAGGGCTGCTGCCTGTAAACCTCCTGTCCATTTCCGCAGGGGTGTCTGACGCCTTGAGTATCGATATGTTTTACCAGCTCGAATGGGAAAAGACGGTTATCGACGGCTGCGGGACTTACTTTTCCGATGTCGACGTCGCATCCACGGGCTGTGACGGTGTGACCTTGTCCAACGTCTTTTCAGATCAGGCCTCTCTGGCAGCCGGGCTGGCTGTTCGTCGCATCAGCGATGTTGAGCCGAGCGACAGTGGCCAATGGGGTATTTCGTTTCGGTATTTTGCAGAAAAGCTGAATGGATCGGAATTCGGGCTGTATTACCTCAACCACCACAGCCGCATACCGCTGTTGGGGGGCATCACATCGAACAATATTCCTCTGGGTGGCCCGGCACTGTTTATTCCTGGCGATCCACTCGGCGGAAATCCCCGCTACACAGCTGAGTTCCCGGAAGACATCGAAATCTTTGGTGTGACTTTTGCCACGAACGTCAGTGGGTTTGCGGTTTCCGGAGAGGTCAGCTATCGACCCGAGCAGCCCATTCAGATTAATACCAGTGACATTCTGGCGGCGGCGGTTGGCGGTGCACCGTACAGCCCCGTGACGCCTCGTGCGGTTGCCGCGGGCCCGGGAGTGCTGGTGGAAGGCTATGACCGACTGCCGGTAACGCAGGCCCAGGTCACGATCATCAAGTTTTTCGAACAGGTTTTGGGAGCCGACAGGCTGTCAATTGGCGCTGAGATCGGAGCAAACTTCGTCGGATCTTTGGCGCCTCAGTCAGAGCTCAGATACGGACGCTCGCCAAACTATGGCAGCGCGTTTGATCCGATTCCTGTGACCGAGCTTGGCATTCCAATTCCAGGTGACTTTCTCACGTGCGACGGTGGCTATCAGTCTCCGCCAGGATTCCCGACCAATATCTTTATCAGCCCGGCAAACTCGGTGTCGGACAACTGTGTTGTGGACGGATTTGTGACGGATACCTCGTGGGGTTACCGTATTCGTAGCTCGCTGACGTACAGCAATGCGTTTGCCGGCATCAATCTGACGCCCAGCATCGCGTGGGCTCATGATGTGGATGGGTACTCTCCGAACACCAACTTCCTGGAAGATCGCAAAGCGCTTAGCCTGGCACTTGGAGCAGAGTATCTAAACAAGTATTCGGCCAGTCTGGCCTACACCACCTTCTTTGATGGTGACTACAACACTCAGGTCGATCGAGACTTCGTCAGTCTGAGTTTCGACATGACCTTTTAATAAATCTCCTGAGGACACAACAATGCAAAGATTGGTAACAGTACTTTCTACCCTGTGTGTCGGCTCGCTGGTCTCGTTAGGGGCAGCGGCTGGCATTACGGCGGAAGAAGCAGCTCGCCTTGGTGGCGACGAGTTGACGCCCATGGGGGCCGAAAAAAAGGGCAACGAAGCCGGGACCATTCCCGCCTGGACCGGTGGCATGACCACGCTTCCTGACGGATACACAGAAGGGGAGTCTTTGATCGATCCTTTCCCCAATGAGAAGCCTGAGTTCACTATCACATTTGACAATCACACAGAGTATGCGGACAACCTGACGCCTGGACAGATTTCACTGTTGAAACGCTATCCGGAAACAGCTCGTATGCCGGTTTATAAAACGCATCGAACCGCGGCGTATCCGGAATCCGTATACGAAGAAGTTAAAACGGGTGCTTTGACCGCAGAAATGGTTGGCGGTGGCAACGGCTTGACCGGGGTCCAGTCGGATACGCCGTTCCCTATTCCTGAAAGCGGACTGGAAGTGGTCTGGAATCACATTCTTCGATACCGCGGTGGCAGCCTGCGACGCAGCTACACCCAAATTCCGGTACAGGCAAACGGCGCGTTCAGTGCCGTTGTGTTTGACGACCAGATTACATGGGGACGCATGCTGGAAGGCGCTCCGGAAAATCGGTTGTTCTTTTACAAGCAAACCATCAAGGCCCCGGCACGTCTTGAAGGTGACGTATTGCTTGTGCATGAGAACATCGATCAGGTCAAAGAGCCTCGCGCCGCCTGGATTTACAACGCCGGTCAGCGCCGGGTAAGGCGAGCACCGGACGTTGCCTATGACGGCCCGGGTACCGCGTCAGACGGCCTCAGAACGGCTGACGACCTTGATCAGTACAATGGCGCTCCCGATCGCTACGAGTGGAAGCTGATAGGCAAAAAAGAGCTGTACATTCCGTATAACTCGTATCGTGTGATGGACAAGAGTCTCAAATACGATGATCTCATCATGGAAGGGCACCTTAATCCGGATTACCTCCGCTATGAGTTGCACCGCGTTTGGGTCGTTGAAGCCAACCTGAAAGACGGCCAGCGGCACGTTTATGGAAAGCGCGTATTCTATGTTGACGAAGACACCTGGCAGATTTCCATCGCCGATCTTTACGATGGTCGTGGTGAGCTGTGGCGGGTCAAAGAGGCTCATTCCATGACGCATTATCACGTCAAGGTTCCCTGGTCGGCGGTAAACGTGTCGCACGATCTGATTTCCGGCCGTTTCCTGCCGATTGGTCTGGATAACGAACTGCCGGGCTACAGCTACGAATGGAGCTATCCGGCGACCGAGCGCGACTATACGCCTGCGGCGCTAAGACGTTCAGGTCGTCGTTAAGCGTATGCGTTTATCGAGTACCGGCAGAGCGGCAGCTCTGGTTAGCGCTCTGATCATTTCGTCAGGTGCGCTACAGGTAAGTGCCAGTGACGCTGTGCTGCCCACTGAAAGGGCGGCACAGCAATCACCTCAAGCAGAAAGCCGGTTGCTCGTCGACATTACACGGGTCGGGGACCGGCTCGTCGCCGTTGGTGAGCAGGGCCACATCATCTATTCCGACTCTGACGGCAAGAACTGGTCGCACGCCAGCGTACCGGTCTCGCTCATGCTCAACGCCGTCGAGTTTCCCACTGCGGAACGCGGTTGGGCGGTCGGGCACGATGGCATCGTGCTTGTCAGCGATGACCAGGGTGCAACGTGGGAGAGTCAACTTAACGGACTGGATATTGCCAGGCTGCAAATGAAGGCGGCCACGGCACGCATTGCCCGGCTGGAAGCACAGGTTGACGAAGTGGGCGAGGACCAGGCCGATCTCGATTTGCTCGATGCTCTTGACGAAGCGCGTTTCGACGTTGAAGATCTCGAGCAGCTTCAGGCAGGCGGCATCGTCACGCCGTTGCTCGGAGTAACGTTTATGGGTAGCTCACGGGGCTACGCTTACGGTGCTTACGGGCTGCTCATTTCAACCGATGACAGCGGTGCAAACTGGTCGCTTGTTTCGGATCAGCTGAGCAACACCGATCGCTATCACTATTACGATCTGGCAGCGACTGCCAACGGTCAGCTCACGATCGTTGGAGAGGCCGGAACCATATTCACAAGGCCTCCGGAAACCGGCGAATGGCAGCGTGTGACCCTGGATTATTCGGGTTCGCTGTTTGGCGTAGAACTGACCACCGGTGACGCGCTGGTCACGTTTGGTCTGCGAGGGAAGATTTTCAGGTCGGCGGACAGTGGGCTGACCTGGACCCCGGTAGTCACAGAAAGTCAGGCGACATTGACCGGCGGCAAAGTGCTTGCCGACGGCCGCATTGTGCTGCTCGGCGCCAGTGGGACAGTGCTGGTCAGTGACAATGACGGGTTGAACTTTTCGATAATCGATTCCGGAACACGTGCTGTACTTAGTGGCGTCGAAGCGAATGCGGCTGGCGAGCTTATGGCCACCGGTTTCGGCGGCGTCAGGCTGCTGGGCAACTAATCAGATCTACCAGGCAGAACTACAAGGCATATTTTAATGACAGGATCCGCTGACAACGCGAACAACAAGAACCGGTTAATGCTAACGGTGGAGAGGCTCCTTGAGAGCCTGCTGTTCGGCAACCGGCTCGTTGTTCTGATCGTCTGCCTGCTGCTGACGGTGGCGCTCGCCTATCAGGCCAGTCACCTCAAGCCAGATGCCAGTTTCGAGAAAATGATTCCTACGTCGCATCCGTACGTGGAGAACTTCCTCGAGAATCGCGACGATCTTGCCGCTTTGGGTAATACGATCCGAATCGTTGTCGAAACCACCGACGGCGATATCTTTGACGCAGAGTTTCAGGAGTCACTGCGTCAGATCACAGATGAAGTGTTCTACATCGTCGGGGTAGACCGGTCGGGGCTGCAGTCTATCTGGACCCCCAATGTTCGCTGGAGCGAAGTGACCGAAGAGGGCTTTCGAGGCGGTGCGGTAATTCCGCAAAGCTACGACGGGTCGGCAGAATCACTGCAAACCTTGCGCGCCAACGTGGAGCGGTCAGGGCAGGTAGGGAGGCTGGTTGCGAATAATTTCAAATCGGCGGCCATCATTGCGCCGCTTACAGCCGACAATCCGGAGACCGGGGAGCGACTCGACTACCACAAATTTGCCGGCGACCTCGAAACGCTTGTTCGCGAAAAGTACGAAACCGATACGGTTAAAATACACATCACCGGGTTCGCCAAGATCGTCGGTGATCTCATCGACGGCGCCAAGCTGGTCGGCGTATTTTTCGCCATTGCCATACTGATCACGCTTCTGCTGCTGGCCCGATATTCTCGCTGTCCCTATGCAACAGTCATTCCGCTGGTGTGTTCCATCGTGGCCGTGATCTGGCAGCTTGGGCTCCTGCACACGCTTGGGTTTGGGCTTGATCCGTATTCGATGCTGGTACCGTTTCTGATTTTTGCCATTGGCATGAGCCACGGCGTACAGATACTTAACAACGTGGGTCTCAGGTTCTACTACGGCGCGACCGCCCAGGAAGCGGCGAGCCGTACATTCCGATCGCTGTTTGTACCTGGCATGATTGCGCTGATCAGTGATGGCATTGGCTTTCTCACGCTGATGGTCATTGATATTCCGGTGATTCGGGAACTCGCAATGACCGCCAGTATCGGTGTTGCCGTTCTTATCATTACCAATCTCGTTCTGCTGCCCATTATTCTGTCCTTTACAGGGCTATCGAAGAGCAGCATGCGATTTATGGAATCAAGGGGAGAAAACCCGTCGAAGCTGTGGCCGGCAATCTCGAAATTCACTCGACCTTCTTTTGCACGAGGGGCGATTGGAACGGCCGTTATCCTGTTCGCGCTGGGCCTGTTTTACAGCCAGAACCTGAAAATAGGCGATCTTGATGCAGGCGCACCGGAGCTAAGGGCAGATTCTCGCTACAACAAGGATGCCGCGTTCGTTACGGCCAACTACGCTACCGGCACGGACGTGTTTGTGACTATGGTCCAAACGGCTCCGGAAGCGTGTGGCAACGTTGAAACCCTTCAGGCAATCGATCATTTTCAGCAGGTGATGGCCGACGTACCTGGCGTACAGTCGGTGGCATCGCTGGTAAACTTTTCCAAACTGGTGATCATGGCGATGAACGAGGGCCATCCAAAATGGCACACTCTGAGTCGTAACCAGTACGTAACCAATAACTCGCTGTCGCGTGTACCGAGTGCATTGCTTAACACCGATTGCAGCATGGCACCGGTGCTGATTTTTCTGAATGATCACAAAGCAGAAACGTTGCAAAACGTTGTGACGGCGGGCGAAGCGTTTGCCCAGGAGTTTAACTCAGAGGCCATTCAGTTCGAATTCGCTGCGGGTAACTCAGGCATCGAAGCGGCCACCAACATGGTTATTCAAAAAGCCCAGTACCAGATGCTGGCGCTGGTGTATTCGGTGGTGAGCTTTCTGGTGTTTCTGACGTTCCGCTCGTGGCGTGCGGTAGTCTGCATAATTGTACCGCTCGCATTAACGTCGGTTCTTGCACAGGCTCTGATGGCCTTGCTGGGAATCGGAGTCAAGGTAGCGACGCTCCCTGTCATCGCTCTGGGCGTAGGAATCGGTGTTGACTACGGCATCTATATTTACGCCAAACTTGAGTATCAGTTGCGAAGAGGCTATGCGTTGACAGAGGCGTACTATCGAACTTTGCAAACCACCGGTCTTGCCGTTGCATTCACCGGCGTGACGTTGGCCGTAGGTGTTGGTACATGGATATTCTCTCCGATCAAGTTTCAGGCAGACATGGGCTTGCTGCTGACATTTATGTTTCTTTGGAACATGCTCGGCGCGCTGTTACTTCTGCCGAGTCTGGCCTGGTTGCTGGGAATCGAGAGCCGTATCGAACGGGTGCCAGCAAGTGCATCCGGGAATGATACGGTGAAACCGGAGCCGCTCGCGGGATAGGTTCATGAAAAATGTGCCGCTTCTTGACTTCGCTTTTCTCGCTCTTGAGAGTGAGAGTAGCCCGAAGCACGTTGCCGGCCTTCAGATATTCGACTTGCCTGCTGATGCACCGAAAGACTTCGTGGCCCGGTTAGTCAAGGATATCAAGCGCGTCGAGCCGACAGCGCCTTTCAATCAGCGTCTGCACACGTCCATCGCGGGGCGGCCCAAATGGAAAGTGGACGATAATTTCGATATCGATGCCCATGTCATTCACGAAAAGCTGCCGCCTCCTCATACGCACAAGCACCTGATGGAAACGGTGGCGGCTCTGCATGAGGACAAACTGGAGCGATCCAGGCCTCTTTGGGAGCTCTATGTGCTGGAGCCATTCGGGGTTGGCAGTTTCGCTCTGATGTTCAAAGTTCATCACGCCTACATGGATGGTATCAGTCTGTCTCGACGTGGTATGCAGGCACTGTCGGAAAGCCCCAGGATTGCGAATACGTTTTCGTTCTGGGGTGAAGATGACCGCAAGGAACACAAGGCCCGTGCCGGTATTTCCAGAACGCTGTTTGGCACAGCAAAAACGGCAGGCAAGGCAATGTTTGTCCTGCCCGTACTTGCCAGGCTGGGTCTCATGCACGGGCTGCGTCTGTTAAGGCTCAGTGGTCGGGAGTTGCCGCTACCGTTTAGCGCCCCTCGCACGGCGTTCAATACGCCGCTAACACCGGAAAGGAGTGTTGCTACCCAGTCGTTTTCACTGTCTCGTGTGCAAAAAGTGGCGCATCACGCCGGAGTCACCATTAACGATGTGATACTCGAACTGTGCGATAGTGCCATGACCCGGTATCTGGAGCTGCAAGGCGAGGCGCCGCGCAAACCGCTGGTGGCTCAGATGCCAATTTCGTTACGCAAGAGCGGCACAGGGCAGGGTAACCAGATTGGCATTGCTCTGCTGGAGCTTGGCTCCAATGAGCCCAATCCGGTTGCCCGGCTGCAGCACATCCATGCGCATGCCAGGCACGCCAAGAAAGAATTTACCTCGATGTCTGTGGAAGCCGCCGAGATTTATACGCTGTTACTGCAGAGTGTGGCTCAGATTGGCGAATCGACCGGTCTTGGCAAGCTTATTCCGCCGCTTGGAAACGTCGTTATTTCAAATGTGCCTGGGCCGAAGAAGAAGCTGTATCTTCGCGGGGCACCGCTAAGAGCAACCTACCCGGTTTCAACCATTGCGCCGGGTCTTGCCATCAATATCACCAGTTTTTCTTATAACAATTCGCTGTTTTTCGGGATTGTTGCCGGCAAGGCGGCCATCCCTGATCTTGAGCCACTCGTTACGTTTTTCGAGGAAGCGCTTCTTGAGCTGGAAACGACCATGGAAATTCGCAAGCCCGTACGCAAGAAGCGAGCCGGGGGCAAGAAACGCAAGGCGGCCAAGAAGAAACGCACCGCGACCAGGGAGTAATTCACATGAGCAAGTCGGTACCTCGTTCCAAAACCGATGACTACACGACTGACATGGCGAGTAAACGTCAGGACTTTATAAAAGAGCAAACAGGGGCTTCTCTCGAGCACGTGTCCAGTTACTCGATAGATCCTGCAGTGTTGCCGGGCAATATTGAGAATTTCGTGGGCGTCGCTCAGGTGCCAATCGGAGTGGCGGGGCCACTGCTGGTTAACGGTGAGCATGCGAAGGGCGAATTCTATGTACCGCTGGCGACCACCGAAGGAACGCTGATCGCAAGTTACAATCGCGGCATGAAATTACTGCGCGCGGCAGGAGGTGTGAAAACGACGGTGAGTGATGACGCCATGCAGCGCGCACCTGTGTTTATTTTTGAAGATGCGCGGGAAGCAAGAGAGTTTGGAAAATGGGTGGAAAAGCACTTCGACGAGATCAAAGTGCAGGCTGAAACGTCAACCCATGCGGGACACCTGCAGGATATAGAACAGTATGCGGCCAGTCGCTTTCTGTTTCTGAGGTTTAATTATACGACGGGCGATGCGGCTGGAATGAACATGGTAAGCAAGGCAACAAAGGTTGCCTGCGACTGGATACGCGGTGAATATCCCAAGCTTCAGTACTACTACCTCGAATCCAATTTCGCTACCGACAAGAAAGCCTCCCAGATCAATTTGCTGCATACGCGAGGCAAGCACGTAACGGCAGAAGCCACCATTCCTGGTGCTGCGATGAAAATGATGCTGCGCAGTCAGGTAGACAAATTTTATCGTGGGCGTCAGATCGTGAACCTTGCCAGCATGCTTTCCGGGGTCAATAACAACGGGGCCCATTCCCCCAATGCAATCGCTGCAATGTCGATTGCAACAGGGCAGGACGCTGCGAACGTCGTCGAATCGTCGGCCGCCGCCGTCTATGCTGAACTCATGCCTAATGGCGACTACTACTATTCCATCACAATTCCCTCGCTGATTGTGGCGACCTATGGTGGAGGAACCGGCCTGCCAACGCAGCGGGAGTGCCTGGAGATGCTCGGGTGCTACGGTAAAGGAAAGGTGCTGAAGTTTGCCGAGATCATGGCGGCAACCATCCTGTGTGGGGAGATTTCACTCAGCGGTGCCATTGTGGCGGAGGAGTGGGTTGATGCTCATGATGAATATGGGCGCAACCGGCCCTGATTCTGCGATACTCTGAGGCGAGCCCGCTCCTCGCGTTCCGGTCTTACGCCATCTGCCGTTACGGGCAGTTGCATAGTAGCGGTACCGCAAAGGCCGTTAATCCCCAACCACTTCCGCATTTCTTGTGCCGGCTGGCTGGAAACCAACAAGGATTTGAAAAACGATGAAGAAAGTCTCGGTAGCTAAATGGAACGAACTGGAAGACAGGCAGCCTGCGTATGCGCTGGTTGCAAACGTCGACCTTGTGGTCACGCGGTTCGACGATACGGTTAGCGTGTTGTACGGGCGCTGTGCGCATCGTGGCGCACTAATGTCTGATGGGCATGTTGACGGCGACAATCTGATTTGCGGCGTGCACGGATGGGACTATCGGCTGGACTCCGGCATCAGTGAGTATAATAACTCCGAAACACTGCCAAAGTTTGAATCATGGCTGGAGGATGGGCAGGTGTACGTCGATGAGGAGCAGATCGCAGAATGGGCGACCCGTCACCCGCAGCCGTATCAGCGAGATGCGTATCAGGGGCTTTATCAGGACCCGGTAGGCACCGGCGATGAGCCGCATGTAAAGCTGATACAGAAACTGGCCAACGACGGTTTGTCGAAGTTTGGGCATCACGGACCATCGGCGGCGATGGGTGTGCCACGCGATACATTACCGAAGTGGGATGACCTGCAGTTTGTTGTGGGCCAGCTGCACAAACTGCCGCTGCTGGATGAAGAAGACGTTGCTACCGGGATCGTGATTGGACCCAATGCGAACAAACCGCTGCATCTTGATATTCCGCTGTTTGTTTCTGACATGAGTTTCGGAGCGCTGTCCGAAGAGGCCAAAACCGCTTTGTCAAAAGGGGCGGAGCTGGCGGGAACGGGTATATGCTCCGGAGAGGGCGGTATGCTGCCCGAAGAGCAGGAGGCAAACTCCCGCTATTTTTACGAACTGGCGTCTGCCCGGTTTGGGTTTTCCTGGGACAAAGTGCAGAAGACTCAGGCGTTTCATTTCAAAGGCGGGCAGGGTGCGAAGACAGGCACGGGTGGTCATCTGCCGGGCAACAAGGTGAAGGGCAAGATTGCGGAGGTTCGCGGGCTGGCAGAAGGAGAGGCGGCAATCTCACCAGCGCGCTTTCCGGAGTGGACGTCCCTTGATCAGTTCAAGGATTTCGCAGACCAGGTGCGGGAAAAAACCGGCGGTATTCCGGTTGGTTTCAAGCTGTCCGCGCAGCATATAGAAAAAGACATTGATGCCGCCCTGGACGTAGGCGTTGATTACATCATTCTGGACGGTCGGGGTGGTGGCACCGGAGCGGCGCCCCTTATTTTTCGGGATAACATCTCTGTCCCCACGATTCCGGCGCTGGCTCGTGCCCGCCGTCATCTCGACAACTCCGGCGCTGACGGGATCTCGCTGATCATTACCGGTGGCCTGAGGCATCCTGCCGACTTTGCCAAGGCCATGGCGCTGGGGGCTGATGGTGTTGCGGTATCAAACGCCGCAATCCAGGCCATTGGCTGCCTCGGGATGCGGGCCTGTCACACCAATAACTGTCCGGTGGGTATTGCTACCCAGAAGCCGCATCTGCGGGACCGTCTGCCGGTCGATATCGCGGCAGAACGACTGGCAAGATTCTTCTCTGCGTCGGTAGAACTGATGACAGTGCTGGCCCGGGCGGCCGGTCATCGGCATATTAGTGATTTCACGATCGAGGATCTGACCACATTTAATCTGGATATGGCCCATTTGACGGGAGTCGCCTACGGTGGGGTTGGAAGGTAGTCCCGCTCGGAAGCTGAATAACACTTAACCCTGGTGGTGCCGGGGGTTGGTGATGGGACTCCTGTTTGACTGTTTTTGCAGGCACTTGTCACGCGTTAGGCAGGAAAACGACGTCACGCAGAATAAAGTAGTAATATTCTGTGAAAAAGGTCCGATCATCTATTAAGAGCGGCTATTAGACGTCAATTACGGATACGAAGCGGCTTGGAGAGCCCGCAGAGAGTCCAGAGACCTGATCGCAACACGTTGAGAAAAGACATTAATAATACATGTTAAGTTATTATTATAAAAAGAAATAGTGATCTGATGCTGATTCACGGTTGGCATTCAGGCGACCTGATTAAGAAGGGCGTCGGTGCAGTTGAGAATGAGTCGGCTTCATTCTTGCCCAACCAGCAATTGCGGCGAATGACGGCCAAAATTGCCCGTTGGGTCACAATGACGCGATTTGGCCGTTTGCACCGTGCTACTGTCATCAGATACGCAAGGCTTGCCAGCCCCGACATAACAATCAACGCGTCCGATGCGGGACATCGATACGGGGCAAGCGCAGGCAAATAAATCGAAGCTCCGATGACCCAGGCGTCAGGAAGCCCATATTAAGAGGTGTAGTTATGCAGATTCGCTTACCCCATCGACCCACAATCATGATCGGTCTCGTCCTGCTGGCGTGCCTGTCGGTAACTTTTGGCAGCTCAGCAACAGATGAGCGGGGAGACTCCGGGGCGGAGTCGCTGACCGTCATGACTCGAAACGTTTATGTGGGCGCCGATATCTTCAGAGTAGTTCAACAGACAGACCCGCTGCTGATTCTTGCGGAGATTGCGGCCGTCTACCAGACCACGCAGGCTACCAATTTTCCTGCACGGGCTGAAGTTCTGGCGGACGAAATTCAGGCGTATGAGCCCCACGTGGTTGGTCTTCAGGAAGTTGCCCTGATCAGACGCCAGTCACCAGGAGACGTACTCAACGGGAACCCGGTATCCGCGACGGAGGTTGAAACAGACTATCTGCAGCTGCTGCTGGACGCGTTGAGCACCCGCGGGCTTAATTACGTGGTGGCCGCCAGCGTCGACAATGCCGATATCGAGCTGCCTTTGTTCGGAGTCACCATAGATGATATCCGTTTGACGGACAGAGACGTGCTGCTGGTAAGAGCGGATGTTCTTTTCGGTAATGTTCAAACCGGCAACTACCGGGATCAGGTCATCGTGGACCTGACGGGAACGGAAATTAACTTCAACCGTGGCTATACCCAGGCGGATGTGCTGATCGACAATCGCACCTATCGCATATTTAACACCCACCTCGATGTGGGCAGTCAGGGCGTCATTCAGGCGCTTCAGGCTCAGGAGCTGGTGTCGCTACTGGAAGACGATCCGTTTCCCCTTGTGTTGCTCGGCGACTTTAACTCCTCACCGCTCAGTCCTCCCGGAGAAGCCTATGGCGTGCTGACAGGTGCCGGCTATGCTGACCTGTGGGACAACCGTTCGATTGACGATAACGATCCGGGTTTTACCTGCTGTCATGGCGAGACGCTGGATGATCCGTTTTCGGTGTTCACTTCCCGCATTGATCAGGTATGGGCGCGATCGGGGGACACTACGGTTCTTCAGCCGGTAGAAGCCACTGTACTAGGTGAGGACCCGTCTCTGCGGACACCTGACGGCCTCTGGCCATCGGATCACGGTGGCGTCGTTGCCACGTTCGCTTTTGCCGGCGACGTATTTGATGCCGACGCGGACGGTGTGACAAACAGTTTTGATAACTGTGTTCTGGTCGCAAACCCGTCACAGCTTGATGCCGATGTTGACGGTTTCGGTAACGCCTGTGACGCCGACTTTAATCAGGACGGGTTGACCAACTTCCTGGATCTGATCTATTTCAGAGACGTCTTCAACACCAGCGACCCGTTTGCCGACCTGAACGATGACGGCTCCGTTGACTTCGAAGACCTGGCCTTGTTTCGGGACCAGTTCCTCGAGGCGCCGGGACCCGCAGGATTGGTCCCTCCCGTGTAGTTTACCGGTTCGGAACAATCCGGCTGTCAGCTATCGCCCACAAGATGACTATTCGACGACGTTAATGGTCGCCCGTGCCAGTACCTGATGCTGCAGTCCGGTGACGTAGCGCACTTCGTATTGGCCCGGTTCTGCGAACGTGTAGTTTTTTATCGTGTGGGTGCCTTGCGTGACGCCTTCGGGTATTCCGAAACCATAGCGAGTTCCCCAGCCCCACATTTTAAGGTCCGGCTCGTCTGCGGGGGTAATGATGACCCTGTCTTTTGAATAGGCGGGCCCCTCGTACCGGACGGTCACATCTTCGCCCATACGGATTGATGCGGGCGCATCCACGCGAGCGGCGGCTCGACTGATAGTGATTGGCTGACGAGCGATCGGGCTGTTACCCGGTGCCAGAAAATAGACCAGCTCATAGTCGCCCTCAATGTTGGGCGCCTGAAAGCTGAACGTTTCCTCCTCGATTTCGGCACGGGAAAGTGTAATCCACGAGTCGCGATTATGTTTGAGCGCACCAGGTTGCACGATAGAGACGAAGTCATCTTCCCAGTCGGCGGGCAAATCGACAGACACTTCGACCTGACTGCCGCCGATGGCTTCCCGTGGCCCTCGAATGCCAGCTGTAACCGGCGTTAGCGTGATGGGGCTGACTGCCTGAACGGCGTATTGGGTATTGGGATACGTCGTATAGCCATTGGCAAGCACATAGCGAATCTCGTAGTCGCCCGGATCTGCAGGCATGACCAGCTCGGCGGATCCGTCAGGGTTGAGTTTGCTGGTATAGCCATTCTCGAAGGCTTTGTCCTTGCCCGCGGCAATCACTGTTACCATGTCGCCCGCAGTTGCGTTTCCGCTCCATGCAACTTTAACGGTAGAACTGACCGGCGCCTGTTCCGGCGCCTGAATGGCAAAGTTGCCATCGGTCACGAGCAGGAGCTTTCGTGCCAGTATGATGCGAGGCTGATCAAGAACGTAACGAACTTCGTAGGTGCCTTCCGTGGACGGTGCGCCCAGTGAGGCCGTTACTGGTGAACTGAGTTCGGTGACGCCTGTGTCGCTGCGGGCCTTCGCGACTGAAAGCAGGTAAATGGCGCGCCGCGGGCCGTCTTCGGAACTTGCGACGTGTATATAAGCACCTAAATCGTCGGGTCCTGTCCAGGTGACGTCAAACCCAACGCCCTCGGGCGTACTGTCGGGAACGTCCAGCGTGACGTTCAGACCGAGATCAATCGGAATGGTAATAACCTTGTGCTGCTGTGGCTTGATTTCAAACGTCAGTTCGCCGGTCTTCGTGGTGCTGCCGTCCTGCCATCCCGTCCAACTGGCGGTCGCCGTATAGACACCTGGCAGTAGTTCAGTTTCAGCGCTGCCCGTGTTCGCCTGTTCAAATACCTGCTCGCCGCTTTCCTTTGCCGTAACGGACCAGCTGAGTTTTGACTGAATGAGCGGACCGCCGGATAGCACGGTGGCTTTTAGAGCAAGCTGTGAAGGCACCGGAGCTCCGGAGCCTTCGCTGTAGGATGCGCCGGCGCCTGCAACCGTTGATAGCGCGGTTGCCAGCTCTTCGGCATTGTCCGCCGCCACAAACGTGCCCCCTGTTTCACTGGCAATACAGGTCAGGCCCTGTCGTTCCTGTTCCGAAACATCAAAACCCACAACATGGACGGTAAAGTCCAGACCCTGTTCTTCGAGGGTTCGGGCCAGTTCGCACGGGTCGACGCCGCAGTTTTCGAGGCCATCAGATACTACAACAACGGACGCCGCTTGTCGGGTGTAGTCAAGCGTCCTGGCCGCGTGTTCCACCGACCGCGATAGCGGGGTTTTGCCACGTGCGGTCAGACTGCGCAAAGACGCTATGACGCCGTCGCGCCCGGCCCCGACTTCGGCCAGCGTTTCGATGTCTTTGCAATCGCCTTCGCGTCTGTGTCCATAGGCGACAAAGCCGAGACCTTGTTCCGGCGGCAGTCCGCGAACCAGGCCTTCGACCACATCTTTGGCAATGACGATTTTGTTGACGCCGTCAATTTGTCCCCACATCGATCCGGAGGCGTCGAGGATGAGGATCATGTCCTCAGGTGCGTCATTGTCCGCAAGAGCGGGGGATGCCGGCCACAACAGAGCCAGATAGAGCAGTAATAGCAGAGGCAGTAGTTCCTTCACCAGTTCGTCCCTCATTAGTATTGTAATGGCGCCCATAGTCGTGTCAGATGGCAAGCTTTTGCAGGCGCGGGCCGATCGCTCACGATCGATGATCAAACGCAGCCAGCGGTACAGCACCACCTGGCTTGTCGCTATGAGCCGTTTAAATTTACTCTCACTAGTGTCGACTTGGCAAGAGTGTCGATTCTGTCAGTGCGTTTGCCGGCCGCGTTCGTTGGTTGGGTGAAGGAAGCGATAGCTATTACGCCAACAGTTTTCTCGCCTCGCTGTGCTCACGTGGTCCTATGGAATCAGGTTGAGAAAATTGACGTAGCAACGGGCACAATACAGCGACATAGGTTTTTGGAATGATTCTGGGTAGTATTGCGACTGTTCCTGAAATCCGTTCAGTTTTCTCACAGGGAGAGTTTATGAGTATCGAAAACTGCAATGAACCGGTCTGTGAGGAAGGTGCAGACTCCATACAACTGGTCATACGGTCCGTCGAAAAAGATCTCGGTGAAATGACGGTGCGTCGTATTCTGCCGTCGCTCCGGCGTCGGGCCGTTGGGCCCTTCGTATTCTTCGATCATATGGGCCCGGCACAGTTTCCTCCCGGGGCCGGAATTTCGGTCAGGCCGCACCCGCACATTGGTATTGCGACGATCACATACCTGTTCGAGGGTGAAATTTTTCATCGGGACGGACTCGGGTATGCGCAGCCAATACAGGCCGGTGCCGTGAATCTGATGACGGCCGGCAAAGGAATTGTGCATTCGGAGCGAGCTGGCAGCGACCTCAACGAGGTGAGTACATTGCACGGCATACAGTCGTGGATGGCACTTCCAGACGATCGTGAAGAATGCGAACCCGGTTTCGAACATTTTCCCGCCGATGCCATTCCGCAGACCGAGCTCAACAACGTAACCATTCGCGTGATTATTGGTAGCGCGTTTGGTAAAACGTCACCTGTTCCGGTGTATTCCCGGATGCTTTATCTGGAGCTGCGCATGCCGAATGAGAGCCGGCTAGCCATGCCTGAAGACGTCGGAGAGCTCGGCATTTATGTCGTCAGCGGCACGATAACGGTAGACTCAAGCGACTATAGTGACGGTGAGATGATTATTGCAGCCACAGGTCACTGTCCCACAATCAAAGCCGGCGCGAACAGTCGGGTCATGGTAATTGGTGGAGACTCGGTTGGGGATCGCCACCTCTGGTGGAATTTTGTTTCGTCGTCGAAATCACGAATTGAGGAAGCGAAGAAAGAATGGGCAAGTGGTGGTTTCAGTCGAATTGCAGATGACCCGGAATTCATTCCTCTACCCGGCGTGAAACAGCGCTAATGCTTGTGATTCTACGATTTTTTGGCAGAACTTGAGAACGGAGTCTTTTCCTATGACAGAGCAGACCATTGACAGACGACAGGAGAACTGACCCGTGAGCGGCTCCAAAGATCTCGATTACCTGCTAAGTGAAGCCAATCCGGTGCTTGATCCGGACTCTTATGTGTTTTTAACGTTGCCCGGTTCGTACGGCGACCATTCAGAGTGGCAACCGATTGCTACCTTTGCGGAAGAAGAGGGGCTGACCCTGGTTGTACGTCAGTCAGTGGCCGATGCACATCATCAAAACTATCAGGGCGTGTTTAAGCGCATCACGCTGCAGGTTCATTCCAGTCTGGATGCGGTTGGCTTGACAGCACGCTTTTCGGAGCGCCTGGCGACTGCGGGCATCAGCGCAAACGTCTTCGCAGGCTATTATCATGACCATATTTTCGTGGCAGCCTCTGACGGCGACCGGGCAGTGTCTGTGCTGTCAAAGCTGACAGAAGTCCAGTGACCGGTTTTGCAGGATCAGATCTGATTGGCTTGCTGGGAGCGGCCCTGATTGTGTCGGCCTACCTGTTTTTGCAGTTGGGTTCTATCAAGGCAGAATCGGTTTCCTTTTCAGTCATTAATGCGCTGGGTGCGGCGGGGATCATTGTCTCGCTGTTCTATGATTTTAATCTCAGCGCGATGGTTATCGAGGTCTTTTGGCTCGCGATCAGCCTGTTTGGAATCGCACGTTCCGTCAGGCTTCGCCGGCTGGCTGCATCAGACGCTTCAGAAGAAACGAATCCATAGCAAGCCCGTCCCCGTGCGTGATAGTCTGGAATGATCATTCCTCCAACGGAGACCGCAATGTCCCTGCCTGACACTTTCCTTCAAATGCTCTCAACCGTTACTGATGAAGGAGCGCTGCGCATTGAACTGATTGAAAAGACCATGCCCACCCCGAAGTCCGAACAGGTTTTGGTAAAGGTGGAAGCGACGCCCATAAACCCTTCAGATCTTGGGGTGATGTTCGGCTGGTCGGATATGTCGAAAGCCTCGACGTCGGGCGTTGGCACGGATTCCGTATTGACAGCTCCGGTCCCGCCCGCGGGAATGCGCGCGATGAAAGCGCGTGTAGGGCAGGCGCTGCCCGTGGGGAATGAAGGAGCAGGTACCGTGGTTGCTGCCGGTGACAGCAAGGAAGCGCAGGCATTGCTGGGCAAGGTCGTCGCTCTTATGGGCGGTGGTATGTACGGGCAATATCGCTGTGTGAACGCCGCTATGTGCATGCCTCTGATGCCCGGTCATACTGCCAGGCAGGGTGCGAGCAGTTTTGTCAATCCTCTGACGGCCTTGTCTTTTCTTGAAACCATGAAGCTTGAAGGGCATACGGCCATAGTGCACACGGCAGCGGCGTCGAACCTCGGTCAAATGCTGAATCGAATCTGTCAGGCCGACGGCGTTGACGTGGTCAATATTGTTCGCCGGGACGAGCAGGCCGACATGCTCAGAGAAATGGGTGCCAGGTATGTGTGCAATAGCAGCGATGACGGCTTCATGAAAGAGCTGATTGAGGCGGTGCATGCCACCGGCGCGACGCTGGCCTTTGATGCCACCGGCGGCGGTAAACTTGCGTCCGATATTCTTACTGCCATGGAAGCCGCGGCTGCGCGTACACCCGGAGCTTACAGTATCTACGGCTCGGTGCATCACAAGCAGGTGTATCTGTATGGCGGGCTTGATACGTCGCCCACCCTTCTCAGCCGAGGGTACGGAATGGCCTGGGGCGTTGGCGGCTGGCTGCTGCCTAACTTCCTCGCCAAGGCGGGTGCCGAAGTGGGCCAGCGATTACGACAGCGTGTTGCCAGCGAATTAACCACAACGTTTGCGAGCCACTACAGCGACGAGATCTCATTGGAGGAAGCGCTTCAGGCGGATGTTGTTGCCCGCTATTACGCCAAGGTAACCGGTGAGAAGTTTCTTGTGTGCCCGCACAAATAGCCTGAGCCGCCACGCCGTTCCTGGCCATTGTCCCATTGAGCAACCGGTTACCTGTGTGTCGGGCTGCGGAATTCGAAGTTTATGGCGGCGCACGATAGCCGGCCGGTAAT
>CAWUKD010000024.1:0-31091 GCA_963922815.1 uncultured Gammaproteobacteria bacterium
TCCCTGGAGATTATTGGGTGGGTTTTGCAGTGTTACGGTGTCCATCTTTGCGATGTAGGCCCTTTATTTTGATTCAGTCTGGTAACGTAATGATTAGTGCAAGTAGCCGCTTAAACCGGCATGTTCATGATTTCCTGGTAGGCGGTAACGAGCTTGTTCCGCACTTCCGTCATGGCTCGAAATGACAGGTCCGCCTTCTGAACCTGCAGCATGACTTCCGTCAGACTGGTATCCGGGTCGCCTCTTTGAAATGAATCTTTCAACGTTGCCGAAGCCTGCTGCGACTCATTGACGCTTGAAATCGAATCTGTCAGGAAGGTTTTAAAATCGGTGGATCCACCTTCCTGCACTTTGCTGCTCTCCGGCAGGGATCCTTCAAGGCGACTTGCAGTCGTCCTCATCTGGGCCAGCAGTGCGTTGATTTCCATGTTACTCATGTCGGTCGATCTCCAGTGTCATTTTTCCGCCGTTTTTAACGGCCTGCTAAACTCTAAGCAAAATTCGAGCCAAAACGGTCCGGAATGGCAATTCCGGCGTCACGAAGACGGGCGATCTTGTAACGCAGCGTCCTCGGACTGATCCCAAGTCGCTCTGCCGCAAACTTTCGATTACCGCTGCCTGCATTGAGTGCGTCGATAATCAGCTTCTCTTCTTTCGATTTGAGATCGACTTTCAGTTCGCCGGTTTCTTCGACGTTGACCGGCGCTGATCCCGGTTCGAAGCACAGATCTTCGGCATCCACCGTATCCCCGCCCAGCAGAATCAACGTACGTTGAACCAGATTGTCCAGTTCACGAACGTTTCCGGGCCAGGAGTGCGCCATCAGCTGACGTCTGGCGGCATCGGTAAGCGTCACGGATTCGCCATTAACCGGCTGGCGGGCAAGCAGGTGTTCAAACAGGGGCACGATATCGCCACGACGTTCGCGCAGCGGTGGCAGCTGCAACGGAAATACGTTCAGGCGATAGTAAAGATCTTCCCTGAACTCACCGTTGGCCACGTGTTCCTTCAGATCGCGATTGGTTGTTGCCAGAACGCGAACGTCAAGGGCAATGGTTAGCTGTCCACCCAGTCGTTCGAGCTCGCGCTCCTGAAGCACGCGCAGGAGCTTGGCCTGCAGGGAAAGATCCATTTCGGAAATTTCGTCGAGTAACAACGTTCCTCCCTGAGCCTGCTCAAACTTGCCGGCGCGGGCTGTCAGGGCACCGGTGAAAGCACCCTTTTCGTGCCCGAACAGTACGGCTTCAAGCATGTTTTCAGGAATCGCGGCGCAGTTAATGGCGACGAACGGTCCTTCGGCTCTGGAGGACTGACCGTGAATGAAACGCGCAAACACTTCTTTGCCCGTTCCGCTTTCGCCGCTGAGCATGACCGTCGCTTCGCTGCCGGCAACGCGCCTTGCCAGCTCAAGAATTTTCACCGTACTGTCATCATGGGCAATCAGGCCGTCGGTCGGCAGGTCAGCCGGCAGGAAGCGTTTCACGGTTTCCACCAGCGTCGATGCCGCGAACGGCTTGACCAGATAGTGATTGGCGCCAAGACGCATGGCCTCAACCGCCTTCTGAATGGTTCCGTACGCGGTCATCAGCACTACCGGCATCTCGGGGTAAAGCGCCTTGATGCGTCCGAGCAAATCAACACCATCCATGTTGGGCATCTGCACATCACTCACGACCATGGCAATATCGTTATTACCGATCGCTTCGAGGCCTGCGTTGGCGTTAGCCGCACCCAGCACGGAAAATCCGTCAAGTTCCAGCGTATCGATAAGTGCTTCTCTGAGTTCATCGTCGTCTTCTACTATTAGTACTGTCTTGTCGTTCATACCGGGTTCCTTAAGCTTATGCCGTTGATGCGCGGGCGTTGTCTTCGACGGCCGTCAGCATCTTTGTAATTTTGCCAATGTGTGCGGGCGCTGCCTCACGGCGCGCAGGTGCAGAGTATTCGGGCTGCGCACTGGGCAGCGCCTGGTCGCGATCGCCATTGCTGATGCGCAATGTAAACCGGGTACCTTTGCCTGGTTCTGACTCGACGTTAACGTCTCCGCCGTGTGCCTGGGCGGTCGACCGGACAACGGCCAGTCCAAGACCCGTGCCGGCAGGACGTGTGGTGTAAAAGGGTTCGAATATGCGTTGCAGCGTTGATGCGTTCATGCCTGGACCGTCGTCTTCAACAACCAACTCCAAATCGCCGTCTTCCGATTCACGCACCGACAGTGTGACAACGGCCGATCCGCCACCCGCCTGAATGGCGTTGTTCCCCAGGTTGCAAAGGGCGCCATGGAGCGCTTCGCGATTGCCATGAAGCAAAGGCAGGTCTTCTGCAATGCGTGTTTCAATGCGGTCGTTTCTGCCCAGCTGGGCCTCGAGAACCTGAGCGACTTCCTCAATCAGGTCCTTTACACAAAACGCGTCGCTCGCGCATCGTCCTCCGCGGGCGTAAACCAGCATGTCATCGACCATGCGCTCAAGCTGCTGCATGCGCGCACTGACTTTATGCGCATAGCGTTGACGTTGTTGTGTGGTGATCTGATGGCGCTGCAGATGCGAGCTGTACAGCATCGCCGAACTCAGCGGTGTTCGAATCTGGTGCGCAAGACGCGCGGCCATTTCGCCCATTTCGGATAAGCGCTGGTTGCGCTCTAACAAAGATTGAAGATGTCGGGTTTCGGTCACATCGGTAAGCAATATGATCTGACCTGGCTCGGCGACCAGTCGGCGTCGTGCCAGACTGATCCGCTTTCCGCAGTCGAGCAACAGCTCGCCTTCTGCGTTGGTAACATCGGCACGTTGAATGACGTTGCGCCATTCACGGCCCTGTAGAGGTTCTTCGAGAATTTGCAGCGCGGCCAGATTGTATTCTGTAATGACGCCATTTCCATCCAGCACGATAACTCCGCCTGGCAACGCTTCAACCAGTCGTTCAAGCCGGCTGGCCAGTCGTTCTTTTTCAGTCAGCTGCTGCAGACGCTCGCTGCGTGCGGCGGCCAGCTCAACAGTAAGCACGGCCAGACGCTCTTGCAGTTCCTTGTAGGAATCCTGAAGCTGAGCGGATTGCTGGTTAAACGCCTGAAACGCCTGTTCAAGAAGTTCTTTGCCGTGTGCTTGCTGCATGCTTTGTGTCCTCGCTTCCCGATCACCGGGGTTTGGACTAATACAATGCAATTTCGATGCCAAGGTGCGTTAATCCAGATTTCAGTGACTTACTACGATTCGGCCCGCACTTCGCGTCAATTTCTTGACGTGCTTTGTGCACCTGCCATGTCGTATTTGCGAAGTTTTTCAACCAGCGTGGTACGGCCAAGGTTTAACAGGCGTGCCGCACCTGCGACCGTACCGTTGGTAGCGTGCAGAGCCTGGCGTATGAGGTTTTTCTCTACGTTGCTCAGGTGCTCACGCAGGTCCAGTCCTTCACCTGGCAGGCTGTCACGGTCAATTTCAATAAGCCCGGAAGGCTCATCCTGCTCAGTGCTGTCCGCTTGGAAATTATCGGGGCGGTATCTTTCCGGCAAATCACCTACGTCGATGAGGCCGCTATTGTTCTGAATGGTTAAACGCTCAACCAGGTTAGACAGCTCTCTGATGTTTCCGGGCCATGGGTAGCTGCTCAGCGTTTCCATGGCATTGGTTGTCAGTCGCAGACTGCAGCGACCGTCGCTTTCCTGACGTGACATCAAATCGGTAACCAGCGCTGGAAGATCGGATTTGCGCTTGCGCAAAGGAGGCATTTCAATTGGAAACACGTTCAGGCGGTAAAACAAGTCCAGACGAAACTCTTTTCGTTCGATGGCTTCTTCCAAGAAGCAGTGTGTTGCTGCAATGACCCGAACGTCGCACTTCATGGTTTTCGTGCCGCCTACCCGTTCATAGCAGCGTTCCTGCAACACCCGTAGCAGCTTGACCTGCATGGACATGCTCATGTCACCAATTTCGTCGAGAAACAGCGTTCCACCCTCGGCCAGTTCGAAGCGGCCCTTGCGCGTGGCTAGTGCTCCCGTGAAAGATCCTTTCTCGTGGCCAAACAGTTCGCTTTCAAGCAGCTCTGCCGGAATCGCACCGCAGTTAATCGGCACGAAAGGCATGTGAGCACGCTCCGAGTTTTCGTGAATCGAGCGCGCCACAACCTCTTTGCCCGTGCCTGACTCTCCCGTAATTAAGACGGTGCTGTTATGGGGGGCAACCTGATCGATCAGTTCGCGAACACGCGAAATTCGACTGGAATGGCCGGTAGGCGTGTAGAGAAGTTCACGTGATTTGCGACGCTCGCACTTTTCGGCTCGCTGCAGCAGCATTTCGAGCTCCGGTGCTTCACCCGAAGACTCCATCATCCATGTGCGTTTTGGATCAAGCTGTCTGATCAGCGCCGGATCCTTGACGCTATCTGGCATCATCAAAAAAGGAACGCGACTTGCTCCAGGCCGACCGATTTTCAACAGCGTCTTCAGTTCCGGAGCGGCCGACACCTTACCGAGCAGAACCGCGAGGTATTTGTTTTCAGAAGACTCCACCGGAGGAATATCCTCAAGATTGGTGACTACTATTGGGTGATAGTCGATGCACTCAAGTGCTTTGCACGTACCTTGAGCACGCGCTTCATCTTGATCGATAACCAGAACGTTAGAATTTTTATGGCTAGCCTTCATGCGATATTCCTATTGTTTTGATCCCGCCGACGTGTCCGAAACTTGACGATCTGACGCGGGATATTTGACTTAATAGTTATTGCGATGGAAGCAGAGTACGATCACGTAACCCATTGAAGATGTGATGGCTATCACACATGCCCGGGTATCAGGAATTACCCTCTCCGGGTAAACCCCTAATATGGCTCAGATTTTTGCTTATTTTGGGAAATTTCTAAGGGGATACCCTGACATCAGTTTCTTGAGAAACTGAATTAGAAATCTATATATGAGCGTTTTTCGCTCTTTTTGTTAAATCGGGCAAATGGCGTTGCTACCTGCGCAATCGCCGCTTAACGGGCCCGCTCCAGGCCGCACCTGGCCCGCCTTCCGGCAATCACCATTCGGGATTTACGTCGAGCGCCCGGCTCCGACTCCGACGGCTGTTTCGGCCGACATGCGAGTCAAATTTACGCTAGACACACTCGGCGTAAGCGTTGATTGCTTTTTTAGTCGCCTGCATTTTATCGGATGCGTGTACCAGTTCTGTGCGCTTTTCTTTGGCCAGAACCAGCACCATGTCGGTATACAAACGCACCTGTGCCAGTCCGGACATAGTCTCTGCCGTCATAGGCTGGTCGCCCTTTCTGGCAAAAAAGTAAGCCAACAGTTCGCGCTGTTCGTTTTCAAGCTCGGCCACCTGGTCCCAGGTACCGTTGGCTGCTGATTCAGCGAGTCGACGGCTAATCGTCAACAGCTGGCTCAGAATATTTTTTATTGATTTGCTCATTGTCGTGTTCACTCCTTGATGTGCTCTGTCCCGTGGACAGACTTAGGCTGGCACTTGATCTCCAATTGCAACCCATGCGCTACGAATTTCACGCACGAGTTCGGACACCTCGTCCAAAATTGATACTTCATCACTCATGTTGGCTTCGAGAAGGCGACGGCTCATGTACTCGTACAAGCTGTCAAGATCACTCGCCAGCTCACCGCCGGCCTCGTGATCGAGAAACGTTCGCAGTCCGTCAATAATCGCCATGGCGCCGCTAACATGTTCGCCCTTTTCAGCGACATGTCCGCGCTGCATGTGTCCTTTGGCGATGGCAATTCGTGCCAGCGCCCGCTCCATCAGCATATCGATCAGTCGATGTGGATTGGCACCCTCGACCGCGGCCTTGATGCCGTTGGCCTGGTAAGTATCGAGTGCTCCCTGAGCGGCGTAGTTGTACATAGTGTGTCCCTGTTTATTGTTTATCGGTTAAAGTTTGCGGTTGGCAGGCTCGCTAGCTGCTGCGATAGAAAATTACTGGTTGACGTCAACTGGTTAATGATTCCGTCAAGCGCAGAAAACTGGCGAAGATAACGCTCTTCGACCGAGGCCAGTCGCAAATTGAGACGGTCGCGCTGATCGGTGAGAATATCAATCGACTCCTCCAGCCCGTCCGTACGTGCGTCGATGCGGCCACCCAATTGAACAAACGGTTCCAGCACCGCATCCAGTCGTGTCGCAAAGCCGTCTTCATCCGCCAACAGGCGCCCGACGGAGTCGAAGTCTTCGGAAAGGCTTTCGCTTAGCTTGCCGGAATCTACTTCGAGTTTTCCGTCTGTGTTTGTGGTCACGCCGATAGAAGACAGCGTGCGATAGAATCCGTAGCCCTGAACGCTGCCGCCGCCAATTTCCCGGCGCAAAGCCGAGCTGATTTCACGCAGCGTAGAATCGCCCAGCAACGTTGATGCCGTGTTTGTCTCAGCATCAAAGTTAGAAAACTCCCTGAAGGAATCAAGCAACGTATTGTAGGCCTCAACAAAAGTATTGACCTTTTCGGTTGCTACCGATTTGTCGTATTGAACAGAAAGTTGATTAATCGTTCCAACTTCAGCGGCATGGAGATCGAGAGTCACGCCATCGATCACATCGGTAATGGTGTTGCTGCTGCTGGTACGTGTATAAGAATCGACTTTGATCGTCGCATCCACGGCTGCGCGCAACTCGGTCATTTGGGGAGCCACAACGTCTGGACCGTACTCAAACACTTCAAGGCCACCGTCGCCTTCTTCAGCGGTAATCGTGAGTTCGTTGTCGAGTCCGGTTTTCGTCGAGGTAATCACCAGGCGAGCACCGTCTTCCGCCTGCACAATCGACGCGCCTACGCCAATGTTATTGGGGCTCGAATTGATCGCATCGCGAATTGCCGCGAGCGTCGTCCGACTGGGTGCAGGAGGTGCCTCGCCGTCTTCCAGATCGTCCGGAATGGGATCTTCTGGCCGAATATCGACCGTGAATCGATTCGCAGAGCTGGAACCCAGTTGAATGGTCAGTTCACCATAGCCAACGACGGACGTGGACTGGGCAAAGGGTTCGGACGCAATCTTGTGCGACTGAGCCAGGTTCAATACTTCAATGTCGTAGCTGGACGGAACGGCTTTGTTTCCGGCCGTCGCGGTAAAGAATGAGTCGTCAGTGGATGATGCGGTACGCGAACGAAATTCGTTGATATCTTTGATGGGATCCAGGGCGTCCTGAAAGGCTGACAGCGCACTCTTGAGGCTGCCCAATGCAGAAAGTTCGGACTGAATGCTCGCTTCGCGAGTTGCCAGTCGTAAGAATGCCGGCTGGCCTTCTGCCGCCACCAGCTGGGACACGATTGACGCTACGTCCAGTCCCGATCCTATGCCTTGCGCTGTAATCACAAATCCTGCTCCACGTTACGAGCAGGCCGAAAGATAGCGCCGCTCAGATGTTATTAAGAAACTGCAACATTCGTGCCAGTCTAATCGTCAAACAATGTCGTCGATGATGTTCATGTCGGATTCATTGCTGCTGCGGGCCCGCTCAACGGCTTCTTCACTGGGAATTTGCCGCACAACCTCATCGGTTTCGGGATCAACAACCTTTACGACGGTTTCGCCACTGTCGGAATCGACTTCGAACTGGAGCTCGCGACCCAGGCTTCGGGTGTGTTCAGACAGCTTTTTGACGGCAAGCAGTACGTCTGCTTCGCTAGGTGACGCCTTGTCGGCCTTCGCCTCTGGCTGCACTTCGCCGGGAGGCGGCACCTGTTTGCCGCTTTCGGAACGCGCGACGCTCCGGGTCTCGGCCATCGTCAACGATTTGGGTGGTACGACCACCGGGGCAATATTGCTGACTTCATTTGACATGGTTCTCTATCCTGTAATTCAAGACCTGTCGCTGGAATCAGTTACTGGATGCCAGACCCAGGTCAACTCCTTCTGTGTGCTAACCCTCGGTTAGAAGGGACCCTCCGGGCGGAGTGAATGTACCCGGAGGGTTTTCTAGCTACTCAACCATTAGCCCAGGAGACTTAGAGCCACCTGTGGCTGAGCGTTTGCCTGTGAAAGCATGGCTACGCCAGCTTGTTGTAGGATCTGCGCCTTGGTAAGCGCTGCCGTTTCTGCTGCGAAATCGGCATCCTGGATACGTCCTCGGGACGCAGACAGGTTTTCGTTAGTGGTCTGCAAGTTCACGATCGTGGACTCGAGACGGTTCTGGATAGCACCCAGGTCACTTCGGAAGCCACTGACTGACTGCAGAGCGGAATCGATGCGACTGATCGCGTCGTTAGCACCTGCCACATCATTGATGGCTACGTTGTCGAGAGTCTGTGCATCTTTAACGATTGCTGCATTGACGCCCAGTGCCGTGAGATCACCAGCCGTACCGGCAAGAGTGATGTTCTCGGATGCCGTCAGGGTTACCTGACCAACAGTTGTCGTAGCGGTACCTGCGTTATCCGCCGCAATTGTGGTTCCGAAACCAGCACCTGTTACGTCGGCACCAATGGTTTCTTCCGTCACGATATTGCGACCATCCTGCGCCGTAAGCGTCATGTTGTTGCCCGCAGCATCGAATGTCGCGGTAACACCGGTTTCACTTGCAAACAGATTGATCTGTTCTGCAACAGCGGCACCAGTAAGAGCGCCATCGTCAGACAAATCGTAGGCTGATGAATAAATATCAGTACCGTTGATTGTCAGAGCGTAACCGTCGTCAGCACCACTGGAGGTAACGCCTGCAAACGAATCCGTTTGAACGTTCGTAGCCGTGGCGGTCAAGCCAGCAACACCCGCTGAGTTAATAGCCTCAACTTTTTCCTGGGCACTGCCGCCGACTGTGGCGCCAATAGCAACCGCATCGTTGTCACCGACCGAGATAGTCAGACCACCAGCGAAAGCTGCGGCAGTTGCCTGCCCGGTTTCCGTAGCAATCTGGCCAAGAGCACCAGAACGTGCGTTTGTGCTCAAGCCGAGCTGAATCGTTTCGCCCACGTTGGCGCCGACCTGGAACAATGCAGAACCTGCACTACCATCCAGAACATTGATGCCATTGAACGAAGTCTGAGTTGCAATCCGATCGATCTCAGCAATTCGCTGCTGAACTTCTGCATCCAGTGCAGCCCGGTCAGAAGCAGAGTTGGTAACGTTAGCGGACTGTACAGCCAGCTCACGAATACGTTGAAGGTTGTTGGTCAACTCGCCAAGCGCACCCTCTGCTGTTTGCGCGAGAGAAATACCATCGCTGGCGTTTCTCATTGCCTGATCAAGGCCTCGGATTTGAGACGTGAAACGCTCAGAAATCGCCATACCTGCGGCATCATCTTTTGCGCTGTTAATTCGCAGACCCGTTGAGAGGCGCTGCATCGCCGTAGCCATCGTCCCTTGCGAGCTGTTGAGATTGCGCTGCGCGTTGAGAGAGGCCAGGTTAGTGTTAATGTACTGAGCCATTTCAATACTCCGTAAGTTTAAAAAGCTAAATTTGTGCCAGCCGATCTTGTGTTGAAATCGCTGTACAGTTTTGTTAGCGGCACGTACGGAAAATACTTTAGAAAATTGCAGCCGGATTGTTTTCGATAAACGTGATAATTTGTTTATCTTCATATTAACAAAGGCTTACGGGCTTTTTTTAATTACTCTCCCGGCAACATAATGCGGATAAAACTACTGCAAAAGTGATCAACTTCACACGGTACCGAAGGTACAACTGTCCCTGGATGTCGTCCGCCATGAAAAAAGCGCTCTGTAAAGAGAGCGCTTTTAATGAATGCACCTGCTTAACTCTATATAAGACGAAACAGATTCAATCCCTGGATACGTGCGAACGATTGCTGAGCCGCTTCAAGCCCGACTACTTGCTGGGAAAGACGTGTTACTGCCTCGGCATAGTCAAGCTCCTGGAGCTCTGCGCGCGCTGTTTCGAGGGTTAGTCCAAAGTCGGCATTCGTCTCTTCCTGAGCATCCAGGACTTGCAGGCGTGCGCCGACGAGCGTGCGAAACTCAAGAATGTTGTCAATTCCACGGTCAAGGTTTTCGAGCACGTTTCCAGTCTGATTGTGCAGAGAAGCCGTGCCGGCCGGATCGGTTGCAGAGTCCATGGCATCAATAAAGTTTTGCACGGTAGTGAATATATCCTGAGTTCGGGAAGGTCCGACGCTGAATTCGTCACCTGCTTCGGGGGCACCGGTCAAGACCAGCGATACACCCATCACATCTATCGTCTCACCGTCTTCAAACGTTCCGGAGGCAATCGTGGCGCCGCCGCCGTCGATCACATCATAGGCACCCGGAGCCGTGAAGCTGATCGTATAGTTGCCTCCGTCCCAAAGCGTATGATCGTTGAGCGTGCGCGTACCGATAACGCCGGTACCGGTATTCGATGCATCAGCCGATACCGAAAAATCACCTGTGCCGTTAGGGATCGCCAGGAAAATATCCGAACCTGAATCGCCGTCAGCAACGCTGCGGGTGTCACTGATTTGAATATTTCTCTGACCCTGGTCGCCGTCGTACCGCACACCGGTAGACGTACGGGCAAACGGCTGCGTCTGGGAGCTGAACCCGGCGAAGAGGAAGTTTCCTTCAGCATCGCGAGTATTGCCCAGTTGAACGAGCTGCTCCAGAGCCTGGTCGGTTTCTGCTGCAATGAAGGACCGGGTAGTACTGTCAAGCGTGTCATTATTGGCCTGCACGGCAAGATCGCGAATCCGAAAGAGTACGTTTTGCACATCGGTCAGCGCCTGTTCTTCCATGCCAAGGCGGTTGCGAGCCATATTTGAGTTGCGCTGATACTGATTGTTTTGTTCGACAGCCGAATTCAGATCCAGCAGACGGGCCGCGCCTACCGGGTCATCCGCGGGGCTTAGCAACCGATTGCCGCTGGCCAACTGCTGCTGGGTTCTGACCAGGCGCGCCTGCATATCCGAAATGGCCGCTGTGCCCTGCCGGTAAAACATGGCTGTAGAAACGCGCATCAGTTATCTCCCTACCGCATTCAGAAGACTGGCAAACATGCTGTCCGCGACCGTAATCATCTGGGCGGCAGCCTCATACGCCTGCTGGTAGCGAAGCATGTTGGCGGCCTCCTCGTCCAGGTTTACGCCAGAGACTGACTGCTGCTGGGTCAAAGACTGTTCGAGCAGCACGCTCTGAGCGGTAAGATTCGTACCAGCCTGCCGGGTGGAGCTACCCACTTCGGCAACCAGCTGACTCACGGTACTGCCAAGCGTTGAGCTTCCACCATCCAGAACACCGAACCCCTGAAGATTCGCCATGGCCAGCATATTGGCATTGTCACCCTGACCACCCGTGTTGGGTTCGATGGTAAACGTGTCACCTGCTTCCGGGGTTCCGCTAATCTGAAAGGTGGCGCCATTCAGGTTTATCGGTTCATCGGCCGTATAAGGGAAACTGCCGGAGCCGTTGATACTGTAGGTTGTTGGACTGGTAAATTCGATCACGCTTGAAGACAGCAACTGAGGGTCATCGGCATCTACCACCATGCCCCCGGAAATCACACCGCTGCCGGTGTTGTTGAGGTCGGCCGAGGAGCGCAAGGGTCCTGCTGCCGCGATCTCCTGCGGCGAGCCAAGCACATTCTGCAACGACGCGGCCGCATCGTAGGTCGGTCGAATCAAAAACGCGTCGCCATCCGAAGGCGTGCCGCTCGTGACAAAGCTGACGCCATCCGCCACAAACGGGTCGCCGGCGGTTCCGCTGCCGGTCATCGGTACCGACTCACCTGTATCGGTACGCGACAGACTATACGCTCCGCCCGAGAAGCTGAGCTCGTAGTCGGCGGACGTTAGCGCACTGACATCGGTAATCGTGGCTGCAACTGCACCACTGCCGGCATTCCCAGACCGGTTAATCACTTTCGGTTCTGCCACGCTGAAGAACTGCCCGCCAAGATCGCCATTAAGATCCATACCGCTGGCCTGCTGGGCGTTGACGGTCGCTGCGAAGGCCACGGCAATTCGGCCAATTTCGTTTCGCGCCGGATCCAGAACTTCCCGGCGAAAATCCATGGTTCCGCCCAGAGAGCCGCCCGACACGGCAGAAGAAATGTCGGTTCTGCTGCCACCGTTTTGTAACATCACATTCAGTCTGGACGGATTAAACGGGTCACTTTGCACTGACAGATTAGCCGCTTGCGTGCCAACGACCAGACTCTGACCGTTACCTACGAACACGTTGAGCGCTCCGTCTTCCTGGGGCGTTGTAGTGACGTCGACCTTTGTGGACAGTTCGTCAATAAGCCTGTCGCGAGCATCCAGCAAATCATTTGGCGGTCCGTTGCTGCGGCCGGTTGCGGTAATGATTTCCTGATTAATAGTCGAAATCGAATTCGCGAGACCGTCAATATCCTCCACTTCCTGTCGCATTCGGCTGGAAACTTCGGACTCTATATCCTGAAATTGCCCTGCCAGACTCTGAAATCTGTCGGCAATACCGTCAGCCTGACTCAAAAACGCCTGGCGAGCCGGTATCGAGGAAGGATCGTTGGCCACATCCTGGGCGGCGCTAAAAAACGCCTGCATGCTCGGCGCGAGTCCTGCGCTTTCATTTGCCAGCAGCCCGTCAATTTTCGAGGCCAGGGAATGAAACACGTTTAGTCGACTAAATTCACTTTGGTTTCCGCGGGTTGCACCCGCCAGATACACGTCGTAGCTGCGTCTGACGTTGGTTACCTGCACGCCATTTCCAACGGCTCCGCTTCCTGTAAAGTCGGCGAGGCGAGTACCAAGATCCACGCGCTGACGTGAATAGCCAGGCGTATTAACGTTGGCAATATTATGTCCAGTGGTCGCCAGTGCTCTTTGTGATGAAAGCAGTGCGCTCAAACTGGTAAGTAAAACGTCGGCCATAATGAATTCCTTGGGAGTACACGATCTCCATGAACCCTATCGGCACGGTCCAGGAGAACTTTAGCGTTAGTGCGTCACTTGTCGCCCTGACTTGTGACTTTGATCGCATTGTTGAGGGTGTCACCGTCGACTATGCGCATGATTTTCGTCGCATAGTCCGGATCTGTTGCATAGCCGCTGCGCTTCAGCGCGCCCGCGAACCGTGCGCTGTCATCGCCGCTTCCAATAACGTCCTGGTAGCGCGGATTGTTTAACAGGAGCTTCGCGTAGTCATCAAAACTCTCTGCCATCGAGCCGTACGATCTGAAAGCCGCCTTTACGCGCTGTCCTACGCCGGAGGCAAACTCGAGCGTGTTGACCATGGCTGACGATCCGTCCCACTTTGAACCGGTTTTAATACCGAACAGGTTGTGACTGCTACTGCCGTCCGTATTGCGAATCATCTTCTGGCCCCATCCGGTCTCGAGCGCGGCCTGAGCCAGCACCAGCTGAGGCGCAACGCCAAGAAGCTCTCCGACGCGACGCGCGTGTGGCAGCGCGCTCTTCACAAAGTCGATCGGTCCGTCGATCTTGCGCTCGCTGCGAACGATCTCCGGAGTCTGTGAATCGGCCACGGTTTCACTGCGAACAGGCGCTTGTGCTGTCACCAGCGCTTTATTGCGAATGGGGGTGGCGAAGCCAGCCGAATTTGGGGACTCTGGTCTGGTCGATTCATCTCCACCGAGCTGCCTTACCAGTAGCTCGGCAATTCCGAGACCTTTACCTCGCGTAAGCTCAGTGGACATCTGCTGATCAAACATATCCTGATAGAAGCGGCTTTGGTCGCTGTCGAAGGCGCCCTCACCCAGGCTGGCGGCACGCATGTTCTTCATAAGCATGTGAGTGAACATGGACTCAAACTGTCGCGCGACTTCACGCAGATTATCGGATGAGCCGGTATGCGCCTCGCTTTTGAGCTTGGCGAGATGAGCCGGGTCAGTAAACAGAGGAGCGTCAACAGAACTCATATCACCACCAGCTCGGCACGCAGCGACCCCGCCTGTTTAAGCGCTTCCAGTATGGCAACAAGGTCACCCGGAGCCGCGCCCACTTCATTCACCGCACGCACAATTTCGTCAAGCGTGACGCCTGGTTGAAACAGGAACATGCGATCACTCTCTTCGGTAATACTAATGTCGGAATTGGCCACAACAGCCGTGTCACCTCGCCGTGAGAAGGCCTCAGGCTGACTGACAAACGGGGCCTCACTGATGGTTACCACCAGCGAACCGTGCGACACCGCGGCGGGAGTCACCCTGACGTTAGAACCAATCACGACGGTTCCAGTTCGAGAATTGACAATCACCCGCGCTGGCGCCGCCCCTGGATCGACCGTCAGGTTTTCAAGCTCGGACACAAACGCGATGCGCGCCGAGGAAGTGACCGGTGCGCGAACTCTCACAGAACTTGCGTCCATGGGTTCAGCCGTTTCACCTCCGAGAAAGTTGTTAATGCTCTGGCTCAGCCGGTGAGCCGTTGTGAAATCGGCGTTATGCAGATTCAGCGTGATAAACGGATCGGCGCTAAAGCTGCTGGCAACGCTGCGTTCAATGCTGGCGCCATTGGGAATTCTGCCTACGCTGGGTATATTCACCGTGATGCTGGAACCGTCATTGGCACTGGCTCCAAATCCACCGACGATCAGATTGCCTTGCGCGATTCCATAAACGCTGCCGTCTGCGCCTTTAAGTGGCGTCATTAGCAAACTGCCACCTCTGAGGCTCTTGGCGTTCGCGATAGACGACACGGTGACATCGATTTTCTGCCCCGGTTTGGCAAACGGTGGAAGGTCAGCGTGTACCGCAACGGCCGCCACGTTTTTAAGCTGAGGATTAGCTCCCGGAGGCAGTGTGATGCCAAACTGGGTGAGCATGTTTTGCAGGCTCTGCACCGTGAACGGCGCCTGACTGGTTTGGTCGCCGCTTCCATCAAGGCCGACGACCAGGCCGTAACCTACGAGTTGATTCGAGCGCACGCCGGCGACAGACGCAATATCCTTGACGCGATCTGCGCTCGCATGCCCTGCAGTCGCTATCATGAGCAGTGCGATCGAGACGGCGCTGATCGTACGCAGCCACCGGCCGGTTAAACTGACCAGCAGTCGGGAAAAGCTAAAACGTGATAACGGCATGTTCATAAGTAGTCCTGTCGGTTTCTAGAATGGAATCCACGGAGAATTAAAAAAGCGTGCGAGCCAGCTCATCTGATTGGCATCGGCCAAAGGTCCTTTGCCGGCATATTCGATACGTGCGTTCGCCACTTTTTCGGAGGACACCGAATTGTCGGCGAGTATATCCACCTGGCGAACAATGCCGCTCACGCGTAAGAATTCCTTGCCCTGATTCAGCGTCAGCCACTTCTCGCCTTGAATAATCAGGTTTCCGTTCGGCAGTACTTCAACTACCGAAACAGTGACGCGGCCTTCGAGGCGATTACTTTGACTTGCGCCACCTTCGCCGCTGAATGTCTGATCGCCACCCAGATTGCCGCTCAGAATAGGAACGCCATCGCGCGTCACGTTGTAGCCAAGCACCGTTGGGTTGGCAATGGTGGCTTCAGTCGATTTGCTCGTACTTGTCGAAGAACTCTTCGTCGCGTTCGTCGATTCGGTCAGGTTAATGGTCAGGATATCTCCCACACGCCGTGCCTTTTGATCTTCAAATAAGGCCAGACTGGTGGAGGCCTGATAAATGGTACCGTTGCTTGTTTCCGCTGTGGTACGCCCAACCGCATATCCCGGCGGCAGGAGCTGTGAATGTCGACTCTGGTCGTTATCGGACCGGGGAACCAGGCTACAACCGCTTTGAAACAGGCTTACGGCAAGACATAAAAGCACAAGCCGTATTGAACGTTTCTCACCCGGATTTACTGTTGCAATCTTAATCATGCGACGTCCTATAAGGAGTTGTTAACGTATTCGAGCATCTGATCGCTGGTTGCGATCGCTTTTGAATTCATCTCATACGCACGCTGGGTCTCGATCATATTGACCAGCTCTTCGACCACGTTGACATTGGATCCCTCCAGTGAGCCCTGGGCTACCTTGCCCAGGCCATTCAGCCCCGGCGTGCCTACCTGAGGCGTGCCGCTTGCGGCTGTTTCAACGTAGAGATTTTCGCCAAGTGGTTCGAGCCCGGCCGAGTTGATGAAATCGGTCAGCTGCAGATTTCCGACCTGAACCGGAGATGCCTGCCCGGCCAGTTGTACCGATACGGTACCGTCGGACCCGATCGTAATGCTTTGAGCACCGTCCGGAATGGTGACGCCCGGCTGTACGGCATAGCCGCTGGCGGTTACCAGCTCTCCCTGACCGTTAATTTGAAACGCGCCATCCCGCGTGTAGGCCTGACTACCGTCGGGCAGGAGAATTTCAAAAAAGCCCCGCCCGGTAACGGCCATGTCCAGCGCATTGTTTGTCTGCCCAATGTTGCCCTGGGCAAATGTTTTCTGCGTGGCCACCAGACGAACACCGGTACCCAGCATGGTGCCTGAGGGGTAGCGCGTGTCCTGAGACGACTGACCGCCCGGCTGACGACGGTTTTGATACAGCAGGTCTTCAAATACCGCACGACTTCGCTTGAAACCGGTGGTACTGGAGTTGGCGAGATTGTTTGAAATCACGGCCATCTTTGTTTGCTGTGCGTCGAGACCTGTTTTTGCGGCCCAAAGTGCTGAGTTCATTTTTCTATCCTTAGTTTAAATCGTCAAAATTCTGTCGTTCGCACTTCACTAGTGGTGAAGTTGCAAGTTACGTGCCAGATCAGCGCATTCTCATGAGCTGGGCTGCGGCATCGGCGTCTTCTTTGGCAGTCGAGATCATCTTCACCTGCATTTCGTAGAGTCTGGACAGCTCAATCATGTCAACCAGCGATGAAGCCGCGTTCACATTGCTTGACTCAAGCGTTCCGGACATCAGCCCTACACTGGCTTCCGCCGGGGCTGCCTCCCCACTTTTCAGTCGAAACAAGCCGTCAGCGCCACGCTCCAGGTTTTCGTTGCCAGGATTAACCAGCTTGATTCGATCCACAGTCGCCAGCGTGCTGGAGCTTTGACCCAGCGGCACAATCGAGATGGTGCCGTCGCGGCCTATCGTCAGCTGAGAATGAGGCGGAACTGCAACCGGTCCGCCGTCTCCGATGACCGGCAATCCGCTGCCGGTGGTCATCAATCCGACCGAGTTAAGCTGCAGGTCACCGGCTCGCGTATAGGCTTCACTGCCGTCGGAAGCCTGTACGGCAATCCAGCCATCGCGCTGAACCGCTACGTCAAGTTGACGTCCGGTGGATCGCAATGAGCCCACAGCAAAGTCAGCGCCGGCTCCTGCGGACACCACGTTTACCCTGCTGGCGTAGCCGTCACCATAAACCGGCGCAGCCGTGGCACCGAGCAACTCGGCACGAAAGCCGGTTGTGCTGGCGTTGGCGAGGTTGTTGCTGACAACACCCTGTGCCTGCATGCTCTGCTTGGCGCCAGTCATGGCAATGTATCCGAGTCGATCCATGGTGAAGTTCCTTTAGCTAAGTCGGCTGTCGTTTAGAGAATCAGGCTTAACGAATATTGAGAATGGTGGATGTCACCTGATCAGCCGTCGTAATCATCTGGGCGTTTGCCTGGAAATTACGCTGCGCGGTGATCATGCTGACCAGCTGTGCCGTGAGATCCACGTTCGAGGCTTCAAGCGCACCGGACTGAATCAATCCGAAGCTTGACGTGCCGGCTTCGCCGAGAACTACGCTGCCCGACTCAAAGGATTCGCTCCACATTGTGTCACCACGCTGTCCGAGCCCATTGGGGTTCGCGAAGTTGGCCAAAGCTACTTTACCGAGTGAACTCGACTGACCGTTGGTAAACCGGGCAAACAATACTCCGGTAGAACCCACGTCCAGACCGACCAGTCGCCCGGTCGTAAACCCGTCCTGGATTAGCGAGTTGACGGCAAACTGCTCACCAAATTGCGTGGTCTCTGCGTAGTTCACGGTGAGTTCGATGTCTTCCGAGCCGTTTCCGGTCGGGTAAGCCGCCAGCGTTATCTGGCCACCCGCCGGCGTCGTAATGGCGCCTTCGGAATCGAATACGAGAGATTGAGGCGCGCCTACCGGATTGCCATCGATATAAGTTTCGGTAATCCACTCATTCGGTCCGGCGTCCTTGATATAGTAGAACGTCGCGGTGTGAGCCGTTCCGAGCGTATCGTAAATCGTGGTTGACGTGGTGTGGTTGTAACTGGCCGGATCGGTCGGATCAAACACCGCCTGAGCCGGCTGATCGGCCGCCGCCGGAAGATTAACACCGATTTCGGCCAGCTCCGTTTCCTGCGGTGCGTTGGTGCCCACAAGTACTCGCATGTCGGTCAGCAAGCCAGTATTAAACGTGTCATTACCGGCTGGCGGAAACCCCTGAAGCTTGGCGCCTTTGGGATTAACGACGAATCCCTCGCGGTCAACGCTGAAGTTGCCGGCACGTGTGTAAGCGCGGCTACCGCCGTCAGCCAGTGTAAAGAAGCCTTCACCACCGATGGCCATATCCAGCGCATTGTTAGTGAAGTCGACGTTACCCTGACTAAAGGCTTGCGAAACGCCGGTCATACGCACGCCGCTACCCGACACGCTGGTCGAGAGACTGCCGCTTCCCGCCGCGAACACTTCCGCAAACTCCGCTCGTGAGCTTTTGAATCCGTACGTATTGGCGTTGGCGATATTGTTGGCGGTGACGCTAAGGTCGGCCGATGCAGAGTTAAGTCCGCTGAGTGCAATTCTAAAAGGCATAGTGTGTATCCTTGTCTGTCAATTAATAAGCGTTCGTATCAGTTACGAAATCTGGCGGACCTGGTGCAAGCCCAGCGAATCCATGTTGGAGAAATTCAGATTGAGCGAACCGGTACTCGGCGACATTGAGACGCTGTCCACCTCCGCTGCAATCAGGACACCGACGGCTTCGGGTCCACTTGACGTGCTGATCTGGGCTTCAAAGGTATAGCTACCAACCGGGGCCGCAGCGCCATCATCGGTTACGCCATCCCAGGTAAAGTTGGCAAGGCCACCGCTGTGTTGGCCAATATCCATGCGGCGCACAACCTGGCCCGCGCTGTCGCGAACCTGGACCGTGACTGAACCGGTTGGAATGGGCACTTCCACAGCGCCTGAAATGCCGTCCTGATTCTCAAGCCGTCCGGTATTCACATCAGCGAGAACCGTGCGCCCAATCAGACCCGATGCCTGCAGCGTCTGGTCGGAGGAAATCGAAGAAGCGACGGCGCTGAAGCTGTCCTTAAGCTCACTGATTCCCGATACCGTTCCGAACTGGGCAATCTGCCCGAGGAAGTCACCGTTTTCCATTGGCTTGAAAGGATCCTGATTTTGAAACTGCGTGATCATCAGTTTTAGGTATTCTTCCTGACCAAGGTCCGAACCGGTGTTGTTCCCGGCGCGCGCCTGACTGCTATACGCATTAAGCGGGTCAATGGAGCTGATAGTTGACATAGTCTTTTCCTTTTTCGCTGGACTATTGACCCATGCTCAATGTACGCATGAGCAGGTCTTTGGATGTGTTAAGTACTTCAATGTTGTTCTTGTACGAACGTGAGGCAGACATCATGTTGACCATTTCTTCAATGGCGTTGACGTTGCTTGAAAATACGTAGCCCTCTTCGTTCGCATTAGGGTTATCAGGGGCGTATCGAGCGGCAACGTCTGCCTGGCTCTCTACGATTCCCAGCACACGAACGAGCGGATTTTCCTCGGCGTTCATGGCGTTGGTAAAACTCGAAAAAACAGGCTGACGAGCCCGGTAGGCACCGGCTTCGTCGCCGCTGACGTTATCGGCGTTGGCGACGTTACTGGCGGTAACATTCAGTCGCACCGTCTGTGCGTTCATGCCGGAACCGGCGATATCAAAAATCTTGAACATGGACATTATTGGATTCTCCCGCTGATCGCGGCTCGCATCTTGCTGACGCTGCCACTGACAAATCGAAGCGCAACCTGGTAACGCAAAGCGTTCTCGCCAAATTTGGCCTGTTCGACGTCTGATTCAACGCTGTTGCCATCCAGCGAAGGCTGAAATGGAATGCGATATAAAAGATCGCCAGTACCGGCGTTGCTGCGGCTGGTAGTGATGTGGCCGGAGTGCGTTGCCGCCATTTCGACCGACTGCTTCTGCGCGTTACCCAGCGCACTGGCAAAATCCAGATCGCGGGCTTTGTAATTTGGGGTATCAGCGTTAGCGATATTGGCGGCAATCACTTCGTTGCGGCGACTGTAAATAGACAGTGCCTGTGCATGTATGCCGAATATGGGGTCGTTGCCAAAGCTCATGATGTTTCCTCGTTACGTGTTCTGCCTGATACAAAGCAACTATCGTGCCAAACTTATATACGATTGTTTTTGAAGAATATTTTGACTTTAGCTGACCAGAAACGCGACAATAGCGGCAAGCCTTTTCCGCTGGGCGGCAACGCCGGGTGGAAATGACATCACGGGCAGACGCTTGCGGGAGTTACGCAGAGCCGATGGGGCGAACAACGTAACGTTCGGACGATCTATATAAGGTGTACAAAGGAATGACCGTCGCGTCGCCGACGGCGGTTGAAGTGAAAACGTTTCGGTGGCAGCTGTAACCGCCATGCAGTTTGGAGCAATTCACCCGTCCGTGCCTCGGAATGAGTGGCAACCTCGCCGTAGTCGCGGTGGCCAAGCCGCTGTCTCGCTCCGGCTTCTCTGCATGGCCCTACTCGCAAACACTTCCCTCAAAACCTTAAGTTTCCGGCATCCATCCGTGGAAAGTGAAAACCGCGTGCCCTGGAGGCGGCGTTGTGGGGGCGTTTGACGGATCCTCTTCCAACTTCTGGCACGAATCCTGCAAAGTATCTTCCAGTGATAAGCCAAAACGACCAGCGGTCTATGCCGTTTTGAGGAGTAATTTTGCAAAAATCGCAGTATTTTCATGAGCTAAGGGTGAAACCGAGTTCCATCTTGCCGCCTTTGGCGAACTCGCTGACCTCCGGCTGCCGGCTTTGGGGCGTCAAATTTCCGTCGCTTAAAACCGCAATGACGATACTCGCCTGCCTGATCTTCACTCCTGCGCTGAACGCATCTGCCCCTGAGTCCACAGACTGGCACCCGCTGGCGGATATTCAGTCAACGGCATCCGCTTTCGTCAGGGATCGGGCGCACAAACCTGGCACAACCACAACGGTCACCGCCGCGGAACTGGATTACCGACTAAAACTGCACCGCTGTGGTGTTGCTCTGGAAGCGTATTTATCGCCAGGAGCCAGGCTATCGGCTAACACGACGGTTGGCGTCAAATGTACGTCGCCCCGCCCATGGAAGCTTTTTGTCCCGGTCCGCGTGGGTGTGGCTGCCAATATCCTGGTGGCTGCCCGGCCACTTCCGGCAGGTACAGCACTCACGTCGGACGACCTGATCGTCATGGAGCGCGACCTCGGCACCGTGCACGGAGGGTATCTTCGTGAAGGGGAATCGATTGTTGGAATGGTTCTGAAACGGCGTCTGGCGGAAGGAGAACCGCTGAGAAACGAATTGCTCAAAGCGCCCAACGTGGTACGACGCGGACAGCAGGTGACCATCCGCTCCGGGTCAAAAGAAGGCCCGTTTAACATACGCATGTCAGGCACTGCGCTGAGTGACGGTCGAATAGGACAGAGAATCCGGGTTAAAAACCGCTCCTCGGGACGAACAATCGAGGGTGTGATCCAGTCTTCTGAAGTGATACAAATTGGACACTAATTACTTTATTTACAATATGTTAGTTAATATTTATATAAATTATTTTAATATTGAAACGAGAATCACAGCGCCGCTTTTTGTCGCGTCGCAATAATTTTCGAAAAACACTAAAGTTTCTGACTAGCCCGACGCTAACATTACTGCAAGACACATTAAGGAGAGCTTGAGCTCATGACTAACAATATCGATTCACTCACGAACCAGTATCTGCAGATATCGGGGCGAACCGCAAAAACCAGTGGGCCCGAAACGCCCGCCGGTCAGCCCGGCGACGCCAAGGCCAAGGCCGCCGCTCAGAATACAGATACCGTTCAGGTCACCAGCGACGCCCGTCTGATGCAGGCCGTCGAGGAGCGACTGGGACAGGTTAACGAGGTAGACAGCAAACGGGTCGAAGAAATTCGCGACCGTATTGAATCGGGCAATTACTCCGTGTCGGCGGAAAGAACGGCCGACAAGATGCTTGCCATGGACCGCTCACTGCCGGTTGACAAATAGACCATGGATGCCAGCAACCAATCCAGCACTTCCAGGCAGACTCAGGCACTGACGAAGGTCATTCTTGACGCCAACACGTGCATAGAGCACCTGCTGACTCTGCTTGCCAGGGAACGCGAGGCGTTGACTACCAGCACCGTGGATGACATTGATGCCTGCGTAAAACTCAAGGTTGGCTGTGTTTCCAGACTGGAGCAGCTGGACAAAACTCGTGCGGAACTGTGTCAGGCGCTGTCGCTATCCAACGAAGATATTGAGCAACATCTCTCCCATCACGACTCAAACTACCCTGCTGGCTCATGGGAGACTCTGCTCGTAAACCTGCAGAAGTGTCGAGACGCCAACGCCGTTAACGGCAGCGTGACGCGTGTGCGTCGCAGCCATGTTGAGAAAGCACTCCAGGTACTGCGTGGCGCTGACAACACAGCACCTGCACTCTACGGTCCGGATGGACTGGAACACACCAAAGACGTAACGACGCTCGGACAGGCCTGAAACAGCCCGTCCGCTATCAGGACAGCATCCTCGACGCTCCAGTCAGCAGCGAACGGAAACTGACCTCTCCATTCCCCGCCCGTCCGACGAACCGCAATCCATATACGGCCTGACGCAATTCGCCTGCCTGAAGCCACCGACCGCAAATACGCGCTCCGGTGAGGTATCATGACCCGGTTTTACAGCCAAGTAGAAGGGTCATTTTGTGAATAGCATGCCCACCAACGGTATCGCGACGCTGCTGTCTGAATCTGTTGCCGCCCACCGCCAGGGTAACCTCAAACGCGCGGCCGCAGGATATCAACGCGTTCTGGACACAGATCCCGATAACGCGACTGCAACCCAGCTACTTGGAACCATTGCCTTGCAAACTCTGCAATACCCAAAGGCGCGCACGCTGCTCACGAAGGCCACAGAGCTGGATCCGACCAACGGCACAACGCTTCACAACCTTGCCAGACTGGACGAACTGGAGAGCCAGTTACCCAGCGCGGCTGACAACTACCGCAGAGCCTTCGAGCTCATGCCCGACAACACCGACACCTCTTTCAGCCTCGCCAATGTACTGGCGTCCCTCGGGCGGCTGGAGGACAGCGAGCGCTGGTATCGCAAAACCCTGGAACTTGACCCGGCCTACGCACCGGCTCACCGCCAGATTGCCCGGCTGCTGGACCATGACTCGGTCGACAGTGATGTGCAGGCCATGGAGCAGCAAATGAGTCTTGACGGGGTTAGCGACACGTCAAGAATGCATCTTGCCTTTGGACTGGGCAAGGCTTACGAAGACATGGGTCGATACAAAGACGCTTTCGGCTACTTCGAAATCGCCAACACGCTCAAACGTGCCCAGCTTCGCTTTGACATCAGAAACTGGGGGGCAGAAATTGACCGGGTAACCGCGACGTTTTCAACCGACCTGTTCGAGCAGTTTTCAGGCTCAGGGAAAAAAGGCGCTCAACCCATTTTTATCCTCGGGATGCCTCGCTCAGGTACGTCACTGGTAGAGCAGATTCTCGCCAGTCATACCAGCGTGTTTGGCGGTGGTGAACTTCAAACTCTTAACCTGTCGATCATGAGCGCAATGGACGTGTCGAAGTTTCCGTCAAATGTCGCGAGTCTTGATCGTGATGCGCTTTTGCAGATGGCCGGGCACTACTTGTCCAAAACCGCAGAAATGAGTCAGGGCGCAAGCCGCGTTACCGACAAAAAGCCCGACAATTTCAAATTAATCGGCATGATAAAACTGGTGTTTCCGGACGCAGTTATTATTCACACGCATCGCAATCCGCTGGATAATTGTCTGTCACTGTATAAAAACCATTTTTCTGACAATGGCCCTTTTTACAGCTACGATCAGAAGGAGCTGGCTACCTACTACCTTGGCTACAAGCGCCTTATGGCGCACTGGGAAAGCGTGCTTCCGGGTTTTATACACAACGTCGAATACGAGGCTCTGGTAGCTGACCCTGAAACGGGCGTGCGATCGTTGCTCGAGAAGGCCGGTCTCGATTACGAACCTGCCTGCCTTGAGTTCCATCGCACCTCGAGAAGCGTCCGCACGGCAAGCGCCGTCCAGGTTAGAAAGCCAATCTACTCAAGCTCCGTTGAGCTTTGGCGACGCTATGAAGAGCAGCTGCAACCGCTCATTTCAGTGCTGAGCGGCGCGCGTTCCACGTAGCGCTACACCACTCTCTGCCCGTCACTTCGACAACGTAAGAGCGGTGGCTACTGAAAGCGGCGGTCATTGCGAGCGCAAAGCGCGCGGCAATCTCCCGACACGACGCCACATGCCGTTTTCAAAGTCCTGACGGCAATTGCAGCACCTGCACCGCAGGTTCACAATGACGAAGAACGTTTCCCGTTTGCCAGGCTCGCTGTGACGAAGAAAAGCCACCCTATTCTAACGTTCGCAATGACTTGGTCTGCGGGCCCGTCTTTGGTACCGCTGTGGCCCTAACTCACACTGTGTAACGGAAACAAAAAAGTGGCCGCAATTGCGGCCACTTTGATAGCACATGTGCGTTCATTAACTGCCGCACACAAACTGATTACAGACTACTTGCCAACGTGAACAATACTCGACTGGCGGCCCACCTGATTGTTTTGCAGTAGCCACAGCATATCGCCGGTTGAGCCCGAAGTTTCAACGGTTTCACTCTGCGATGCGCCCACCAGAATCGAGGGGCTTGCAGCAACAATTTCCTCAGAGAGATCAATGCGGCCAGTTTCGGTATCGGAACTGCCATCTGATGCGCTAACCTCAAGCCGGAAGTCAAACACGTCAGGAACAAGCCCGCCGTCTGCCGCACGGGTAAATATGAAGGCCGCACTGGTATCGTTGTAGTCGCCAATATTGACAAACCAGTCCAGGAACGCGGCACCGCCGACCAGATCAAACTGAGCGGTCAGCATGGTACCGATATTGCCATCGAACTCAGACCAGTCGGTGGCACGCAGCTGAACGTCATCACTACCATCACTGTCGATATCAAGGAAGAGATCAAACGACAGGTCTGACATGGTTTCCCATCCGCTGTTCATGTCGATGCCGATCTCAACTACCTGTGATCCTGACACGACTGACGTTCGGTACCCCAACGCTCTGACCGATGCCATATCTGTGCGGTCATCACCGTTGTCGGTGCCCTGCAGTGCCAGAGTAAACCCTTCCGCGATGCCATCCCCGGGACCACCGTTCTTGAGTTCAATGGCGCTACCCACACTGCGTGTTCCTACCACAGAGGCCGGGTCTATGACGGCAAAATAGCCTACTCGAAGCGTGTCCTCACCGTCATTAAGCACGAGATGGCCATCCACTTCAGATTGACTGAAGGAACCGTCATCCGAGCCTTCAGCTTCTGGCGAGTACATCAGCATCACACTCAGGGCAGCCGATTGACCGGCTTTAACGGTAATGGAGTCCGCTACATTCATACTGACACCGGCCAGCGTCTGGCCCGGGACATGAGTGACGCTGAAAGTCTTTGATTCTGCCGACAGATTGTTAACGCTGACCAGCGTTCGACGAACCGTATCGCGGGCCGCGTTGATTCGCCCGAAGGCCACCCCGGCCGGAGACGCAAAACTATCCAGTTGTTCGGCTGCATCAACCCGCAGTACGCCAACACCCATGCGACTGAGTGAGTGCGCAGGACCGATCAGTCCATCTGGCGCCGCATCCACCGTAGAATTCATCAACATCGCTTTAATCGCCGCAACCGAGGCGTCAGGAAAGGCCTGCCGCATAAGAGCAGCGGCCCCCGCAACATGCGGTGCTGCCATCGACGTACCACCGATGGTCAGCGAACCCGTGCCGCTACCTGCCCCGGTAGACGTTATGGCGGATCCTGGCGCAGTCATGTCTGGCTTAAACATACTGCCTCCATGACCAGGACCCAATGAGGAGAACCCGCTCATACTATCCCCAAACAGCGTAGGCGTAAGCAGATCCTCATCCATCTCTGCCGACAGCGAGTGGCCGTCAGATATCGATGCATTAAGAAAATCACCCGCCGTTGACGAGATCATTACCCCGGGAATCGTGACCGCAATACCCAGATTTCCCACGCCGCCCATCGTGATCGGTGCTACCCGGGACGGATCCGCTCCATCGTTGTAAACCAGGATGGCGGATGCTCCGGAAAGCTGGGCGTTCAGGTATTTTAAATCGAACGAACAGCCACCGCGCTGCACAAGCGCCACACCGCCGTCAATGTCGTTATCAAGTCCTAATGGCAAGCCGTTCGCATCTGCATTGCAGGCCTGCAACGGCTCGGCAATCACGAGATTTCCGGTAACCGTACCGTCAGAAACACGCACCGCACCAACACCCTCAAGGGCCTCGTACAGTCCATCCGCCGGTGATCCATCAACTTTTACCGCAAAAACGTCACCGCCTGTCAAAGACGACGCCACTGAAATCACATTGGGTCCTACGGCCGGTGAGCCGGTCACATACGGTACGGTGCCACTGTTTCCTGCAGAGGCAACCACAATAATTCCCATGTCCGCAGCGTTGCTGGCGGCGATGGCCGAAGGTGACTCAGGACTACCAAAAGGCGAACCCAGGCTCATGTTGATGACATCGACATGATCACTCATATCGCCATCCTGATTGGGGTCAAGCGCCCATTCAATCGCATCCGCCGTCAGATTCGTTGATCCGGCGGTATCATTAAACACCTTCAGTGCGTATAACGATGCCCCCGGAGCAACGCCGGAACCAATACTTCCCTCCACGCCAAGACCACCGGCGATTCCTGCAACATGCGAACCGTGACCATTGCCGTCCAGCGGATCGGGATCAGGAGTGGGGACATGCAGGTCCGTGTTGGACGAACTGGGATTGTAGACAGGCCCGGCAAAATCGTAACCACCAATCACTTTTGCGTTAGGGAACGTGCCTTTTTCAATGACGTTGAAATCGTTGGCGTTGTAGTCATCAACGCTGCCACTGCCTCCCATGTTGGCGTGCAGGTAATCAATACCGGAGTCAATGATGGCAATCGTGATGCCCGAACCGTCTCCCACCTGATCCCATACCGCCGGCGCACCGACCCATGACACACTCCGATGCAGCGCCAGCGTGTGGGTCTCGACCATCGATACCGATCGGACACCGGGCAAGGCACGCAATTCATCCAACCTCGATGCGTCGACGCGAACTTTCATTCCGTTAGCACCAATCCGCATGGTCGATTCAATTTTCGCACCAAGCGCTTCGATCGCTTTGCTTTGCATCCCATGCTCAACGTCAATGCGACTCGCATAGGCACGTTGTGTAGCGCCATTCATTGCACCGGCTGCAGAACTCTGCCTTGCCAGCAGCACAGCTTCAGAGACCGATGGTGTATTGAAACGGACAAATACAAGAACGTTTCCTGTTTGCTGCTCCTTGATGGCCGTTTTGGCAATGGGTTGAAAATTCAGCGACCGGGCTGCGCGATCCAGCTCTGCAGCGTTCGTCCCGGTTAGACACACACTCGCACACAGTGCGGCACCCAGACCCACGACAGACCGTCGCCGAGCCAAGCGTGTAAATAAGCTATTCATTCTGATTCTCCTGGTGAACCGTGACTTGCGTTATTGTTCTTGGTTCACGTTGGTTGATACAAATGCTGTTCCCCAGCAAAACGTTATTAACGTATTGAACAGGCAGTATAGATGAGATATTCCGGGCAGCACTATGCGGAAACGTCTGAGTTATAGCGAAGCAGCGCAGCAAATTCGCGGCCGCTTTTTACGCTGTCCGACCTCCCGGGGACTGCAATGTTGATACTGAATAGAACTCCTGCATATAAGATTCTGATATCCCAGCGCTAGCCTTGAAGAACTTCAGGACACTTTACACAGTTGCAGCCAAAATATTGCGCTGTCATGCAGCATTGCGCCTGTAGAATTCAATAACAATCTTCGCCATTCTTATAATGATTCCGTTTCGTCCTGGCGGCACTCAGGCCCGCGCAAGCAGAATTGGCGGATTTACATCGCCACCGCCGGTAGCACCGACTCGGACAACTCTTCATTTGCGCCACCCACAGAGTCTGGAAAGGCGTTTTCGATGACGACATACCCTGATTTTCGGGACCGTGCGCTGTTGTTTAACGTGTTTGAAAACGGCCGGGGTTCCTTTGCGGAATCCTGATGCCGATTCTAACAACGATCAGGTTGTCAACTTTCCGGGTGCCTCGGTCATGGTTGATCGCTTTTTCGGGGTGCCGGGCCCCAGTGGTATTACCGACACCTGCGACTAGCCGGGCTTCGACATACGGCCGGGATCGCAGTAAAAACCCGGCTCGCGGCTCTGTGATTCATACGTCATCGAGAGTAACACTGCGCGCCATTATCCTTTAGACTGTTCAGCCACGGCTACGCACTGCGCACGTCGTGTTTTTGTCTTGAATTGGAATCGACAGGCACACCGCAATGACATCTGAAGGCAACAAGACATCTGCACCACCCAGACTGCGAACGCTGGAACAGCTTCGTGACCGCACGGATGAACTCGAGCTGATCATCTCGAGCCTGACCATTTTCGCTCTCGTCACGCTTCCCGGCTGGCTGTTCGAGACCTACGCCAACGTGTATACGCACCTGTCAGACCGCATGATCATTGCGGGAATCATGGGTATCACCCTGGTCACTGGCGTCAGCTATGCGCTGGCGGCGTGCTTCGTCGTGCATTTGATGACACGAGCCTATTGGGTCGGTCTGATTGGATTACGTACGGTCTTTCCGGAAGGTATTAACTGGAGCAAGACACCCGGGATGGGGCCAATTACCCGGCAGCGTTTCAAAGTGACGCTGCCAGATCTTGAAACTTCAATCGAACGAACAGACCGGCTGGCTTCCTCTTTATTTGCCGTCATCAGCCTGGTCACCGTAGGCATGCTATGGATGGGCATTATCATGCTCGTCACTCTCGTTATCGCCGTACAAATTGGCGCCCGCTTTGGACTGACCAACGCCGCCGTTGGGATAGGCGCGCTAATGATCGTAATTGTCTTTGCCGGGCTGCCATCGTTGCTCTGGATTCTGGACGCCCTGCTTGCGGCGCGCATTCCGCGCCTGCAAAACCATCGGTTTTTTGCCGGATTCGTAAGGATTCTGGGGCGCATCAATGGCTTCGTGTATCCACAGCGCCTGATTCTTCCCGTTCAGTTGACGCTCGCCAGCAATACGCGACCGCTGATTTTTTACGCCGCTTTCACTCTGGGAATCACAGCAATAATCGTTGTTGGCAGCACACGATTTGCTGCCTGGCAGAGTTTCTCCGTGTCTTCAGAATTCTCGTACATGGACGCCACAACGGTAACGGACGGCTTTCGCAGCACGTACTATGAAGACATGAGCAGTCCGAAAGACCGACTCAGAGCCTGGCCGCGAATTGACACCTTCACTCAAAAAGGCAGCTACGTCCGGCTGTTCCTGCCCTACCATCCTCTGCGCGATAACCTGATGCTCGAGAGTCAGTGCATCGACCCCGATGAAGACACAAGCGCACGTATCGACTGCCTCAGAGAAATCTGGTCCGTAAGAATCAACGACAAGCTCGTGCCAATGTCAGGTTTTGAAACCGCGGAACGCATGGACATCAATATGCGTGGATTGATAGGACTCGTTCCCCTCGCGGGACTTGAGCCGGGCATGCACACCATAAACGTAGACTGGAACCCGGACGGAATTGACATAGAAGACCTGGTGGACGACCGCTACGCAGCGAACAGCCGGAGCTTTCGAATTCCTGTTGCGTTCATGCCTGACTATGAACTCGCGCTGCCTTTGCCGGATAAACCACTCATCTCACCAGAGCCCGAGTAACACCCAGGTGCCACCGTCATGTTTGCAAAGCTCAGGAAGCGAACATGATCATAATGCCCGCAGCAACCGCCGAGCCGATGACACCGGCCACGTTTGGCCCCATGGCATGCATCAGGAGGATATTGTGAGGATTGGCATCCTGCCCCACTTTGTTGGCAACACGGGCCGCCATGGGCACTGCGGAAACGCCGGCCGCACCGATAAGCGGATTGATCGGTTGTTTAGACACTTTATTGAGCAGCTTGCCCATCAGTACGCCGCTAGCCGTACCAATGGCAAAAGCGACCATGCCAAGCATCAGGATACCCAGCGTGCTGGGCACCAGAAACTGCTCGGCGCTGAGCTTCGAACCTACAGCAAGACCCAGAAAAATGGTCACAATATTAATGAGCGCGTTTTGAGTCGTATCTGACAAACGTTCGACCACGCCGCATTCTTTCATCAGATTGCCAAAACACAGCATTCCAAGGAGCGGTGCCGCCGACGGCAGCAACAGTGCAACCAGCAAAAGAAGCATAAGTGGAAATATAATCTTCTCCGCTTTGGAGACTTCCCTTAGCTGCACCATTTCAATCTTGCGCTCGGCTTCCGTGGTTAGAAGCTTCATGATCGGTGGCTGAATAATGGGTACGAGAGCCATGTACGAATAGGCCGCCACGGCTATCGCGCCGAGCAGGTTTGGCGCCAGCTGGCCGGCGACATAAATCGCCGTTGGTCCGTCTGCGCCACCGATAATCCCGATGGCCGCCGCTTCCCGCAGTGTAAAGTCCATGACTCCCAGCTGAGTCAGGCCCAGCGCACCCAGCAGCGTGGCAAAAATACCAAACTGCGCCGCGGCTCCAAGGAACAGCGTGCGTGGATTGGCGAGCAAAGGGCCAAAGTCGGTCATCGCCCCTACGCCCATAAAGATGATCAGCGGGAACGCGCCCGTTTCAATGCCCACCACGTAGGCCAGGTGCAGCAGCCCGTCACCGGTGGCGATCTCAACGCCAGGAATATTGCTCAGCAGCCCGCCAAATCCAATGGTAACCAACAACAGCGGCTCGAACTTTCGCACGATGCCAAGGTAGAGCAGCATCAGGCAAACGCCCAGCATGATCACTTGACCGAGCGTAATTTGATACAGGCCCGACCCGGTCCAGATTTGCTCTATGAGTTCCATTATCTGGTGCGTCCCTAACCGATGGCTACAAGTGAATCGCCGACTTT
>CAWUKD010000025.1:0-30620 GCA_963922815.1 uncultured Gammaproteobacteria bacterium
GCGATCATAGAAGACGTACTGGAAGCGATAGACGATCAACTGGATCATGACGGCATGAATCAGGGGCGCGTTCACGGCGACATGCACGTGGGCAACTTGCTATGGCACAACGGCGCCCCCGCGGTGCTGGATTTCGACGACGCTTGCAACGGTCCGCCTATTCAGGACCTGTGGATGTTTCTTTCCGGTAGCGTGGACGAAATGCAACGCTGCCTCGACGCGCTGGCTGAAGGCTATGAAATGTTCAGAACATTTCCCGCCGATGCTCTTGACCAGGTTGAAGTGCTCAGAGCAATGCGTATTCTCTACCACACAACCTGGCTCGCGCGGCGCTGGACTGATCCCGCGTTTCCGCGAGCGTTTCCATGGTTCAGCACTCAGAAATTCTGGCAGGAACATATACTGACGCTGAAAGAGCAATTGGCACTGCTGCGTGAGCCGCCGGCGCTTCGCACAGGATGAGAGCCAGTTCACATAGGAATGATCGAAATCGCCTGATACTATGACGTTGTTTTGGAACAGGAATCACCATGAGTAACACAATATTGGTCACCGGTGGTGCCGGCTACATTGGTAGCCATGTCGTGCGCCAGCTTGGAGAATCCGGCTCGAATATTATTGTACTGGATAACCTTTACACCGGCTTTGAAGATGCCGTTCTGCACGGGAAACTGGTTATTGGTGACAGCGGCGACAAGGAACTGGTGGCCCGCCTGCTCAAAGAACACAATATCAAGTCGGTCATGCATTTTGCCGCGAATACCATCGTGCCGGAATCTGTTGCCAATCCGCTTAAATACTACGGTAACAACACCTGCAATACGCGCAACCTGCTGGAGTGTTGTCGCGACGCGAACGTCGAGCATTTCATTTTCTCGTCAACAGCGGCGGTTTACGGCGAACCGGAAAACAGCGTCATTGACGAGCAGTCTCCAACCGCCCCTATCAATCCATACGGCATGTCAAAATTAATGAGCGAAATGATGCTCAGAGATTTGTCTGCGGTCGACTCCATGCGCCACGTGATACTGCGGTACTTTAACGTAGCCGGCGCTGACCCGGGTGGCCGCATTGGACAAAGCACGGCCAAAGCTACGCTACTGACGAAAGTTGCCTGCGAAGTTGCCGTAGGAACTCGTCCGCATGTTTCCATTTTTGGTACAGACTACGACACGCCCGACGGCACGGGAGTCAGAGACTATATCCATGTCGAGGATCTGGCGTCCGCGCACCTGAGTGCGCTGGACTATTTACAAGACGGCGGCGACTCAATCACGGCCAACTGCGGTTATGGCCACGGCTACAGCGTTCGGGAAGTCATCGAGATGGTGCAGGAAGTACACGGCAGCCCACTGACCACCCTTGAAGAACCCCGCCGCGCAGGCGATCCACCATCACTGGTTGCCAAAGCCGACATCGCGCGAAGCGTGCTGGGATGGACGCCAAAACATGATGATCTTCGAACCATTGCCAGGACTGCATTAGCCTGGGAGCACAAACTGCTCAAAAAAAGACAGGCCAATCACTAACACATGCGAGTACCAAGACCGAAATCATTGAACGGTCTTTTGGTACTGGGATTCGTCCTGGTATCACTCCCTCTCATTCTGGCCATAATTCGCGCCGCGACAAAAATGAACGAGTTTTCCGCGGAATCTCAAGCGCTGGTTATTCAGGGTGTACAGTCGACCGACCAGAATCAGTCGTTGAGCAAACAGCTCAGTTCGATGGAACGTAGCGCGCGCGTCTATCAGGTAATCGGCGAACAGGAACTTCTGACCGCCTACCAGGAGCGCGTTGAACGCGTGCGGGATACGCTCGACGAAATCGCTACCGACAGTACCGACGCCACGCGGACCGAACAGATTCGGGAACTGCAGCGACGTGTTAATGCCTTTGACTCGACCATGCGCAATTCCGAACGCGAATCAAACGCCACTAACAACGCGCTCAATAATTTTTCAACGCTGCGTGATTACGTTGACGACATGTCACGAGACAGCAACCGCTTCATCGACTCCGGTTTGAGTGAGCTGCGAGAAAGCGCAGGGCGCGTCCAACGACAGCTGGCCATTCAAACCGCCCTGCTCGTTCCGTTCACACTACTTGTCGTCGTCACTTTCACAGCGTTGCTCGCTCGACCACTCAGGCAAATCGATCGAGCAATCAGCACGCTGGGTGACGGACAGTTCACTCAGGCGATCGAAGTCTCCGGCCCCGAAGACCTTGAGGCGCTCGGTCGACAGCTTGAATGGCTGCGAAAGAAACTGATGGAACAGGAGCGCGAGAAAGACAAGTTCTTACGCCACATGTCGCACGAATTGAAAACGCCGCTGGCCAATATTCGTGAGGGTACGGAACTGCTGATCGATGGCGCCGTTGGCGAACTGGAACCCGCACAAAAAGAAGTCGCGGACATACTTCGGGAAAACAGCCTGAGCCTGCAAAAGCTTATCGAAAACCTGCTCAGCTTTAGTGCGTGGCAGTCCCAGTTATCGGACCTTCAGCTGGAGGAATTCGAGCTGGCACCCATGATTCAGGCCGTAGTCGATCAGCAGCGACTGACCCTCGCAGCTCGCAAATTGACGGTAAAAGGCAAGCTTGAACCGATAACAGTGCTGGCAGATGCGTCCAAACTTCGAATGGTCATCGACAATCTGCTGACCAACGCCATCAAGTTCAGCCCGGATAACGGCACCATCAAACTCGGCACCAGCGCAACATCGAATGGCTATGTCATTGAAATTTCGGACGAAGGTCCCGGTGTGCCGATGCAAGAACAGGCGCGCATCTTCGAACCGTTCTATCAGGGTTCGTCCAAACAGGCCGGACACGTAAAAGGCACGGGTATAGGCCTGTCGGTAGTGCTCGAATGCGTTAATGCACACGGTGGCAAAATCAGTATGATTGAGAGTCCACGCGGCGCGCATTTCCGCATCGCAATGCCGTCCGTACCAGTAAGCAATACGGGCCAGTAGCAGGAGAATTATGAATCGAGTTCGATTAGCAGGATGCATCGTCTTACTAATGGTCTTTCAGGGCTGTTCGTTTAGCCCAAGATCTATAATGCCAACAAAAGCAGACCTCGCAAGCCAGGAACTTAGCTTTATCGACGACCATCTGGGTTTGATGCAAGACATAACATCAGGCAACTATCAGCAGCAGCTTGACCTGTTCGAACGCGTCGTCCAGGAACGAGAGAACGACGCGAGCGATCGTAACCGCCTGCGGGAAGCACTTGCACTGATAACAACTGGCCACCCCAACTCGGACCCCGGGAGAGGCTATAGTGAACTTAAGTCACTCACGGAAGAGTCGACCCGGCTCAGCGCTCTGGAGCGACGACTCGCCACGGTAGTGCTAAGCGAGACGGCAAACGTAATGATTCTCGAAGCACGCAACGCAGAGCTGAGCGCAGCCATCTCGAATTCACAAAACGCTCTGAACAAAACGGGCACGACCAACCGCGAGAGTCTCAGCCAGGCCCGACGCGAGCTCGAGGCAGCCCAACAGGAAATTAATGTATTGCAAGCAGAACTGGAAGAAGCAAGAGCCAAGCTGGACGCCATTAAACGTATTGAAGTGACGTCCGAATAAACATCATGAAATCCCCTCCCCGCATATTATTGGTAGACGATGACCCTGGCCTCCTGAGGCTGTTGAGCATTCGTCTGCTGGCCGAAGGATACGAGGTAGAAGGCGTTGACAATGGCAAGGCGGCGATGGACGCCACCGCCTCCTTTCGCCCCGACGTTGTCCTGACCGATTTACAAATGGAATTGGTCAACGGTATCGAGTTGCTTCAATCCATTCAGCGCGAGTGGCCCGGACTACCCGTTTTGATTATGACCGCGCACGGAACCATTCCCGATGCTGTGACGGCCACGCAGAGCGGCGCTTTCGGTTTTATTACCAAACCTATCGATAAAAACGAATTGCTTGACCTGATCGGTCGCGCCATAAGAGTATCTCGCCCTCCGGTGGTCGACCAGGAATCCTGGCGTACCGATATCGTCACGCGAAGCCCTTCGATCAATCGACTGCTGGACAAAGCGCACTCGGCCGCGAAAGGTGATTCTCGCATTTTGATTACCGGTGAAAGCGGCACAGGCAAAGACCTGATCGCTCGCGCCATCCATAAAGCCAGCCCGCAGAGCGCTGGCAAACTGCTCATTATGAAATGCAGCACGATGGCTGAAAATCTGCTGGAGGCCGAGCTGTTTGGTCGATCAGCCGATACTTTTGCGGACGACCCGGCGCCGCGTGCCGGCCTGTATCAACAGGCGGAAGACGGAATCCTGATACTCGATGAAGTCGCCGACATGCCCATCAGGCTGCAGATCAAGTTGCTGAGGGTTATCGAGGAAAAACACATTCGACCTGTAGGGAGTTCCGAAGCCATTCCGGTTAATGCACGATTGATTTCGACTACCCATAAAGACCTGAAGACCCTGATCATTGATGGAAAGTTTCGGGAAGATCTTTTCTACCGCCTGAGCCAGTCGACGCTGCACGTACCTACGCTTAATGAACACCCGGAAGACATCCCTATTCTCGCCAACCATTTCCTGGAGAAAAGTCTTGCCAACAATGATCGTCCAAGAATGGTCTATGCGCCTGAGGCAATCGAGTGCCTGATGAGCGCCCAGTGGCCGGGTAACGTAAGACAGCTCGAAAACAAGGTGAACGAGCATGTGTCCCAGTGCCGCACTCCGGTAATCAGCGTGGAACTGGTCAAGGAAAGCCTCGGGGAAAACGCTACCGTGCTACCGTCGTTTACCGATGCACGTGACGAATTTATCCGCAACTATTTGTCGCAACTGCTCAAGATGACGGGTGGCAACGTCAGTCAGGCTGCTCGCATGGCCAAACGCAACCGCACCGACTTTTACAAATTGTTGTCCCGGCATCAGCTTGACCCGGAAGTTTTCAAACACTCCGCGAACTGACCGCCGTGGCGCAATCAGGTTAGAGCCTGATGCCGTTCCCACAAATCATCCGCCGCACGTGCCGCCGTTTTTCCGTCCCAGCGATCAGGGCAACGCCCGCTTGGCCACTTATCGTCAAGCACTCTTTGAACGCTGGCCATCAGCTCGCTGACAATCACCAGCGCATTGGTTCCTTGCTCAATGGTAATGGGTCGCTCGGTAGAATCTCTCAGCGTCAGGCACGGTATATTCAGGTAAGTGGCCTCTTCCTGAATACCGCCGGAGTCGGTAATCACAAGCTTGGCGCCAGTGACAACATTCATAAACTGAATATATCCCAGCGGATCACACAGCTGCAGCCCTTCGATGCCTGCCAGTCGATCAGCAAGACCAAACTCTTCTATCCGCGCTCGCGTGCGCGGATGCACGGCAAACACAAGCGGAATCTTTGCAGCAGCCAGCTCGATTTGATCAACCAGCGTGGTCAACGCTTCAATGGTGTCGACATTGGATGGTCGATGCAGAGTGACAACACCGTACCCCTTTTCAGGTAGTCCGAGAGATTCTCGCATGTCGTCCTGTTCAATCTGGTCGCGCATCAGCTCGAACGAATCCAGCATGATGTTACCGATGCGGGTAATCTTCGCCGGGCTAACACCCTCCGAGATCAGGTGCTCGTCGCCATCCGGTGAAGGCGTCCACAGCACGTCGGCAATACTGTCCGTGAGAAGACGATTAATCTCTTCCGGCATTTTGCGGTCACCGCTTCGCAGTCCCGCCTCCAGGTGTACGGTCGGAATCCACAGCTTGGCCCCGACCATAGCGCACGCGATGGTCGAATTTACGTCGCCAGCCACAATGATCCAGTCAGGACGGGATTCCATGCACACCTTTTCGTAGGCAATCATCACGCCACCCGTTTGCTCGGCGTGGGTGCCGCTTCCGACCCCAAGATGAACGTGGGGCTTGGGCAGGCGCAAATCCGTAAAGAAGGCATCAGACATATTCTTGTCGTAATGCTGCCCCGTGTGAACAATAATCGGTTCGCACCAGTCGCGTGATGCCAGCTCATGGTAGAGCGGTGCAACTTTCATAAAATTGGGGCGCGCAGCCGCGATCAGGTGGACAACAATCGGTTTCATAGTGAGCCTGCTCAATGTTAAATGCGGGCCAAGTTTAATCGGCCAGAGCGTACAACGCAATTAACCAGTCCGCATAATAGAACATGAACCAGTCGGCCCGTATGCCGGTTATTGAGTGCTATACTCGCGCCCCATGACCCCGTCAACCATCCTGTTTCGAGCCGTTTCATCATGACCCAGCCGTCTTCGACCGGAGAGAGCGTCGGCACCCGAGTCATCGTCGGTGTCATCTGGATGGTAATACTCAAAATCACCATTCGCGGGCTTGCGCTAATCAGCCTGACGATACTCGCTCGCCTGCTTAGCCCGGAAGACTTCGGTGTCGTTGCCATGGCCATGTTCGTCTACGCGTTACTGGACTCCATTGCGTGGTTCGGCTTTGACAGCGCCCTGATTCAAAACCAGAACGCCAAAGCGTCACATTACAACACGGCCTTCACCTTTAACGTCATATTTTATACGGGTGTTGCTGTTCTTCTGGTGATACTGGCTCAGCCGGCAGCCGCCTACTATCGGGAACCCAGGGTGGAAAACATCCTGTACGTCATGGCCATCGGCGCATTTGTGTTCGGCTTTGAGAACATCGGCATCGTCGATTTTCGAAAGAATATGCAGTACCAGAAAGACTTTCAGTTCATGGTCTCGAAAAAAGTCATCGCGTTTGTCGTCACCATACCGCTGGCCTTTCTATGGAAAAACTACTGGGCGCTCGTGGTCGGAGTACTGGCCAGTCGCGTAGGCGGCACGCTGATGAGCTATTTTCTTTCATCGTTCCGTCCACGGCTATCCCTGAAGAAGGCGGGAGAGTTGTTCGGCTTCTCAAAATGGCTGTTTCTGAACACGTTTTTCTTTGCTCTGCGAACGCGTATTGCGGAGCCAATACTGGGACGCATGGCCGGACCCGTGGCGCTTGGCCATTTCAATATGGCCTATGAAATCTCCAATATGCCCACCACTGAGCTGGTTGCGCCGATCAACCGGGCGGTTTTCCCGGGGTACGCCAAGATCAAGGATGACCTGGCGTCAATGCGCGCGGGTTACCTCAAAGTTATCGGTGTTATTGCTCTGGTAGCGTTACCGGCCGCCGCCGGCATTGGCGTGGTGGCCCCGCTGCTGGTTCCGGTGTGGCTCGGCGACAAGTGGCTGGATACGATACCACTGATGCAGGTGCTGGCGTTCTCGGGCGCGCTCGCCGCTATCATGACCAACGCAGGCTCGGTTTTTCTTGCAATGGGACAGCCGCGCAAACTTGCGCTCCTTGGAGGCCTGTTTGTTATTCTTCTGGTCGCGCTGATCATACCTATGACCGAGCGTTACGGGCCTATAGGTGCGGCCTGGGCCTACATTATTACGTGCCTGATCGTTAACCCGATTCAATATGCGTTTGTGTTCCGACTGATCGAACTCAAGGTCAGTCAGTTTCTGGGAATCCTCGTTCGCCCGGTTGTTTCCACCGGCGTCATGTATGGCTCGGTATATATGCTGATCAAGTGGATGGCAACCACGTCACTGGCGCTCGGCCTCCAGCTGCTGTTTGCCGTTATGGCCGGAGGACTGATCTATCTGACAATGGGATTGTTGATGTGGTTCATCGCCGGAAAACCCGATGGCGCCGAACAGGACCTGCTCGAGAGGGTGTGGCCGATCATTCGCAAGCGTCTGCCCGGAGGAAAAGCGTAGTTCCGTAAAAGACGATCTGGCAATCAGACGTCAGAGCAGAAGCTTGCGCGTGACAAACGCTTCGGCGAATCGCGACTGGCTGGCGCACTCTACGCCCCTCAGTCGCGCCAGTCCTTTAAATAACTCCACGTCGAACCACTGCTTATCAAGTTGAGACACGTAACTGGACATCAGGATCTCGATCTTCCTGTTCATCACGCTCTCACTCAGTTCGACAAAGCTGTTGGGTAACTCAAGCTCACCGTCGTACTTGGCGATTTCGTACTCGAGCACCAGATGATTACGAAACGTATTCCAGGTAAGTTCTGAAACCACCCGATGATCCTGATGACGGTCATTGCGCTGATGCGTCAGAATTACCGCCGGATCGGGCAGCTGTTTGAGCGTCTCAAAATAGCTCTTGATGGCCTCGAATTCGTTGGGGAAAAAACCGTTCCTGAATTCCTGCGTCAGGACCTCGTAGCTGCTGGCGTCCGCGAGAAACTGACTGGCTGAAGCCCGTAGCTCGGCTGCTCTTTGATCGTTGCTGGTAAATGCAACCCAGGTGACGTGCGCCTTGGGCCAGCGCTTGAGCCAGGTTAACAGCGTGCCACCAGCTCCGATATCAATGTCATCGCAATGCGCGCCGAGACAGAGGATGTGGCCGCCATCCGCACGCATTTTGGCATCGAGCTGGCTGAACGACAGCATGCCTATTTATCCCAGACCTGCCACGGACGGTCACCTCGGCCTTCCATACGGTCAAAGTTAATCTTGTCTTTAAAGGTGTCCATGGCCATCCAGAAACCGTCGTATTTGTAGGCCCAAAGCTTGTCCTCGCGGATCAATCGCTGAAACGGCTCCTCGACCAGCTCGTCACCCTCTTCAATGTAGTTGAAAATCTCATTGCGCAGAACGATATAGCCACCGTTAATCCAGAAATCTGAATTGGACGACGGCTCGATCTTGTCGACCGAACCACCATCACCGATGACAACGCTGTGGAATGACTGCGCGGGACGCACGCCCACCATCCCGGCAACAGCATCCTGCTTCTCGAATTCCTTAAGGTACCCGGTCAGGTCGACATCGCTAAGCTGGTCGCTGTAATTGCACAGGAACTTCTCCTCGTCCTTTAGCAAATGCTTGACCCTGAGAAGACGCTGTCCAATATTGGAATGCAGGCCCGTATTTACAAACGTAATGTTCCAGTCATCTACGTCTGAGTCGTTTGGTACAACAATTTCACCTTTGCGCTTGTGCACAACTTCGGCACCGCGATACGACTCGTAGTTGAGGAAGTAATCTTTAATCATGTCGCCCTTGTAACCCAGGCACAAAATGAAATCAGTGTGACCATGATGCGCGTAGTACTTCATCATGTGCCACATGATTGGCCTGTCGCCGATAGGGACCAGCGGCTTGGGAATCGTACCGGAGTGTTCACGCAAGCGCGTGCCAAGACCACCGCAAAACAAAACGACTTTCATTGAGTATTCCTCACCCTTTTTATTTAATGACTGCCAAGAGATTATGACAATAGCGCGAAATGGTAGGCCACCCCGACGCCTCTGTCCAACACGCAAGTCTCAGTTTCTGAAGAGCCTTTGAGTCACGCACTGTCGCGGTGCATCAAACTGGTCCTGGTCTTTGCCGCCTAGACGCGAATCGCAAAATTGTCGACGAAGTACTCGGCCAGGGATAACGAACACGTAAACGCCGGCGAAACCGCGTTGAGCACGTGAAACGATCCCTGATCGCCCTCATAGACAAAGTCCATTTCAAGCGTATTTGTGCGCTGATCGATCAGCTGTGCCCGAATACCGGCCGGTCCCCACTCGGAGAAACCGTCCTGATCAACATTTTCTGCAAGCTCACCGGCGAGTTTGATCATGGTGGACTTAAGATATTTGGGGATTTCGGCAATGGCCAAATCGCGAAAACCAAAATCGTTTCGAAGAAAAAGCCCCATCTGCTGCGCCACGATACTGGTCATTTCACCGGCGTTGAAGCGCGAGACGCCTTTATAATGTTCCCGCCAAAACGCCGGAATCGCTGTAGGGCCAATGCTTACCTGGCCGTCCGCGGCGACGGTGTAATGCACCCCCAGAAAGGGGTTGGCTATGTCAGGAACCGGATAAATGTTGGTTTTTACCGTCCCGGAACGTCCGGCATTCAGGTACAAACCCTTGAACGGCATGATGGTGTAGTGCTGGCTGAAACCAAATTGCCGCGCAACCTTGTCCGCATAGAGTCCGGCCGCGTTAATCACGAAGCCAGCCTGAACTTTGCGATCGGAAAACATCAGCGTGTCGTTGACGCGCTCAACAAAGGCGCAGTTGGTCACTATCTGAATGTTGCTGCTGCGCGCATCCTCAACGAGAGCCGCCATAACTTCGCGAGGGTTGACGGAGACGGTATCCGGAGACCACAAACAGTCCCCCTTCGATTTAACCCGGGGCTCAATCTTGCGCGCTTCGTCCAGAGTCATGCGCTCCAGGCGCACTCCGTTGGCAGCCGCTCGTTCGAGCAGCGTATCCAGTACCGGAATGTCCGCCTCCCGGCGCGCGACCACCAGCTTGCCACAGCGGTTCAGGGCCAGCTCTCTGGACTCGCAGTATGCGGCCATCTTACGGCTGCCATCCCGCGTAAATCGTGCCTTCAGACTGTCCGCCGTGTAGTAAAAACCGGCGTGGAGAACGCCGCTATTGCGCCCGCTGGCGTGAAAACCACAGTCGTTTTCCTTATCAAAAACAATGATGGATGCCTGCGGCTGCCGCCGTCGGATTTCGAGCGCAATTGTGATTCCGGCGACACCGCCGCCAATAATCACAAAATCTGCCTTGGTTAAACTCACCCGCTATACCTCTGTGTGCTCAGGAGTTGATTACTATACCTTTTTTGTGACCTCTGACTGAAAAATCAGTGTCCCCTCAGGTATAATTCCGGCCTTTAAAAGGAGAGATACCCGTGACCCTGTGCCTATCGCAATTGCTCACCCATGGTGGAAAAACCAGCGACAACGCCATCGCCCTGAGCGATCGAAGCGGAGAGCTCACTTATGGTGAATTGATCGACCTGGTTCAGCGAGTGTCTTACGGTGTCATCCATGCCGGTGCCCGCCAGCACGATCGGGTGGCGGTGTACCTGCCCAAGCAGATCGAAACCGTAGCGACCATGTTCGGCGCCGCACACGCTGGCTGCGTGTTTGTGCCGGTCAACCCGTTACTCAAGCCGGCGCAGGTCCAGCACATACTGACCGACTGCGATGTGCGCATTCTGGTCACGTCACGCAGCCGTGCGTCCGGGCTCAAGGATATTCTTGATCAATGCCCTGCCCTGGAGCACATTGTCCTGATTGATGATCCCAAGACGTTCAGCGCCAGCCAGTCGGTCGCCACCTGGGACGACTTCATCGGATCACCGGAAGTCCCGCCGCACCGAATCATCGATACCGACGTTGTTTCCATTCTGTATACGTCGGGCAGCACCGGTAAGCCAAAGGGCGTAGTACTAAGCCACAAGAATATGGTCACAGGCGCCTTCAGCGTGTCGGAGTATCTTGAAAACACACCCGATGACAAACTACTGGCCGTGCTGCCATTCAGCTTTGACTATGGCTTCAGCCAGCTGTCGACTGCCTTCTGTCGCGGGGCTCGCGTTGAACTTATGGAATACCTGATGCCAAACGACGTCATTCGGAAAGTCGCCTCGGAGCGCATTACCGGACTGGCCGGTGTGCCGCCGCTGTGGAATCAGCTGGCCGCACTGGAATGGCCCAAAGAAGTCACCACGCACTTGAGATACATCACCAACTCGGGCGGCGCCATGCCGAAAGTGACGCTGAGTTCGCTGCGCGCTGCGCTGCCCCAGACGAAACCTTATCTGATGTATGGCCTGACAGAAGCCTTTCGATCCACGTTTCTGCCACCCGAACAAATTGATCAGCGGCCGGAGTCCATGGGCAAGGCGATTCCTAACGCCGAGATCATGGTCGTTAACGACGACGGCGGTTTATGCAAGCCCGGCGAAACCGGTGAACTGGTTCATCGGGGCTCACTGGTGTCACTGGGCTACTGGAACAGCCCCGAAAAAACCGCAGAGCGATTCAAGCCGGTTCCTTCTGTCAAAGATGGCCTGGTCATGGACGAGATTGCCGTATGGTCAGGAGACCGGGTGCGAATCGACGATGAAGGCTACCTGTATTTCGTGGGTCGCCGCGATGAAATGATCAAGACCAGCGGATACCGTGTCAGCCCCAATGAGGTAGAAGAAGCCTTGTTTTCGACTGGGCTGGTCAGCGAAGCCGTAGCGCTTGGCGCGGCTGACGAACAGCTGGGTCAGGCCATTGCCGTAGTGGTGATGCCGGCTCCCGACGGTGAAAAAGACACCGACGCACTGATGAAAGCCTGCCGTCAGGAACTGGCAAACTTCATGCTGCCAAAACACGTAGTGTGGCTGGATGACATGCCGCGCAATGCCAACGGCAAGATCGATCGCAGCGGAATTGCCAGACAACTCCCGGAACTACTCAAGGACGCCGGATAATGCACACCATCTCATTTGCCAAACACGCAGACATCACCCATTTTGATGTTGACGACAATGAACTCGTTGTGGGCGGCAAACGCGTAAGCGAGCTCGCCGACATGGCCGAAGGCCGGCCCTTCTACGTGTATGACCGCCGCGTCATGCAGCAAAAAGTCGAGCTGCTCAGAAAACATTTTCCAGATACAGTGAAACTGCACTACGCAATCAAGGCAAATTCGATGCCCGAGGTGGTTAATTTCATGGCCGGCCTGGTCGACGGACTGGACGTTGCCTCCGCACGCGAACTCACCGTCGCCGCGGCTACCGATACGCCGCGCGACGAAATCAGCTTTGCCGGCCCTGGTAAAGCGCCTGAGGAACTGCGCGCCGCTATCGAACATGGCATTGTCATTAACTGCGAAAGCCCGACTGAACTTCAAAGAATCGACGACATTGCCAGAGAACTTGGCAAGACTCCGCTGGTGGCCATTCGGGTGAACCCGGACTTTCAGCTACAAAACTCCGGCATGAAAATGGCCGGGGGTCCGCAGCAGTTTGGTATCGACGCGGAAGTCGTTCCCGAGGTTTTGAAGAGCATGAAGGACATGCACCTGACCTTTCACGGGTTTCACATATTCAGCGGCTCGCAAAACCTGAGCAGTGACGCGATCATTGAAAGCCAGATCAAGGCCTGTGAACTGGCGGAGCGCCTTGCCGAATTCGCACCGGATCCCGTTCGTATGCTCAACATCGGCGGCGGCCTGGGTGTCCCCTACTTTCCAGGCGAAAAACCGATAGAAGTGGCGCCAATTGGCGAACACCTGCATGAACTGGCCGCGTCGATGAAGAAGCGCCTGCCGACCGCCCAGCTGATGATTGAACTGGGTCGCTTTTTTGTTGCCGAGAGCGGCGTCTATATTTGTCGCATCACCGACAAGAAAGTCTCCCGTGAACACACATTCCTGATCAGTAACGGCGGCCTGCATCATCACCTGGCAGCCAGCGGTAACTTCGGACAGATACTGAGAAAAAACTACCCGGTGTGTATCGCAACCCGGATGAATGCGACTGACACCACCAATGCGTCGGTTGTTGGCCCGCTGTGTACGCCACTGGATCTGCTGGCCGCCAAAATGGATCTGGCGACCTGCGACATTGACGATCTGGTCGCCGTCTTTCAGTCGGGAGCCTACGGCTATTCGGCGAGCCCACATTACTTCCTGAGCCACCCTTCTCCACGCGAAATCTTCCTGTGACCGGAATCAGGCGCAGCGCCGTGTTCGCATGAATACCGCCGCGCTCTATTTAACCGCTGTTGTCATCTGGGGCTCTACGTGGCTCGGTATCGAATACCAGCTTGGCGTCGTACCACCTGAAGTATCCGTTTTTTATCGCTATGTACTCGCGGCGGCTATCCTGTTTATCTGGTGCCTGACCAGGCGCATTCCGATGAGATTCAGCCTGCACGCACACTCGCGTTTTGCCTTGCTCGGCTTGATGATGTTCAGCCTCAACTACCTGCTCACCTATCAGGGGCAGCGCTACATTACATCCGCTCTGATGGCCATCGCCTTTTCAACCATGGTCTGGCTCAACATTGTTAACCTCAGATTGTTCTTCGGCGAGCGAACCGGCTGGCCTGTACTGGTGGGCGCAACGCTGGGCATAGTCGGCATGATTTTAATGTTTGCGCCGGCGGTGAAGGAGCTAACGTTTGAAGACGCCACCATCATAGGTGCAATTCTCGGCATTACCGCCACCTACATCGCATCACTGGGCAACATGGCGGCCCAGCTCGCCCAACGCGAACAACTCCCCATCATTCAGTCGAACGCCTGGGGAATGGCCTATGGCGCCGTATTCAACGGCCTGATCGCGCTGGCCCTGGGCCGGGAATTCACGTTTGATTTTTCCCCAACCTACATTGGGTCGCTCGTATATCTGTCGCTGTTCGGCTCGGTGATTGCCTTCGGCGCGTATCTCACATTGCTCAGTCGCATTGGCGCAGCCAGAGCCGGGTATATTACGATTTTATCTCCTCTGGTCGCTATTGTGTTGTCAGCCATTTTCGAAGACATGCAGTTTACCTGGGTCATGCTGGCCGGCATGGCACTGGTCCTTACCGGCAATTATTTTGTCCTGCAGCGGCGCAGCGCGATCAGACGTTAGTCCGCCTGCAAGTCAACGCCGTCAGTGAATTGTTTGAGCACTCATCGAACTCGCAGAGCACCCTTTTGATCTATCCGATAAGTGCCAGGACAAGTACAACTTTCACGCTCATATTGAGTATCGGTCGCAGCGGAATGGATATGCGGCTGCCTGAGGAGGATTAGTTAATTCTGACTCGCCCGTCGGATAAAATGAGCATACTCAACGACACGTTCTTCCATGTACCCATTAAAAAAGCCGGCCTGAAGAGGCCGGCTTTTCTGTCACTCAGCAACCGCTGAGTCGCCTTCGTCCCGCAAAGCCTCCAAGAAGCCCGAGCACTAACCAGCCAAGGGCACCGCCACCTCCACCAGAATCACCTCCGGAAGGCGGCGTCGTCGGTTCCGGAGTCGGAGTTGGCGTTGGAGCCGGCAATGGTGCAGGTTCTGGCGCTGCAGCCGCAATGGCGGGTCCACTCGGGTCAACAATCACACCGTTAACAACTCCATCCTGATCGCCAAGACCACCGTCAACGAGTCGTACCGTCGCGCGATTGCCGTTAAACGTCACGTAGTCAGAGTAGTCCACCAGTTCGCCCGTAGCCTCGTCGTATTTCTGCCAGCCGCTGGCCGGATCATAGTCCTCCGGCAGCCAAACGCTGACAAACACTTCTGTTGGCGCCGCCAGATCCACAATCAGACCCTCAATACGGAAGGTAAACATTCCCACCGGCAGCTCGTCATCGCTGTTCGCCCCACCGGCATTCGTCATCGAATTGGGTATGGATCCATAGCACTGCATGGTGCCGGAGTTTGTCGTGAGTCCCACAATGTTGCCGCCCTGGGCGTCATAGAGATTGCAAATATCTTCCAGCTCATCTGCCACGCCATTGGCGTTGGTATCAGCGCCCATCGGTACCTGGTAATCGTCGTTGATGAAATCACCGTCACTATCATTCGGGTAACTTGAACCGGTCGTCAAAACAGCCGTCTCCGACCAGGCCGACGGTATGCCGGTGGCATCAAACTGACGTGTTCTGGCGTAGTACGTTGTGTCCGGATTCATGACGCCGGTAGGCACCATGATCGCCGTATCACCGGGCACTGTTCGATGCATTGCCATCGCCAGGAATTGATCGTCAAACGCTATTTCCCACTCGGAATACCCTATGGGCGTGCCATCCGGATCCTCGTAAACGTTGGCAGGCGCCAGTTCTAGCGAGGCCAGCGCCGCATCATCGACGTCTTCGAGCAACGGCGTAACCGGCGCGGAGTTATCAAAGTTGTCAACACCATCGCGCGGGTTGCTGCCAAACTCGACTTCAGCACCGTCGCTTTGACCATCGCCATCAGTATCCCAGCGAAGCGGGTCCGTGCCGGCCAGGAACTCTTCCTGATCGGTCAGTCCGTCACCGTCGGTATCACCCTGACCGTTATTCTGAAGCGTGCCAAACAGCGCCGTTTCCCAGACGTCCGGCATGCCATCGGCATCGCCATCGACGTACGAGATTTCAATTTCATCTGATATGTCTCCGCCGCGACCACTACAGGTAAGGCTGTAGGTTTCCGACACCTCGATCGGTCCGACCTGCCTGAATCCACCCGTGTTCAATGGTCCGCTCCAGCTGCCAGACGCTTCACAGGTTTGCGTGTGCTCTGACTGCCATACCAGGACAACGGTACCGTCAACGCCGAGACTGATCGGTGATACCGCGAACTCCAGCTCGGGATCCCGAATAATATCGGCAAGCGTGACCTGAAGTGTTTCATTGACCGTACCACCGACGCCAATGCATTCGAGGTTCAACGTCAGATCCGTCTGAATATCGCTAAACTGCTGACTGCCCGAAATACCTCGGGCGCCGAACCAGTCACCAGAGGCCGTACAGATGGCGGCATCAGTCGCCTCCCAGCTTACGGTAACGGTCTCGCCCGAGTTGGGGCTGACAGGATCGGCTGACATGGTCAATGTCGGCGCCACCGTATCACCCACGGTAACAACCACGGACTGGGCGACACTGCCACCGGCGCCCGTACAGCTTAATGTAAACGTGCTGTCCTTGGTTATCGCATCGACGATTTGCGAACCGATCACGCTGCGCGGACCATCCCAGTCGCCGCTCGCGACACATGAATCGGCATGGTCTGCTGACCAATACAGCGTTGTGGCCGAGCCACTGGTAACGCTGCCGGAAGCGGCCGAAAACGACAGTGCCGGAGGCAACACAGGCGGAACGCTTAGCGGAGATACCAGCAGTTCGTCCCACGCGCCATCGCCATTGGCACCTTGTACGCTGGCCCACAGACCAACCGTTCCTTTGTACAGTCGCTCAGACCCGGCGTCGACGCACTGCGCCTGCCAGTTCTGTGGCTCGTCGTCATTCTCGGCCCACACGCTGCCGCTAATCTCGGTTGTACTACCACTGCTATCTGCTTCTATGGCGAATCGATACCAGTTACCCGGTTCTGCGACGACTCCTGTATCAAGATTACCAGCACAGGCTACACCGTCCCCATGACTGCTCAACACAAAGGTGGTTCCGGTTTCGTTCAAACCCAGTCGATAGTAGCGACCGCTTTGCGGCATTTGCGACAAGAAGGTAACGCCTACCTTGTCTTCATAATTATCGATCCGGACCCGGCCGGAATACCGGTAGTCCTGCCAGCTGAACGCATTGTTAAGAACGTAGTGTGAATGAAGGTCAACACCCTGAATTGCGGTCAGAGTCAGCGCGTTCGAACCAGCGACGGACTGCACCTTGAACGCAGACTGATCTGAGCTCTGCAGGAAGCCGGCCCCGGTATCGAACCAGCCAACCGGATCGGTGTTCAGCGCCGTATCTTCGAAATCCTGAAGTGCCATTTCCGCAAGTTCGGCGACGTTTGCGCTCACCGAAACACTCGAACCACCGCCCGGTCCGGTACAGGTCAGGCTAAAGTTAGCCGAGTTAAACAGGTTGTCTACGGTTTCAGTGCCTTCGAGCGATTTGTTGCCTGTCCAGTCGCCCGATGCAACACAGTTGTCGGCACTTTCAACAGACCAGTTCAGAACTGCCGAGCCGCCATAGCTGATAAATCCAGGCTCTATGTTGAAGTTAATTGATGGCGCCGGAGCATCACTGACTTCAACGCTCGCGGTTTCAACAAAGTCACCACCCGGCCCGGTACACAGCAATGTAAAGCTTGTGTTGTTCTGCAGATCGAACACCACCTGCGTGCCTTCGATATCCTGAGGACCTGACCAGCCACCAAAGGCCTCGCAACTCGTTGCATTCTCCGTGGTCCAGCTCAGCGTCACAGAATCTCCGTAAGCCACTACCTGAGGCGCCGCAAACAAATCGATGGATGGCGCAGGGGCTGACTCCACCGCAACCGATGCCGTCGTATTGGCCTCGCCACCCGGGCCAGTACACAGCAGAATAAAATCGGAATCATTCGTCAGGCTGTTGATCTGTTCGCTACCTGAAGTCGCTTTGCTGCCCGACCATGCGCCGAGCGCTTCGCAGCTGTCTGCTCCTGTCGAACTCCAGGTAAGCGTCGTGCTGCCCTCGAAACCGATCTGCGCTGGCGCAGCCGTCATCGACACCGCTGGCGTCGCAATGATCACATCAACAAGCACCGTGGAATCATCCTGACCGCCTGCTCCTGAACATACGAGCACATACTCGCCGCCTGATGTGACCGGGCCCACTTGCTCGGATCCGGATAGCGCGCGCGCACCCGACCAGCCACCAAAGGCTTCACACGTCGCCGCGTTTTGAGCAGACCAGGTCAGCGTAACAACACCACCGTAGTCCACAGAATTCTGATCAGCCGACAGAGTGACCTGTGGTGACGGGGCGTCGCCAACGCTTACGGTTACCAGATCACTGCCCGAACCACCCTCTCCCTCACAGAAGAGTGCGAACGAACTGTCGCTGGTTAAATTGCCGACCGAGAGCGAGCCGTTCAGGGCCTTTACACCAGACCAACTACCAAACGCTTCGCAGCTGGTTGCGTTTTGAGTCGTCCAGGTGAGCACCGTAGCGCCGTCATAGTCAACGGTAGTTGGTGCGGCCGAAATCGTGACGGTCGGCGTGGCGGTATTGATCGGCACGGTAACGGTCTGACTGGCATCACCGCCAGGACCCGTGCAATTAATGACAAACGTGCTGTCGCTGGTCAGCGGACCAACCTGCTGATTGCCCGCGGTCGCCAAAGCGCCTGACCAATCGCCGGACGCACTGCAGGAATCGGTGTTTCCCGAAGTCCAGATCAGGTTGGTCGTTCCGCCCGATGTCACCGATGACGGTGAGGCGAGCATGCTTACTGACGGGGAGCCCGCATCCGCAACGGTAACGTTAACGCTGTCGCTGGCCGATCCGCCAGGTCCGGAACACGTTACCGTGAAGGTACTGTCTGCGGTAAGCGCACCACTGGAAACGGACAACCCCGAGGTGCCAACGCTACCCGACCATGCGCCACTTGCCGTACACGTATCAGCATGCTCACTGATCCAGCTCAGACTGGTTGAGCTGTTAAACGCAACCGACAGCGGAGCAGCCGTAAGGTTTACCGTAGGCACAGCGGGATTGACCTGAACGCTGACCGTTTCCGAGTCGGTTCCCCCGATACCGGTACAGTTCAGGGTGTAGCTTGCATCCTGTTGCAGAGGCCCAACGGTTTCGATTCCCGACAGGCTGCGCGCTCCACTCCAGGCACCACTGGCCACACAGTTTTGCGCGTTAGTCACGTTCCACGAAATTTGCGCGGCACCGTTGTAATCAACGACGCCCGGATTAATGGACATGGAGATTTCCGGTAAAGCCGCTGGAGCAACAGTAACGGTTTTTGTATCGTTGACGGTTCCGCCCGGGCCCGTGCACGTCAGCGTGAGCGAGATATCGGCCTGCAGCTGACCGAACGACTGCATACCCGAAGGTCCGCGAGAACCTGACCAGTCACCGGAGGCAAAACATCCGCTGGCATTCGTAGTGGTCCACGTAGCCACAGAAATACCGTTGAATTCTACGCTCGAAGGCGCCACTTCAAAATTGATCGTCGGTAGGGGTGCTGCCTGAACATTGACGTTTACCTGGTCGGTTCCGGTACCACCGGTACCGGTACAGCTCAAAACAAACGTTGTTCCCGTTTGCAACGGACCTACAGTCGTTGAACCAGAGGTAGAACGCGCACCAGACCAACCGCCGGAAGCCGTACAACTTTGAGCGTTCTGGGACGACCACGAAAGTGTTGTCGACGAGTCAAATGGGACGGTAGACGGGCTTGCCGTGAGCGTTACTGACGGAGCCGGAACGGGGGCAACAGTGACGTTTGCCGACTGCTGTACAGACCCTCCGGGGCCGGAACAATTGAGGGTAAATACCGCATCAGACTGCAGTCCGCCGACGGTTTCACTACCGGCCGTACTGCGAGTGCCGGACCAGTTTCCGGACGCCGTACAGGTCGACGCATTCAGAGCGCTCCAGACGACCGTTGTCGACCCGTTGTAATCAATTGAGGTGGGCAAGGCATTTAACGTTAATTGTGGAGGCTCTGGTGGCGCGACAAGAACGGTCACAGTCTTACTCTCGGTCCCGCCCGCCCCGGAGCAGCTCAAAAAAAACGTCTGTGTGCTTTGCAGAGGCCCGATCGACTCACTGCCGTTGGCCGGCCTGGCCCCCGACCAGTCGCCGCTGGCAACGCAGGTATCCGCCGATGTCGATTGCCAGCTGAGCGTAGTAAATCCTTCATAGTCTACGTTGACCGGATTCGCGGTAAACGTGACTTCGGGTGACGGTACAATGATCTGGTTGGAGACGTTAAAACTCACGGTTGTCAACTGGGTCGCGCCGTTGAGAGGAACGATTTCGGCGGTGAGCGTGTGCGTCCCGTTCGCAAGCTGAGTGGTATCGAAACCAAGGCTGCCGCTGTACAGAAAATCAAACGGGGCCACCAGCTCGACGTCGTCCGGAGCACCCGTTGCATTCACGTTGTCGAGGAAAAAGCGCACCTCGTCCACGTTCGTTTCCGGTGTCAGATACGCGTACATTGATCCCGACACGGTCGCACCATCCAGTGCAAACGAGTCGTCGTGATTGGCATTAGAGCTCTGGGATATGGTGTAGCTCACCGGCTGATCGACCGTAACATTCACTTCGTCGCTTCGCGAACCTGCGTCATTGCTACACGACAGTATGTACGTCTGGTCCGACGCGATCGGCCCTACCGTCTGACTGCCGCTGGTAGACTTGCTACCGGACCAGTCACCGCTGGCGGTACAGGTATCGGCGTCACTTGACGTCCAGTTGAGCTGTACCGAACCACCCGGCAGAACCGACTGCGAGCTTGCGGTTAGCTGCACGGTGGGTGGCACATCGCCGCCACCATCGACGCCCGGAGGCGCAATGTCGTTGAGTGAAACAATGACTTCGTCGTAAAGCGTATAGGTATCCTGGCGAGTCGAATCGGCCGTCTTGCCAGTATCGTATGGCAACAGCCATAACGTGTTGTGTGGTGGTCCCGCACCAAGATCAAGGTTGCTCCGATCGACAATTAGATCCCATTCCTCGCCTTCACGCGCCGCCCAGACTTTCACCGCCGAGTTAGCTGTTCCTGTGCCCTGACTTCCAAGCTTTACCCAGACCTTGAACGACAGCCATTCGTTCTGCTGATAGGTAAACGCGCCGGTCAGCGGATCGGGAACCCCGGTGTTCGCTCCGTAAGAATACAAACCGCCGTATCGAGCGCGGTCATTTTCGCAGGCGGAACCGACGTTTTGCGGGCCGCGATCAACGGCATTCTGATAGATAAAATCACTGCCGGAACACGCCGTTGACGCGCCGACCTGGAAGCCCGGATAAGCGCCATTGGTGTTGCGATTGTAACCCTGGACCAAACCACGATATCCGCCGTTTACCAGTACGATTTCGTTAAGCTGGTTTGAGCCGGTCTCTCCGGGTACGCTCTCGCCGTTCATTTGGGACGCGTTGCGACTGATAATCGACTGCTTCCAGCCGCCGCCGTTCTTGAATCGATGCGTCACAAAATAAGACGGAAAATACTGTCGGTAGGAAACATAGAACTCGTCTCCCTGAGTAAACTCACGCTTGTCATTGGACAGCCAGCGACGCCAGCTACCAGACGCTGCGCCGTCCGTCTTGAGAATATCCATGCGCAGAGCGCCGTTTCCGGAAGCAACGTTATTCTGCTCCCAGCTCACATGATCCTGAGTGCTGTCGGTCTGAACCCAGTTGTTCACTTCACTGGCGGAATCAAATCGCGTGGCCATCAGAACGCCGGCCGCCGTTGAACGCGCTTCCCAGTTGCTCGCCCCCGGTGGTGGAGGCGGAGGTGGCGGAGGCTCTTCGCCGCCGGTGACCGTGACGTCTACCGAATCGCTGGCATCTCCACCGGCACCGGAACAGGTCAGATTGAACGTGGTGTCGACCACCAGGTTGGTTTGAATTTCATTGCCCGAGGTGCTCTTGCTACCTGACCATCCACCGCTGGCAACGCAGCTGTTGGCGTTCGTACTATTCCAGGACAGCGTTACGTTCGATCCACTGCTCACCTCGCCGTTATTAACCGACAGGTTGACGGTGGGAACCGAGGGAGGCGGCGGTGCATCGCCGCCAGTGGGTTTGTAAACGAATACATTCCGGTTGGTGGCATTCGCCAACACAAAGGCGCCGATAGAAGGCGCGTAGCGAAAACGTCCGTACGTTCCGTTGCTGCTAGGTGATCCCGGTGAGGCTGAACCCGGCGGGGTGGTCTTGGTAACAGACAGCGTCTGAGCATCAATGAGGTAAACGGTCTTGCCGCCGGTCCAGGCAATGTAGTTGTCGTTTACCGGATCATAGTCAAGGCCCATCTGACTGGAGTTGGCAAGCTCAAGTCCGCCGCTTCCGGTAAAGGTCGAATTATTCAGGAGGTTCTGATAGACGGGTGTTGACGGGTTCAGATCCCAGTACATTGCCTGCGTACCTGAACCGCCCAGTACCAGCATTTTGTTACGTGCCGTATCTATGGCAGGAGTCGCGTAAATCTGCAGCGCTTTTTGGGTCAGGTAGGTGTGTGAGTTGGAACCCGGCTTGTACTTGTACATCCGGCCACCCATCGAACGGTGGTAATACACCGTATCTGTTACGCGATTGTAGGCCGCATAGCCGACCACCATGCTGCCATTCGAGTCGCCGTCGGCGCCGCGCGTCCACTCGAGATTTGAGTTATCAAAATCCAGCTTCCAGAATTTGGCATCGCCACTGGAGCCACTGGGGCTCTTGGCATAGGCGCCGGCCGCCAGAAACGCGTTCTGCGACTCGATGAATACCGTACTGTTGTAGGTGTGCCGTGATACCGGACGACCATCGGGATAGAGCCCTGCAGACTCCATGGCGAGCGTCGCCGAATAAGGCGACGGCGGCATGATTTGCGACCATGACTCGGTGTCAAGATCAAAACCGTACATGTCGTTGCCGTAATAGGACTGGTGGCCGCCACCCCACACAATCAGGCGGTTTTGCACCGAATCAAATGCGCCACCGCTCCATGCGTCCATAATTCCGAAGAATCCCTGATTCGGCCCGGAATAATTGCAGTTATCGCCAGGACACGGATTGAGAGTTTCAAGTTTGGAGCCGGGGATTTCGTACCACTGACCGGGCTGCAGGTTGCTTGCCAGGTCGGCATTGGCGAAGACTGCCATTGCCAGTGTCATTGAAACAATGACGGTAGAGAAAAACTTCTTCAGCGTGTGCATTATCATTCGATCTCAGCGTTGTATGCGTAAGGACTGATCAAATGACTCTGTCGCAGCAGATGCGCCGCACCTTGCAAATGTGCCACTGAAAATGCACGCGCTGCAAGAGCGGTCGTCAACTTCGAACATCCGTGTTCAAAGTTTTCATCATTGGTAACCCCGCTGTCGTAGAACCAGTTACAAACTGTGTGTTCCTTAGACCGGAAGCTTTGCGACCCCGCCTTTCAACGGGTGAGCCTTTGTCAACTACAGTCCGGAGTATGCGCTCCGGGTTCGTTCCAGAATGTGACATTGATCACGTTCCCTGTGTCCCAAAAGTTATGACAAATGTGCATCGACAATTCGTTGCAATGTAGTAGCAAACAGTGGTCGTATCCCTTCAGGCTGTCGCAAGAGTGCCGGTTCGATTTCAAGCAAACAAACGTCGCGGATCGGAGACATGTTTTCACGCAAAGAGTGTAGCTTTTAGGCTGCAAGCCGAAGGGACAGAGCCAACACAGGATGCACCCGCCAAGTGGCTTTGTACACGCCAATTACCAGCTTTTTCGTGCAAAAACTCAGCGTCAAAAAGACGCGTCAGTTTGCGGTTACCGAATCGAGCAGGTGCGCAAACTCACCGGTTTGCTGTTCGCGTGAATACTTCAACACATGCTCTTTACTCATCGTTGGTACCGTACCGTTTCGAGCGTTATCAAAAAACTGAGTCAGCGTTTCCACGATATTGTCCCGATCATCCAGCTGTGCAATAACGCCGGCACCCTCTTCCCGAATGGTAGCCGCTGTGTCGCCGGCCGCATCCGTTAACGCCACGATCGGTTTTCCTGCACGAAAATACTCATACAGTTTCGCTGGAATCTGTTCGTTACAATTAGCCGCCTGAAAAATCAGGAGCCCGGAACTCGCCATCATTTCGGTCAATATATCTTTGTAGGGCAGCGCAGGTGCCAGCTCGACCAGATCACTCACGCCTGCGTCTTCCAGAATGGGGCGGTAGTAATCATCATGTCCGGTCGCCCTGAGGCGCACCAGAAAATTGTTCGCGTTAATCACGCCGTTGGTCTTCAGCACTGCCAGCGCATTAAAAAACGGCCCCGGATCACGCTCCGACGGGTACAAAATACCGGCGTGCAGAAGTACAAACCGATTCTCGGAATCCGCGCCACCAGATGACAGGCTGCTGGCCTGCACGGCCGCATCAAATGAAGGTTCGTGATACCCGTTAGGCAAACAGGTAAACGTTTCCGGCGCCACGTCGGGGTACATGGACTGATAGTGACGCTGAGCCCCCGGCGTCGTGAGTACACACTTTGCTGCTCTGTCCACAATTTCCCGCTGGAACTGCATGAGCGACTCCCGCTCTTCCTCGTCTTGGGGCCAGTCTTCACAGGCCATGAGGTCACGAAAATCGGCAACCCAGGGAAGCCCCGATTCTTTGGCCAGAATACTGCCGATACGATGCGCCGTCACAATCGGGTAGGTCGACCAGATCGCGTCGAACGACTTTTCACGCAGCAGTTTTCGCCCTTTTCTGACGCCATCAAGCTGCCAGCTCATCCAGGGGTCTGGCTTTGCAAGCGCACCCGGGTATCGACCGAACACAGACAGATGTTTGCGCGCGTTCAACGCCCACGCACGATGCACAGGTACATGATCGGGAATATCGCCCATCTCGTCATCACCTGTTTTGGCATAGGCCAAAGGCTTCACGGTCAGTACTTCTGCCTGCCAGCCGTGCTGGTGCAGATACGCCGAATAGCGCAGCGTGCGTTGCAGCCCGCTACTGCCTTTCACCGGCGGATAGTGAAACGCTATCAGCAGCACGCGCTTCATGATGCGTTCATCCACTCACTGGCGTGTTCCACCACCTTTCGCTTCCAGTCGCTGCGTGCGAACGTGTGATTGGCGTCCGGAACGCGTACCGTTGTCCAGCGGTCCACGCATTCAGTCCAGTCGCCCGACTCGGTGACCAACTGTTCAAATTCGTTCGCAGTGAAGTCGTTGCCGGACAGTACCAGTAGCACACTGCCTTTGAACTGCTTCGCTCCGGCCAGCATTTGCTGGCGAAAATCCGTCGAAGACGCCGCTGACGAAGACTTCGCAGAAACGGCCGACTTGCGACTCAGCCACAGCTTGCGAAGCACATCTCGAATCGAGGCCATGACCCTGACTTCACCCGAAAACAGTTTGCGCCAAAAATCCGCCGACAACAGTCGCTTACCGTAATAGTGCTTGATGGCAGCCTTGGCTTCGGTCTGTTCGCTACGCACCCACGGATTTAACAGCAGCAGACGATTGACGCGTGAGTCGTAGGCCGAAAACATCAGTGCCGAAGACGCCGCGTCACACAAGCCAAAGACACAGATATCGTCAAGCTCGGGAACCTCTTGCAGAAGCAGCGTCAGAGCCGCGTCCAGGTCCTTCGATACCTGCTCGAAATCCAGATACGGACCGGCACTGTCACCCATGCCACGGTAGTCAAAGCGCAAAACTGCAGTGCCTTCAGAAGCCATGGATCTGGCAAAATCAACGAACTGGCGGTGACTGCCTGCCCGGTAATTTGGTCCACCCACTACGAGCAAAATGCCCTTTCCGGATGGACGTTCTGCCGTATGCAAAATGGCCGAAAGTTGCTCACCTTCGCACGGAAACACCAGTGCTTTTTCACGCCACATGTCGTGCTACCAGAGCCAGAGATGACGTTACTATGTGCCAAAAGAAGATCATTGCGCGCGCGCCTTTTGATGGGCCTGATGCGCACCGTTGGTCACTGCCGCCGTGGTGCGCGCTACCAGTTCCGGAACGACCACGAGTTCGGTTGCAGCCCAGAACTGGGCGCCCTCGATAATCTTCGTGCGCACCGTCAAACCCTGCTCCACCCACTTCGAAGACTGACGAGTCGCCGCGACGGGCAGTGGCGCATCGGCTGACCCTGCGATCGCGAACCAGTCGATCCGTTCAAGCCTGGTCGCTTCCAGCGCATCCAGCTTCAACCCCTGTGACTCGAGAAACAGGTCCGGTGAAATCGTATAGCCGGCCACTTCAATCGACTCACCGGCCTTCAGAGTGTTCTGCATGTCTCCGACACTGGGCCCGCTTTCGCTGCTCATCATATTCGCGGCGGACTGCAGCCGTAAGAACTGACCAAGTGACTGTGCACCCGACGTAACAGGCTGCCACAGAATCGCATGCGTAATGCGCAGAGGGGAAACGTTGAGCACATGGTTCAACATCAACGCGCCAAAGCGTATGCAAAGCGGAACGCACTCGGTAAAGCCTTCGGCCGCCAGAAACCCGAGCACGTCTTCGCAGTCGTTCTGCCAGCGCACAATCGACGCATCGCCAAAGTCTCCTTCAGAATCGCCCGTGCCATAAAAATCGAAGACAGCGACGGCAAACCCGGCTTCACACAACGTCTGCGCCTGCAGCGTTAGCAGGCGACGAGATTTATTCATTTCTTCGGCGAACGGAGGGAGCAGCAGTACCACGCTGGACGTGTCGTCATGGGCAGGGCGCCGCACGGACACGAACAGGTGCCCCGATCGTGCCTTGATAAACTGCGGTTTTACGTGTGGACGTGGCGCCACGAATGGGTTATTCGCTGCACTTGCGGTCGACGAACTCTACCAGAGTACCGAGCGTCTCAAAGGTCTCGGCACTGATTTCGCTGTCGTCGATAAAGAAATCATATTGCTCTTCCAGAGCGGTCAAAATGGTAACCACCGCCATTGAATCAATTTCGGGAATGTTTCCGAGCAGTTCGGTGTCTTCCGTAAGAGCGTCTCCATCCGGGAGCTGCAGCGTCTGAACCAGAATGTCACGAACAGACGTGAGCGTGGAAGAAGTGGTCGTATCAGTCATAAGTATTCCAACAGGTAAAACAAGAAAAAGGGGTCAACTGTGCGCTGTATCCAACTGATGTCAGCATCACATGGAATCCGGGGTAGTCAGGCAGTTGCGATAAGGGCCGGCGTTTAGTGGTTCTTTGAAGGCCACTTGCCGGCGCGTCGCAGAATATTACGCAGACCGGGCAAGGGGTATCCAAGATCGTAGGCTTTTACCGCATGTCGGTACGCGTCGTCGTACTCGCCGTTTTTCGCCAGCACGAGTCCGATGTTGTACTGGACTTCGGCAGAATTAGGCATCAGCCGCTCGGCTTCCGAAAAATGTCCCTTCGCTTCTTCCAGATTGTTCTTACGCGCTTTGTAGAGTCCGTAAATAAGGCGAACCTTGCCGTCTTTCGGCTGGAAGGTCATAGCCCGCTGGAAATAGCACTCAGGTGTTTTAAGCAGCGGCCCACGATGTCGCGGGTCGTCGCTCAAATCGTATTTGACCACCGAGTAAAGCGCTTTGTGATGGTTCGGAAACGCACGCAGCGTATAGTCCAGATCACCCGCGAGCTGTTCAGGCTTTCGGGCGTGCCCGCGCAAGCTTTCTACTCCTCGATCATAATGATTCACTTCTACGATTTTGAGCTTGGTGCGATAATGCGTCGGATTCGAATAATCGAATGGTCCATAGCCGTTACGCAAGCTACCGCAACTCGGATCCATTTGCGCCCAGGCAGCCGCAGACATCAGCCCTACGGTGATGCAGGCTGCTACTCGCGTTACGGTGCGAAACGCGACGTTGAGGGCAAAAGTTCGTTTTGTCATTCAGTTAATTCTCTCGGTATTGTTTAATTGCGCCCGGTATCCGGATACGCTCATTGAGACCACGTTTTTATCGTTTATATCCCAACACTTACCGACATTTTAATCCATGCCATGGTCTTTTGTACGGAATCACGTCACAGCGCGGAAAACGGTGCTATAGCTGTTTCTAATTAATTGCTATAATATGCTGTTTTTAATGAGTTTATAAATTAGGCTTGGCCAATAGAAAGTCGCAGAACAGACGGTAAAGAATGATGAATTCCATGCCCGATGCGGAAGCCAATAGCTCACCGCAGTCCCTACCCTCTTTATCGTACCGAAAACAGGATTGATCCATGACCCGCTCCATGACAGGACATAACACAGGAACCCTCATGATTTCGAACAACGGGCGGCGTTCCGTGGCGTTCGCTCAACACGCATCAGGGCACTTCTATTCAGAGGTCAATGCCTACCGTGGCTAGTCGTTACTGGAAAAAACTGACGCAGCCTTTCAAGGATTTTGGACTGACCACGGCACTGCTCTATCTGACACAGCGCGCGCTGTCGCGACTTCCTCTTGGACTGAACGTCGTCAAATACAACCTGGTCGCGCAGCCGGTACCACCCGAGCCAAAGCGCCAGCGACCGCACTCGCTCAAAATCACCCTGGTTGAACAGGAACAGTACAACGACGACTGGTTTCCCCGGCCAAGGCCGGCGATCAACGCTCGCTATGCGCAGGGATCAATTTGTTTCGTTGCCTTTGACGACGATAAGGCTCTGGCCTGCCTGTGGCTCAAACCTCAGGGCGAATTTATTGAAGATACCGTCCGCTGTCGTTTCCAGCCGCTGCCGGTAAAACATACCGCCTGGGATTTCGATGTGTTTGTCCATCCCGAATATCGTCTTGGCCGTACGTTCCTGCACCTTTGGAATCACGCATTCTCCTGGATGCGCGAGAAGGACATACGCTGGACCATGAGTCGCATCGACGCCTTCAATCTTCCGTCGATCAATGCGCACAAGAGGCTCGGAGCGGTTACCACTGACAGCATTACGTTCTGGACCTGGGGCTCATGGCAGCTATCAATATCGAGCCAGGCCCCCAGGCTGGTAGTCAGCCGGTCGGCCGTCCCTGGATTCACGATAGAGACTCCCGCCGAATAACCGGGATGCTGGATTACCTGAAAGGGCGATCCGGGCAGATGAAAACAGAGAGTTGGGGGCGCGCCTGCGGACGCTGTAAGTGCGACCTGTCGCACGCCCAACTGACCGTGAGGTCGCGTATAATCGCCGGATTACGTCATATCCGGACGTTAAGAACCCAATCATCAGGTTGTCAGTAAGGACTCAACATGACCGGAATTTGTGGCTGGAGCCACCCAACAGACAAACACGGGACGGACGAAGGCGTACTTCAGTCAATGCAGCGACTGCTTCCGCCTCACGACCAGATTCAGGAAGAAGCCCGCGGTACAGGTTTCGCGGGTGGATCCCGGGCAATGACCCGCGGTTCACTGCACCGGTCGGACTCCCTGCTCGTTCTGGTTGACGGAGCTCCCCGGTTTGCAAAACTCGCCGAGCCCGAGTCCATAGCGGCGGCGACAGGCGGGCTCTATGACACGCACGGTCTGGACTTTGTGAAACACATTTCCGGGACCTTCGCCATCGCCATTGTAGACCTCAAGCGCTCGCGAACGGTTCTGGTCATCGACCGTACGGGCACTCAGCCGATGGCGTATTCAGTCAGCGACAACAGCGTGGTATTTGGATCTACGGCAACGTCGGTCTATGCACATCCCCAGACGGCAAAAGGACTGGATCACCAAAGTATTTATAACTATATCTACTTTCACATGATCCCCAGCCCACGCACCATCTTTAAAGACGTCAGCAAACTGCAACCAGGCCACATGCTGGTTGTCGAAAACGGAACAGCTTCGCTGTCACGGTACTGGATGCCCGACTACACCCGTGCCGGAAAACATCAGCTCGAAGGGAAGCTTCTTAACACGCTTGGCTCGGCAATTGATCGTGCCGCAGACTCAAACGCGTCCGGCGCCTTTCTTAGCGGCGGCCTGGATAGCTCAACCGTAAGCGGATTGCTGCAGCAGCAGCGCAGCGGCAAGGCCAATGTATTCACGATCGGGTTCGCCCAGGAGGGCTACGATGAACTGGAGTACGCAAGACTTGCGGCCGATCATTTTGGCCTGAACCTCACCTCCTATTACATCACGCCCGACGACGTGCGAAATGCAATACCGGAAGTCGCCAAAGCGTATGACGAACCTTTCGGCAACTCCTCAGCGGTACCTACCCTGGTCTGCGCACGAATGGCGAAGGAAGCCGGCGTCGATACCCTACTCGCCGGCGATGGCGGTGACGAACTGTTTGGTGGCAATGAACGCTATGCCACACAAAAACTGTTCAGCTACTACGACCACATGCCTGGCTTCATAGACCGGCATGTCATGCGGCCGTTCTTCTTTCGCAACAGCGTCAGAAAAAGATCCAGCGGTTTCCAGCACAAGGTGCGACGCTATATTGAACAAGCCAGCATGGACATGCCGGAGCGTACGCAAAACTACAACCTGCTGCATTTGATGGGCGCCGACGCCGTTTTCTCTCAGGACTTTCTGAGCACGGTTGACCCGGATGAACCACGCCGGTTGTTGCGGGCCGAGTACTGGCAGGAAGGCATTCCGGATCAGCTCGAACGACTGTTGTTTATGGATCACAAATTCACACTGGCCGACAATGACCTGCGCAAAGTCAATCGTATGTGCTCACTGGCCGGCGTAACCGTTAAATACCCGATGCTCGATGACGAGATGGTTGCA
>CAWUKD010000026.1:0-30475 GCA_963922815.1 uncultured Gammaproteobacteria bacterium
GGTATTGACAACCTTCTGGACACCGATCCACCAATCATCGGTGACAACCAGGAGCAGGCTAATACCTTCCCTGCTACTTACGACGTATTTGGCCGCACGTTCTTCCTGCGCGGTTCAGCAACGTTCTAAGTCCTTAGGGATTAGCAGTACAAGTAATCTTTCGGGATTACGCAAGAAAGAGAACGGCGGGCTTAGGCCCGCCGTTTTTTTTTGCGTTACACTTACCCCATGACAGCAACAGATGACAGCAATCAGTGGAACGACTACTGGAATAACGACGGCGCTGAAGGCGAGGTCTTCGTTGGAGCCGGTGGCAGCAGCAGCCCCGAGCTCTCAAACTGGTGGGCACAGAAATTCGCCCGGCTGGAACCGGGAGACATCGTAGACCTGGCGTGCGGTGCCGGCTCTGTGTTTGCTCATTTACCGAAACAGCACTCTCACCGCCTTTACGGCGCCGACATCTCTCCGGAGGCACTGGCGCTGATGCGGCAGCGTATACCCGGCGTAACGACGACAGCCTGTTCAGCGGACTCGCTGCCCTATCAAAACGGACAGTTCAGTGCGGTCTGCAGCCAGTTTGGCGTTGAGTACGCAGGGCCCAAAGCCTTCGAGGAAGCCGCGCGCGTGCTGGCACCCAAAGGCCATCTGCTGATTCTGTGTCACTACGAAGACGGTTATATTGATTCTCGCAACAAACAGCACCTTGAACACGCCCGTTCAGTCGTTTCCAGCCGCTTTATTGGCAAAGCCCTGTCGCTGACCCGCGCGACCTACTCTGGCAATCAGGCGAAACTGGGGCAGGCTGTGGAAGAATTTATCCCCGCCGAAAAAATTGTCTCGAATGCCTGCGAAACATTTCCGACCGGAATTCACTTTCATTTATATACCGGTTTTCGTCAGCTGTATGAGCAGCGCGCCAGATACGCACAAAGCGACATCACGGACTGGCTGACGGCCATGGAAGCCGATGTCGAGCGCAACGTATTGCGTCTGGAACATATGCGCCGGGCGGCGAGCAGCGCTGATACGATGGAAGCAATCACCGAACGTCTTGAAGAGCTCGGGTGTCGATCCGTCCGGTGCGTGCCCATGACGCTTGAAAAGCATGATTTACCGCTTGCATGGGAACTCACGGCAACCCGCTGAACGTTCTAAATTGCGGGTGATTATGCTAGCCTTTCGTCCCCGATAACCGAAATTTGAGCGACCCATGACTGAAATCAAACGCGGCATTGTTGAAGGCAAATTATTCCTTTACGAGCAGCCCGAAATGCTGGCTCGCGAGGACCACATGGGCCTGGGCGTATCACCGGTAGAAGCGCCGTTTGCCAACACCCGAAACGCTCGCGCCATCCCGATTACGCTGACCGAATTTACCACCGCTCAGAGAGACTATCCGATCATTTTCACCAGCCTTGAACAGCCGGTGCCTTTGGCCATAGTCGGGGTCGTCGAGGACGACAACCTTTTCCTTGACCATAATGATCAATGGCTGCCCCACACTTACATTCCGGCTTATCTGCGTGCCTATCCTTTCGCCTTTGCCCAACACGGCGAAGACCAGTTAGCCGTTGTCATTGACCGGGCCGCCAAGACTGTCAGCGACCAGCCTAAATTTCCTTTTTTTGATGGTGACGAGCTGTCGGAGCATACGGAAAAGATGACGGAGTTTGCGGCACGTTACATCAGCGAGCGCAAACGTACAGAAGAATTCTGCAAACGCCTCGTGGAACTCGACCTGCTGAGCGCACAGCACGTCACGCACACGCCGCCCAATGCGGAAAACCCGGAAGTCGTTTCAAACTATGTCGGAATTAACGGCGAGAAACTCAGCGCTCTCGACAAGGACACCGTGTTTGACCTGCACACTACCGGACAGCTCGCCGCCATGTACGCTCAAATTCAGTCAGCCGATAACTGGACCGATCTGATTCAGAGACGGGCACGCAAGCTGGCGGCCTGACCCGCCGTTTGCATTGCGAAAAAAGCCGCCTGTTACGGCGGCTTTTTTGTACCTGTACCTGTTTCATCCTGCTGACATACTCACGCATCGATTAACTCTGCGATGAGTTCAGTCTGAACCTGGGACTCCCTTTGCAGCCTCTGAATCTTTTCAAACGCCGGTCAGGCTTTGTTTATCAGTCAACCGCACAGTCAGCCAGGCCACTTGGACCCGGCTCACCGAGAAAAACGCCGGCAATTTGCGAGATGTCGATGAAGTTAACCACACCATCCGCGTTCAGGTCAGCGTCCTGCTGCCCGGTCGCCAGAAAGCTGGCCTGTAGCAGGTTCAGGTCCAGGAAGTTAATCACGCAGTCATTATTCAGGTCGGCGTCGCATACATTGCCGAATCCGTCGCCATTCGTATCCAGCTGATCCGGATTGGCAACGGACAGACAATTATCGAGATGATTAAACACACCGTCGGCGTCATCATCCAGAAGTGTCGCCGTCTGGTCGTCCAGTTCAAGCAGGTACGCGGCCAGCTGATCACGCTGTTCGCCCGTAGTAGCAATGGTACCGTGTGCCGCGATGGCTTCGGTAAGATCGAACGCAGAGCCGTCATGCAGATACGGCGGCGATTGCCAGACGCTGATCAGCGAAGGCGTGTCGATACCCTCCAGCGGCCCGTCAAGACGCTGCCCCGAATCGCTGGTCAAGGTGCCGACATCGTGCAGATTAACCAGCGCGCTGTCCGTGTAGCGAGGAGGCGTATGACATGAGTCGCATCCGAGCAGCACAAACTGCTGACGACCAAGCTCTGCTTCTGCGCTAAGCGCCACCACGGCACTTCGCGCAGGACTCGGGTCAGCGGTACTTAATGACGACATGTAGGCCGCCAGCGCATCCAGGTCGGCGCTGAGCCCCGATTTGGGATCGCCCATGGGTTCACTGCGCGTACCGGTCTCGAAATCGGTATCCTCCATCAGTCCGGTTCCGCCTGCGAAGTTGCGAATCTGGCCTTCAAAGTCCTGCAGCTCATCAAAATTGGCGCTCCAGTGCAGGAAGCCGTGTTGCATGCCGCTGCGCCCGGCCAGCGTGATGGTATTGCGCAAACCTTCGCCAACACCGGTAAAATCCCAGACCCGCCCGTCTTCCTTGCCCGCGTTGTGGCAGGACGCACAGCTCATGTATGAATCACCGGCCAGTCTGGGGTCGCGCGCATCGTAAAAATGCTGCTTGCCAAGCAGGGTTTGCGAGTCCAGCTGTTCGTTGTCCACGGTCGTCACCTGCTCAAGCTCGGTGACGTTCAGCTCGCCCCGGTGGATCACATCGCTGACATCGAACACGCTGACGCTGCGATCCATGAAGTTGTGTACATACAGCGTATCGCCGTTCTCGGATACCGCCAGGCCCTGCGGAGCACGACCCACGTCAATGCGATACATTTCGGCCGCGCCGTACGCGTCGTTGATCACAACCTCGCGGTTTCCTTCCAAAGATACAAACAGGTGCGCACCGAACGGACCAAACGCGCCGTACGAGCCTAAACCGGCGTTATCGTGATCGATACGGGAAGCAAACTGCTCGGAACCCGCCACAAGGTCAATCTTCGAAGTAACCGCGCGCACCGTTTGATCAAAGGTCATACCCTGACCGCCGCGCAGTTCACCGGCAAGAATATTGTCCTGCTTGGAAGGCACCCAGGCGGACAGTCCGTCCGGAGAAATGACGGCGGGACCCAGATAATTGGGCACACCCGGACCTGTGTGTTCCGAAACTCCCCGGTCACTGTGACGCAGAACCAGGCTCGCGCCGTTCGCAAGCGCCGAGTCAATACTGTGGACCTGACCGCCATAGTAAACACCACCAGCCTCGACCACCGGAGACGCGCTGGCTTCATTTGGCAGTGGCGGCGTTATGAACTGCGACAGCAACAGCTGCTGACCGTCCGCACTGACCGCTACGTGCCGCACGTTTGGTGACACAAAGGCGCTGCCAAGAACAGCTCCGGTTAAAGGATCAAGTTTCATCACGTCGCCGCTGGCCTCAAGCGCAACGTAGGCCGCATCGGCGGTCGGGCTAAAGGCGATACCGTGAGGCTGCGTGTGAATCGGCAAAGAATAGGTATCGACAACGGCCAGCATGGTGCTGTCGATGACGCTAATCGTGGCATCGTCCTTGTTGGTGACCCACAGGTTGCCGTCAGGGGCAATCGCCAGACTGGCCGGATTGTTGCCCACAGGAATAATCGCCAGACGAATGTGACTTGATGCATCTATGACGGTAACCGAATCATTGTCAGGATTTACGTTCCACACTTGTCGCTGGTCTTCATGAATCACAAGCGTCGAGGACACCGCAGGCCGGTTTGCCGTCAGCGGCGCATGGACGAGCTGTACAAACGTCTGCGTAGTCTCTTCGAGCGTATACGGGTTTTGAATAGTCAGGATCACCACGTAGCGGCCTGGTCCCGGAAAGAGGTGACTGATCTGCGGGTTATCGGTGTAGACGGTTTCAGCCGAGCCATCACCAAAATTCCACTTGTACAGCAGGTAGTCAACGTTAGACTGAACCGCGTAATCAATCACGCCATCGGACGATGACGGGGCAGGCACCACCAGTTCAACATTCGCATCCGGAATAATCTCGCCAGAAAACGCGACATACGCCACCTGTTCAGCGGTGTGGCTGCGCTCGGGATCTCCCAGCTGATCTTCGTCAATGGTCAACGCAATTGATGAGTTGGCAAAAGGCGCCGCGCCGAGCAGTACGGGCCACCCGCCGTTAGCGCCATCCATAGCGGCGCTGCTGAGTACCGCGGCACTGGCCGGAGACGCCAGCGCATAGCTGGCCGGGGTTTCATCAAAGCCCTCGACCGTATCGGCTCCGAGCGCCGCGAGGTACGTCAGATCACCCGTATCGCCGGAGCCCGCCTCGAACACCATGTAACCGATCAACTCGCTTTGCCGCGTGGTATCGGGATCTTCGGCCACATGTTTGCCCGTGTGCAGACTGGTAGCACTTGGCGGGTTTTCAGGACTATCTCCATAGGCCCAGAACGCACTCCACCCGTCGTCATTGGCACTCATAACCTGACCGAGCACCACAGGAGACGCATAGTCGCCCAGATAGGCGCGCATGGTTGCCGTCCAGGAGGACGCGTGGTCGGTCACGTCGCTGGCGTAGCGTACGGCCTCAAAGTTGGTGCCATTGAGGTCAAAACGCCCTTCCTCGGAGACCACGTACTGAACCCGATAGCCGTTCAGAGCAGCACCCGAAGGATTCTGAACCTTCACTTCGAACGAGTTGCCATCGGCATTGCGTACCCGTGCCACGGCGGGCTGCGTATTGCCCATGTACTGCACGGTCGCCACCACGACCATAGACGTGTAATCACGAGCCAGAGACACGGTTATCCAGTCGCTGCCCACATTGGGCACAATACCGACTTCCAGATTGGCCGGCGGATCGATAATTTCAACGTAGGGCGCCAGATGCACACCCTCGATAATGTCCGGCGTCCCGCCCGGACTTGTGGCCCACGCCACCTCGACGTGATCCCCGCCACCGCCTTCAACCTGCAGGGCTTCAATGTAGTAGCGCTGGCCAGCAACCAGTGACACAGGTGCCGACTGCTGCTCCGGAAACTTGTCCCACTGCTGCGACCCGCTCCAGCCCGGCACGTTGGCAATCAGCTGCCTGTTGTCGACCTTGTCGTTAGTGCTAAGCCACAGCTCGCCGTTGTCGTCCGTCGAAATCCAGAACGTGTAGTCGCCTGTGGCAGGAGGGATCACGAATCCATGGATGCGGGAGCCGTACTGATCAGCCGTGTTCAGCGGCGTACGAAACTCTGTTATCAGCTCGGTTCCGGACGGATTATCCGGAAAATTCGGGTTGCCGGTCAGATCAGGTACGGTGCCACCGATAATGCCGTTCCACCATTCACGCGTAATCGAACCGGCGCCGGCGCCGAGTACCGACCAGTTAAAAAACCGCTCCCGGGACCCCTCGTCGTTGTCGCTGACCGTCACCGTTACCGCAAACGTGCCCTCGCTTTGAACCGAACCTGAAATCAGTCCCGCCGAATCAATACTGAGTCCTGGCGGTAAACCAGTCGCACTGTAGGTCACAGGGTCGTTGTCGGCGTCGTTGGCAACAATTTGCAGAGCCACGCTCGTGCCCAGCACGTCGGCCTGGTCGTTAATGGGTTTGATCCAGGGCAGCCCCGCCGCATTGACCTGCATCACATGCGCTTCGGACGGAACACCGTTAGTATCCACGCCAAACAGCATCCAGTAGCCTGGCGTCAGCACATTTTGATTGCTGTGCGTCGTGATGTCGTAGACGCCGGCACTGGTTTCGTCGTGCGGAATCCTTAAAAAGCGCACGTCTGTGTTCATGCCGTGAGACGTTGAGCTCATCTTGATGAGACTGAAATAGCTCAGGCCGGGCGTGGCATTGACCGTGTAGGTGTTTCCACCGCTGACTTTGCCGGGACCCGATGTAATTTCAGGGCGACTGGCCAGCGTGTCGTCCGCGTTAAACAGATAGGAAGGTGAGTACACCTGACCGTCACGGTGACTGGCATTGTTACACACGACCGAGTTTGAACAGTATCCACCGCCGGCGGCCAGCACGCGCCCGTCGGTAAGCAGCAGCGCGATCGAGTGATAGTTACGGCCAACGGCCATCGCGGCAAGCTCGCGCCACTGTCCGGTTTGAGGATCCCACTGCTCGGGAGGCAATACCGAACCGTTATCGCTGAATTTCTGACCCGACGTGTTACCGCCAACGACCAGCACTTCGCCGGTGGGCAGCATGATGCCGTTCTGGAATTTCCGCGCGTAAATCATCGGCGCGATGACCTGCACGTCGGGTGCCACGCCGTTGAGATCTACCGTAAACGATTTGTTGGTACTCGTTCCGTTCGTACCACCAACCCATCCGCCAGCGGTGAGAATTTTTCCCTCGTCGTACATGATCGTCGTGCCATGCTTATGATACCAGTCGGAAAACTCACCACCTTCCTGCTCGTAACTGCCGTTTCCGGTCGTATCGATATAGTGCATCTTCGGCGTCGGGCCCGAATGAAACAGCTTGCCGTTCGGAGCAACATGCAGCAGAGGCCACCAGCGAGACTCACCGTGCGAGCCGGACGTAAAATAGTCGTCGAGCACCATGTCGCTAAAATTAATGCCGTTCTGAATCTGCCAGCCGCTTCCTGCATCCCATCGTTCAGGGTATTGCGCGAGCGAGGCCGTACCGATGGCGGTAAATACATCGCCGTCGGCCAGTGCCACGCTGGTGGGATACCAGCGTCCACCGGACGCCATATTTTCGATTTGCACCCAGTCGTTGTCCCGGTAGTCAAACAGACTGGTCCACGGGCTGTTCGTCTGATTGCGGCCGCCGTTTACAAACACGCGACCGTCTTCAAGCATCGCCAGGTGCGCGCAAAACATATTATGGCCTTCGTGGAAGACCTCGATGAATTCGTTGTTCGATGGATTCCACGTCGCGCTGTACGTTTGCTCCGTCGTAGGCCACGTTTCGCGCTCGGAGCCTGACCAGGTCAGCACCCGGCCGTCCGGCAGATTAGCCGCCGATACCGCAATGTGCGGCCAGTCGATCAAAGGCCCCCACTGCCCGCCTTCATGCGGATCTTCGGGCGCAGCCGATGTTGGTACACTGAAAAATACGGCGACGCAGAACGCGGCCACCGCCCACTTCTGTCCCTGTCGGAACATACCTGGCTTTAACATTGTTGCTTACCTCGTGGTGGGTAACTCTTTTTATTACTTATTAGTAGCAAATCGCGTGCCATTGTTTTTATGATGCGTATTCAGGGACTTAAAATCACCCTCCATGCTGCAACGCAATTACCTGTAAAGAGAATCGACGTGATTAAAATCGCTCTAAGAATCATTACATTAGGACTGATCGTCGGACTCACTGGCTGTCAGCAGGACAGGACCAACGACAGCGCCGCCAACACGAATGCACAAAACAGCGTGGAAACACCGGCCCCCTGGCTTGAACTGAAGACGCGAAACTCCCGCTACCGGCTGCGCATCGATGACAGTTATGAAACAGTTCCGGCAGGTCAGATGCACTACTGGGACATCCACGTCATGACCATTGACGAACAGCCGCTCACCCCTCAACGCATTAAAGTCAGCGGCACGATGCCGGGTCACGGTCACGGCATGGCTACCTTTCCGAAGGCCACTCCCATGGATCAGCCGGGCCTGATGCGAGTTAAGGGTATGAAATTTCATATGGGGGGACAGTGGCGCATGCGTGTTGACATCAACGACGCCGCGGGACCTGACTACGCCTATTTCGAACTCAACGTGCAGCCGGCGCTGACCGAAGCACCGGCGGGCGTTACCTATACGCCGGAAGAACTCGCACAGCTCAAAGCGTTGCAGCTAAGCGCGCTGCCGCCGTTGAAAAACGATCCGTCAAACCGGCTTAGCCTCAACGCTGATGCCGCAGCGCTGGGGGAGAAACTGTTCTTCGATCCCGGGCTCAGTCAGACCGGTACGGTCTCATGCGCAACCTGCCACAGTCCGGAGCACGGCTTTGGCGATGGTAAGGTCTTGAGTTTTGGAACCGCCACTACCAAACGACACGCGCCCGCTCTGCTCGGTGTCGCGCACTCCACCTGGTTTTACTGGGACGGAAGACGTGACACGTTATGGGCTCAGGCACTGTCTCCCCTCGAAACTCCCGGAGAAATGGACAACACGCGCGTGGACGTACTGAAGTTCGTACTGAGTCATTCGGAATACCGCCCCGAATTTACGCGGCTGACCGGATTCACGCCCTCCTTACTCGAAAACGTCGACGACGGGGCCGGCCCTTACGCCTCCGATGAAGGCAAAGCCGCCTGGATGCGCATACGCCCACCTAAACGGGAGCGACTGGACGCCGCTTTTTCTTTTGTCGGCAAAATCCTTGCCGCCTATGAAGAATCGCTTCAGCACACGCCAGCACGATTCGATGAGTTCGTCGAACTATTGCTGAAGGAGGGTGAAAAAGCGGCCTCAAAGGTGTATTCCGAGAGTGAAATGCGCGGCGCCAGGCTGTATGCCAACGAAGAACGAACCCCTTGTCTTCGCTGTCACAACGGCGCGCTGCTTACGAATCAGGAATTTCACAACATTGATACCGGCCTGTCGGCGGACGGCGAATTCGATGTTGGCCGGGAACTGGGTCTTAAGGCGGCAAAGCTTGATCCGTTTAACTGCTTCGGCGTGCACAGTGATGCCAGTCGCGAACAGTGCACAGGGCTAAACTTTGGTCGCGGCAATCATCTCGACGCGGGCGCCTTTAAAACGCCGGGCTTGCGCAACCTTGTAAACACCGCGCCGTATTTTCATGACGGCCGCAAAGGCACACTGGAAGAGGTGCTCGCGCACTACCTCGCGTCGCAAGGGGATTCAGAAGATACACATGAAATGCCAGAGTTTGCACTGACCGGCAGTGAGGCTGCCGATCTGATTGCGTTTCTGAAAACGCTCTAGTGCAAACAATGAAAACGCTCGTCCCTGAGCGCATCGGTCATCCGTGTCTTGGGTGTCAAAACCGATTGTAGTTCGCTTTGAAAAAATTATCCAATTTGCAGACGTTGCTGATACAACGTTTCGTACAAAGGTAACGCCTGATCGTAAACCACCTGCAAGTGCGCCGGTAACGTGACTTCCGTTTGTCGGCCGGGTTTAAACCCTGTTGATGTCCACACCTGGTTATACCAGTGCTCCGCCCAAACGCCGTCAGAGTCACGCTTTCCGGCTGGCCAGGACAACATTTTCTTTGCAAACGGTACGCCTGCATACGCACACAGCTGCTCAAGGTATGCACGTGGTTGTTGCAAAAAGTCTGCACTGTCAATAACCATTGGCGTGACAGTCGTTAGCGCGCTTATCTCATTAAACAAATGAACTTGTTGCGCTAAACCAATATCTTCAAGCGTTGGCTGCTGACGTTTTTTTTCGTACGACATCAAAACGTGCGCCGGTTCGCGCAATAGAAAACAGTGACGCAATGGTTTCATCCAGTCTGTGCCGTAAGACGGCAGCATGTGATGGGTCATCTGTTTCTGATAGACAAGCGCTATCCCTTCAGGAGGAGGCGCTGTGCACGATTCTATGACCTGACGCCAATCCGTTTCATGATGCTCAAGGATTTGCGCGCCCATCGGGTGATCAAGCCCCGTATCGTGCAGGTAAGCGGCGTAAAACGGCTCGTCCATCACTACCGTGTCGTCGCGGTTCTCAAATGCCCGCATCATGGCCGTGGAAATATTCCGCGGCCCCGACCACATCGCTAGGTGCACGCCAGGAGCTCCAGGTACAGTTGCTGGAGACGCTCCACCATGGGTCCGCGCTCACCGGTGCCAATCACCCGGCCATCGATCTCGGTGACAGGCGCAACTCCGGCAAATGTACCCGTCACAAACGCCTCGTCCGCGTCATAAACGTCTGTGAGCGAGAAATTCTTCTGGTAGCCGGGTATCTGATTCGCAGCGCACAGCTTCAGAACGTTTTCCCGGGTGATGCCACCCAGGCAGTAGTCGCCCGTCGAGGTCCAGACCTCACCCCGTCGGACAATAAAAAAGTGGGTGGAATTGCACGTAGCCACAAAACCGTGTGGATCGAGCATAAGCGCCTCGTCTGCGCCGGCCTTGGTCGCCTGAATGCAGGCCGTAATGCAGTTTAGCTTGCTGTGGCTGTTCAGTTTCGGATCCTGAACGTCCGCATATCCGCGGCGAACGTGCACTGTAAACAGCGAAATGCCTCGTGTAAGCGTTTCCGGCAGCGCTTCTTTGTATTCAGGAATAATCACAATCGTGGGCGGCCCGATAGTGACGCGCGGGTCCTGATAGGGCGTCGCTTTAACGCCCCGACTGACCATGAGGCGGATATGAACTCCGTCGCTCATGTCATTGGCATTGAGTACCGCATCGATTTGGCTTGCCAGTTCCCCGGCGGACAGCCCGATGTCCAGATCAATGGCCTTGGCACCTTGAAAAATACGCTCCATGTGCCGCTCGAGAAACGCTACGCGGCCATTGTGCACGCGCAACCCCTCCCAAACGCCGTCGCCAAGAATGAATCCACTGTCAAAAACCGACACCACGGCTTCGCTGCGCGGTTTGAGTTCGCCGTTAACCGAAATCAGGATGTCGCGATTGCGCGGGTCGTCAGAATAGTCGTGTGTTCCTTTAGCCATGTCGCGAGGCTATCAGGTTTGTGACAACAGTTCACGTCGTCTGTTGGCCAGGTTATGCCCGTACGCGGTCCGGGGGCGCGCCGTATTTTGCCACTTCTCCAAACCCGTTCCGGAGTCGAGGCTGAGGCTACTCACAACGCCGCGTCACGGGTTTGCGCTGAAGAACGTGCGCACCGATTCAGCCGCCCCGCTGCCTGCACGGATCACGAACGACGTATCCAGGGTGCGTCGACGCCTACCGGTCAGAGCTGCCCGTCTCGGGATGCTTTAGCGACAGGTACTCCTGCACGTGGCGCTCCGCATGCTCTTCAAACAGTACGCGCGCCACCCTGAGCAGAACCTCGGGCTGCGTGCGCTCTTGCCAGGGCACCACCAGCGCGATACTGGACCGACGACGAAACAGGTCATCGATGGATTCGATCATTTCATTGGCGGCCGCATGATCGAGCTCAGCCCAGGTAAAACTGTTGTTATCGAACAGCATCCAGGCTTTACCCGGATCCGCTACAATCGCTTCGGCAATACCGCGTGCATCGGTACCATAGCGACGCCAAAGGCGTTCGGACAATGGATGGCGCGCGCTTCTGGCCGTGTGTTTGTCGAGGCCGCTCTCCCTCGCGTAGGCCTCAAACTCGCCTTTGATCTTGATGCCAGGCTCTCCGAGCCCTCCCCGCACGGCATGTCCGATGTTCAGCCCGCACTGGGCAACGAGACTGGAAATCTCGTCTCCAACGTTCAGACAGTCGGTGAGCTTGCCGCCGAAGATACTGATGTAGTTTTCCTTCTCGTTGCAGTGAATCTCATGCTTGCGTGAGAGCTGCAGCCAGTCTGCGGCCGTGCCCATTCCGGCGCCGCCTTTGGTTACCAGAGGCCGGACGCCACAGCGTTCAGCGATAATATCGGCTTTTGTCAGTGGTTCTGCCAGACCCAATAGCCGGTTAATGTTATCGAGAATGAATTCCCGGTCTTCGTCCGTTACATCGACATACGGCGTGGGCACCTGGGTATCGGTCGTGCCAATACACGACCGTGATCCTTTCGGGAACACAAAAAACATGCGCCCGTCACTGGCAAAAAACGTCAGTACACGCTCTTGCTGCGTGAGGCGCCTGACAATCAGATGAACACCTTTGGAAAACACGTGATGAAACCGGGTTTCCTGACCGATAACCGTGTTCAGGGCATCAACTTCGGGACCACAGGCGTTGACTATCAGACGCGCGCGAATTGAGATCGGTGCATCGGTAACTTTATCTCTCGCTCGCAGATGCCACAGGCCATCCTTGCGCTCTGCTCGCTCAGCCGACACATAGTTGGCCGCAACACCACCGTGTCGTACGCACTGCTGCACAAACCGCCACACAAACCGGGCATCACCATCTGGCAGGTAACAGTCAGAGTATTCAAACCCGCCTGCGGCGTCGGTCGTGTCTATGAGCGGTTCCCGCTCATGAATTCGGGATGTTGTTAAATACTGTGGCCGGCGCGTGGCGAAACGACCAAACACCCAGTACACCCAGGTGCCGAGGTAAACAAACCAGACCGGTAAGCGAAAACCGCGTCGAATCGTCGTCATGAAGCGCACTTCACGGACCGTAGTGGGAAACGCTTCGCGCAGCTCGTTGCGCCCCTTGCACAGCTTGTTCACCAGGCGATATTCATGGTTTTCGAGATACTTGATGCCGCCCCACACGAGACTCGACGAATTGGAACTGGTATTGCCGGCAAAATCGGCTTTATCAATCAGCGCTACTCTTGCGCCGCCGGCTGCCAGCGCGGCGGCCGATGCGGCACCATTGATACCGGCGCCAATCACTACCACGTCGAATTCCGTATCACCGAGCCTGCCCAGAATATCGGCCCGCCATTTGCGCGCGCGCTGCGCCGGGGTCACGGAGCACGCCTCTGTCGAACGGGCCCGATCACCGGACGTTTCGGTGAACCGGATCGGACACCCGCTTCGCATCGCAAGCGCGGCTGTTGGTCAAAAACGTTGCTTATCGGCATCATGCTGGGTAATTACATCGTTCCCGGGACAGTGTTTGTATACTGCCTGAGAGTATAACGTCATTATATAAACGTACAGCCGACTTGCGTCTGCGAGCCACCACCCGCCAAGAGTGGCTATCAGTCTGCGACCTTGACGGTTTGAAGCGAGAACCTGCGAAGTGCACACATCGATACGTAAAGACACGCGACGTGAAGTTGAATCCATTATCCCGCTGGATGACCTCGAGCGCGTCACCAGGGACGAAGTTCTGCACTGGATTGACTCAGGCGCCGACTTGTGGCGCATTGAAAAACCCGCCACTCCGGACAGACATCTGGTGTCGTACTTCCCTCTGATCGACGGCGACTACCTTCTGCTGGTGGACCATATCAATGCGGGCTTGTGGCTTCCTACCGGTGGACACATAGAACCCGGCGAGCATCCCCGAGCCACCGTGCTGCGGGAAGTCACCGAGGAACTGTCCATTCAGGGAGAGTTTCTCCGGGAGCATCCTGTGTTAGTGACGAGCACTGTGACGGTCGGCAAGACGGCCGGGCATACCGATGTGTCGCTCTGGTATGCGCTACGCGGACGCCGAACTATGGAACTCGTTTACGACCGGTCGGAATTTCGATCGGCGCGGTGGTTTCACAAAGACGATATCCCCTGGGAGCATACGGATCCGCAATTGCATCGTTTTGTTCGGAAAGTGTATGCAGACGGCATGTTGATGTAGTCGGCCGCTCGCACGCGTCATGCGGGATATTCACCGCCCGAATTCACGTTCGGGACCCGCGTGTCTGCGAAAGTACCTGCTCATAATCTGAGGAATCAATCTCAGGGCACTTCACCTTAAGATCGTCGGGCATATGCTGCCGCATCCGGGTGTACAGCAGTCCATGTGCGGTCTGCGACAGGGAATCGGCGATAATGCCGTTGGGATGATCGCAGTTTCTGGCCATTTCCATTAGCCGGTCAAACGTGCGTACAAAATTCGATGAATGGCGCCGCCGAATGTCCGTTTTGTAAAACATGGTCGCATAGCCACCGTATTCCTCCTGATCTGTCAGCAGGAATTCACGTGAAAACACCTGATCGTCGCCGCGGGCCAGCAGGTGCCACATCTCGCCGAGCCGCTCCTTGGAATAGTGCTGGCCTTCGGAAGCGCCCATGCAGGATATGAACAGCATGCCGCCGATGCTGCCAAGCTGAATCTTGACGTTGTCGGCAATCTTGAAAAAAGTCTCTTGCCGCGCGTTCATTTCGGTTGCTGCTATGGCCGCCGTTTGCTTGGCTGACTGTATCGACGTTTGACGCAGCACTTCCGTGTTGTCGGCCAGTTCCTTTTGCTGCACAAACAGGCCGATTACCAGCCACAGGAACGCCAGCGGGGCAAAAGCGCCTTCCAGAAAACTTCCAAGGTTCTCCAGCGGGATGTCGTAGATCGCCGTCTTGGCAATTTGTCCGCCGGCAAGATAGATCAGCCCACCCGCTATCCAGACCAGGGTCAGAATGATGCCCAGAAAAATTCGCCAGTCGATTTGTCGCAGCGCAGCCATTAGCTTGTTACGCATAATCCGGATCCTTACATCATGAGTTTCGAATATTAGCGCGTTTCGGCGGTCCTTATTGCACCAATCAATCTGATCGCCATCGGGTACCACTGCGTCTAATCGCTAAGAAATGACCCTGCAATGGGTTAAACTCTGGCCATGAACGATAGCGAATCCAAATCTCGCCGAATACATCCGGAAATGCTCGTGGGCATTTCGGCCGTGGTCATCGGCGTATGCGCACTGGGCGTGTCACTCTATGAAACCAAACTCATGCGTGAAGAGCAGCGTGCCGCAGTAATTCCGCTGATGGAACTGGCCCGCTCATACTCGGCCGGATCGTCTGCCTCCGGAGAAAAAACCTGGAAACTGGCCGTACACGCCGAAAACGTTGGCATCGGCCCTGCCAGAGTCATGGATTTTCGCGTCACGGTAGACGGTACACCCCACAAGACGTGGAAGAGTGCGATGGAAGCCATGCTGGGTGATGACCGCAGCGTGACTTACGTACAGTCGACCATTAACGGGCGCACCATTCCTCCGGACCGTTCCGTCACCATGTTCAATCTGTCAAAGACCGAACTTGCAGCCGATCTGATCGGAGAATTTGAACGTCTCGATTTTACAGCGTGCTTTTGCTCGGTGTTTGATGAATGCTGGACTACCGGCTACAGAACGTTTGGGGCCGCGGAACCGGTTGAGACATGCACGCGGGACGACGACTCCTTCCTCGAGTAGGCGTTCTCACTAGATTTACCCGTCGAAGAGTACATTGCTCTCCACGTACAGTACTCACTTTGCCAGGATAATTCGATGCGATTGACTGCCCACGCCCTGCTGCTGATGATCATGAGCTTCGCCGTTCCCGCGCTGTCAGCAGAATCCTGGCGCGCCGGATACGAACTCACTCTGACGGCCGGTTCGGATACATCCAGCATTCAGACCCGATCAACCTTCTCCGGTGATGAACCTGTCATACATGATCTGGGCAACTATCGTGTCGTGCTGTTTTTTAAAGAGACCTCCGAATCCGGCTATTCCATGAAGGTCGTGGTCAGGGAATCCGGCTCCGATTCGATACGCAGCGACATTCTCGAGCATGTTGTGCAGGGGTCCTATAACGGCATTGCGGAGTTTTCTCACCAGCGGCAGGACGTTCGAATCGAAGGTGTCGTGGCAGTGAACCCTTTACGCTGAGCCGATAAACCGACCGCCTCGGTCATCGTCCACGGAAACCTCAAGCGTTGCGCCGGTGCCAGGCTCGAACATCAAACCCTGAAAAAACCAATATCGGTTAAATTCGATAAGAGTTTTTCTTAACTCTCGCGTCAGACTCTGTGCTTGACCTGGCGAATTGGATGCTACCCTGATGGATATCTGAAACGGCCGATTGGCGCCCTGAGCAACGTTATCGAAACGTGTACGGCAATTGCGGGCGGCCTGTCGGCAGGCGACATTCGGGAGACTCCACATGGCACTCTTAAGATCATTCGCACTGGTTTTTTCATTACTGGTAGCGCAGGGCGCACTGGCGGCCGAAGAGACCCTACAGAACGACGGCTTTGACGGGCTCTCCCCGGTAAGCTTTCAGGGCGGCTTCATTTCCGGCGAAATCGCCGCATCACGATACGAGCCACAAATCGCCTGCCCCTGCGTTGTCACCAAAATCACACTATTGTTTGGTGGTGGCGCGGGAACACGCGACATGGGCATTCGCGTATGGGACGACGTCGCGGGCAGTGATATTCCCGGCTCGCTGTTGTTTACCGGTGAAGTGACGCTTCAGGGTTCAGACGTTACCTTTCAGGAAATAGACCTTTCGCTGACACCGATTATCGTCAATGGACCGTTTCGCGTCGGGCTCGAATTCAACCACAACGGGACGCCCAGCGTCGCCACAGACCTGGACGGCACGATTGACGCCGGTGCCAATTTTATTCTGGCCGACCTCGGTGGACTGTCATTCTGGTTTCGCTCATCAACGCTTGGCGTCAGCGGAGACTTCATTATCCGCGCCACGATCGACAACTTCGTCGCCGTAGATTCGGACGCAGACGGCGTGCCGGATGATATCGATAACTGCACTCAGGTTGCCAACCCTGATCAGCGCGATACCAATGCAGACGGCTTTGGGAACGCCTGCGATGCCGACGTCAATAACGACTGCGTGATCAACTTCCAGGATGTCTCGACCGTCGGTGGGCTGTTTCTGCAAACGGGCGATCTCGACGCCGACTTCAACGGGGATCAGGTCGTCAATTTTATCGACTTCGGCGTTGTTACATCGGCGTTTCTGGAAACACCGGGTCCTAGCGGCTTGCCCAATGACTGTGAAGCCCGCTAATCGCGCTTAAGCGCAACTCCGGTAACAAAACGATTGGTATGAACGTCTGAAATCAAATGATTGGTGTCGCGCTATTTAACATTAACCAAAGGGCAACTTGCTCGCCCAGCGCGTTCATGGCACCTTGTAACGATATGAAACGGGGGACCTGATATGCCACTTATCAACCGAACAACACTGATAAAACTCACCGCTGCATTGCTGACGCTTCTCGCAGCACACGCAACGTTTGCGCAAGACACCGACGGTGATGGCGTACCCGACCTGGTCGACAATTGCCTTACGGTTGGAAACCCGGGACAGCTCGATACCGATGCCGACCTGTTTGGTAACGCCTGCGATGCTGATTTCAACAACGACCTTTCCATCAACTTTCTGGACTTCGTCGGACTGTCGGCCGCGTTTCAGACCGCCAATCCTACGTTCGATCTGAACGGCGACGGCATCGTAAATTTTCTGGACATTTCACTGTTCGTACCGTTCTTCAACGGAACCCCCGGACCTGGCGCAACAGGAGCCTCGTACGCCGTTAATGTACAGCCCATACTGGTCGCCAAATGTGCACCGTGCCACACCGGACTGGGACTGGGTGGTCACAACATCGGCATCACGTATGCCGATAGCCTGAACGCCGCTAACCACGCGTCCTGCCCTGGTCTCACGGTAGGCGCTTGCGCATTAACGCGGGTCCGCGCCGGCCAGATGCCTCCTGGAGCCGGATGCTCTGGCAACCCGATCACCGACGCCGGCAATGTCAGCTGCCTGAACTACAACGAGCAAACGCTCGTGTTTTCATGGATCAACGGCGGCCTGAGCCCCTAGACGATTCGACACCCGGAACCAGCCTCTGCCTGAATTGACCGTTGGGGCAGGGGCTGTTTCGTATCTGTCTTGAGAGAAAGTAACGCCGCCAGTGTCAGACCAACGACTGGTGTATATCAACCACCCAACAAACGATGGCGCCCGTCCGGAGTAATTACAAAGCGGGCTAAAAATCCGCTGGCGGCGTAGCGCGACGTCTGTCGGGATCCCAGAATGCCCCAGTGACCGGCGTGCACGCGGCCATAACGCGTGACCAGTGAAGCTCGCGCTGATAATAGATTTCGGCATGCAGGTCGTCACTGGCCTCACCAAACGGCTGCTTCACGGTGGCCAGCGCCAGATTGGCTTTGCACACCGGTGACCACAGCGCCGACGTGACAAAGCCAATCTGTTTCGACGTGCCCGCGTAAATATACGCATGCGTGGCGGGTTTATTGCCTTCGACGTCCAGCTTCAACAGCCGCCAGACCGACCCGGTTTGCTTTTCCCGCATGAGGGCCCGCCGCCCATTGAAGTGCGGCTTGTTAAAATCTACGAGCCAGTCGAGTCCCAGCTCAAACGGCGATCGGGCCCGTCCGGGCCTGACGATCTGTGCCGCGCCAATGAAATCAACGCCAGCCTGCAGAAAGCCGGCCTCAATGCGCGCCATTTCATAAGCCTCGGCTCCCACCGGACGAATGCCTCGAAAACGGCCTGCCTCGAACAAAACATCCCACAGCATGAGCGCGTTCGCAGGGTCCACCCACAGCTCATAGCCAAGATCTGCAGTAAATCCGGTACGGGAACACATCACCGGCACGCCGTTGAGGTCGTACCAGTCAAGCTGAAACGGTTTGAGCGTCTCGACCCCTTGCAGGCCGAGGTCTTTGAGCACCGCGCAAGACGTCGGACCCTGCACGGCCAGACCGGCAACATCGGTCGTTTCATCAACGATACTGACGTCGAAGCCAATGGCTGACGCCATCAGCCAGGACAGGTGATGCTCGTAGGCGCACAGACGGTAAACGCCGTCGCTGACGTGAAACAGCGTGCCGTCATCCAGCACTTTTCCGGCGTCATTGCACCAGGCTACATACGTAACACGACCGGGAGCGAGCTTGCGGACATCCCGGGTCACCAATCGATTCAGATAGTCATTTGCGTCGGGTCCGGCGATGCGATATTTGTGCAAGGGGCACAAATCAAACACGCCGCACGAGTTACGAAGGGCAAAATACTCGAGCTCCTCGTCAGTATAGACCGTACTGATCGAGACGCCCTTCCACTGATGCCAGCGATTCAGCAGATTGGCCTCACTGGTGCGCGGGTGGAAAGCTGTTACGGCCGTTCTCAACGTCATACCCCACCCTCCTGTCGAATAATTTCCAGGGCGCAATTGCGTCCTGCTGCCCCGCTGATGCCGCCGCCCGGGTGAGCGCCTGCACCGCACAGGTAAAGGCCGTCAAGCGGCAGTGCATACTGCGCCGCGCCGTAAGTGGGACGGACAAACAAAAACTGGTCGAGCGTGAGCTCACCGTGGTGCCACTGGCCGCCGCGCACGCCATAGCGCTGTTCAATATCCAGCGGCGACAGCAATTCGCTGGCCTCAACAAGCGAGCTGATTCCGGGCATGTAGCGGTCCAGCTGCGCTATAAGCTGCTGCGTAAAACGGCTTTTATTGTCGTCGTTCCAGCCGGCTTTTAACTGATACGGTGCATACTGAACCGTCGCACTGAGAACGTGTTTGCCATCGGGTGCAAGCGCCGGATCGCCAAGCGTGGGAAGACTGATTTCCATCACGGCTTCTTCAGACCACTGGCCGTACTTGGACGGATTGAAGGCGCGTTCGACCCGATCGGTATCGGGGGCAATCACCAGCCGCTGAGCATAATCCCCCAGTTGCAGTCCGGGAACGGATGGTTTGGCGCTCAGAGCCAGATTCAGCCGGGCCGCGTTGCCGCGCATGCGTACATGATGAATCCGGCGCACAAATCCGGTGTCGAAGTGACGGGCCCCAACGAGGCCCATCACGGTCGTGTGCGGATCAAGATTGGAGATCACAAGATCCGCATCGATAGTTTCGCCGTGACTTAAGGTGACGCCTGAAACGCGCCCCTGCACCACGTTAATGTTCGCCACACGCGAGCTGGCCCGTATGCTGACGCCGTGACTGCGGGCAGCGTTCGCAAACGCTTCGCTGAGCGAGTCGTTGCTGAACCGTGGCTGCGCCAGTGATCCAAATGTACCGCTGCGACGATGCAGATAGGTCAGCATGGTGTTGCCAGAGCGCGGGCCCGCGTGTGTACCCAACACAGCATCCAGGGCCAACGCACCCTTTAATCCATCGTGATCAAACCATTCGTTCAGCACGTCATATACGTTGCTTGCGCCCACCCGGAGGAGCTGACGCATATCGTCTCTGCCGAGCCGCCTGACATCGAACGCCAGTCGTGCAAGACCCAGCTTGTCGCTGCGATCGCCGTAGCCCAGTTTTGGGGGTCGGCGATTGCCAAGCGCGGCCAGTACATCTGCAAACGCCTGCATTTGCCGATTAAATTCGACAAACGCGGTGTGATCCTTAACGCTGATGCTGTGCCCGATCAGAGTCCCGTCGTCATAGGACACATGGTCCCGCGCCTCTGACAGCGCCACGGTGGACAAGCCGGTAGCGGCAAACTCCAGTCCATGTTTTTCCAGTTCGAGCGCTTTGACGACGTCACTTTGAAGCTGATAAACAAACTGCGCCAGTCCCGGCGCCCGAAACCCCGGTGCAAACTCGAGCGTCGCGGCCATACCGCCAACCGCTGGATTAGCCTCGAGCACTGTCACATCAACGCCCCTCTTTGCCAACAGGGCCGCAGCTGTCAGGCCGTTGTGGCCTCCGCCAATCACCAGTGCCTTAGTCATCGCCAAAGTTCTCCGGAACCGTATTGGGCCGCTTAAGGTCACTGAGTATTTCGCGGGCGGCATTGGCACCCGGTGCTGCCATGACGCCACCGCCGGGGTGCGTACTCGAACCACACATGTACAGCCCTTTTACGGGACCGCGATACTGGGCGTAGCCCGGCAGTGGTCGATTGAAGAGCAGCTGGTCCAGCGTCAGCTCTCCATGAAAAATATTTCCGGAGGTCAGGCCGACTTCGTTTTCGAGTTCCCGAGGCGTACGCACCTCCATATGCAAGATCAGGTCTTTAAAATCAGGGCTGAAGCGGCCAATCTGATCGATCACCGTTTGCCCGAAGGCCTCGCGGTCTTCATCGGTCCACTCACCCTTGGCCAGTTTCGGCGGGCAATACTGCACAAACACGCTCATGTAGTGCTTTCCGGGCGGTGCCATGGTGGGATCACACGTCGTTGGCATCAGCATGTCGAGATACGGATCCTGCGACCAGCGCCCTTCTTTCCAGTCGTCGTAGCCGCGCTCTAGCCGTTCGAGACTGTCCACGAAGTGCATGTCTCCGCCATACAGCGGACTGCCTTTGGGCAGCGCCGTAAACGTCGGCAGACCGTCCAGCGCGATATTGACCTTGCCCGATGATCCGCGAATGCGGAAATTGCTGACACTGTCGACAAAATCCGGCGACAGGTCGCTGGAATCCATACAGTTCAGGAACGTACGTTTCACATCCAGCCCCGACACAATGACCGGACTGTAGAGCTCTTCGCCCGAATGCAGCGCAACACCGATGGCCTTGCCGTCTTTGACCAGTATTTGTTCTACACCGGCATCCACGCGAACCGTTCCGCCGCGCTCCAGGAAGGCGCCGTGCAGTGCCTTTGAAACAGCGCCCATCCCGCCGCGAGCCAGGCCCCATGTACCCACGTTTCCGTCCACGTCACCCATGTAATGATGCAACATGACGTAGGCGGTGCCCGGAGAATACGGACCCAGAGCCGTGCCAATAATGCCGCTTCCGGCCAGATTCGCCTTCACTATATCGGACTCGAAGAACTCGTCGAGGTATTCGGCGACACTCATGCTCCAGAATCGGAACGTGTCGTACATCACTTCTTCGTCAAGCCCCATAAACGTTTTGCCGATGTTCATGAGTTCTTTGAGATCGCGCGGTCTGAAAGACGTTGGATCGGGCGGCGTGGCCAGCATAAAGTCACGTATGAATCGACACTGGCGGGCGGTTTCGGTTTTAAAACGCAGATACGCGTCAGCGTCGTGCTTCGAGTGCCGCGCATATTCCCGATACGACAATTCCTTGTCGCGGTACGCCGCGAGATAATCGCCGTTTTCCATGTAGGTCACGCCGCCACCGTAAGGGGTCACCTGGAGGCCATGTTTGGCGAGATTCAGCGAGCGATAAATTTCGGGTCTCAGCAAGCTGCAAACGTAAGAACAATTTGAGTACTTCCAGTCCGTGTGCAGCTCGCGACTGACCGTGGCACCGCCGATATAGGGGTTCTTTTCGAGCACCAGCACTTTCAGACCGGCCTCAGCCAGAAAGGCAGCGTTTGCCAGACCATTGTGGCCTGACCCAATTACAATCGCGTCGTAGTTGTCAGTGTGTTTTGTGATCGTTCGAACTCTCTGTCGGACGACTCTGGGGCCGTTACCGAAACTGCCGCCATAAGCCTGGTGAAAACGGGTATTTCAGCCGCCCTTTTCAGCGACCGTTGCCGGGCTCCGTGTAACACAATTTAATATTCGTATAGTGGGTATTACTGATATTCGGGTGATGCTAAAAATATCGTTGAAAACCATGAGTGCAAATTACACGTAAATGCGTATCTTTAATACAGCGATCCGATGAACTGTGTTTCCGTTTGCAGTGCGTACACAAGAATACTCAAATCCGTTCCAATACCGACAGTATTCTGCAAACAGCCCGCTTTTCGTCCACAGCTTCCGGCGAAGCCCTTTTGTCACAGTCGCCGGTTACTGATGAACGGGTCGCCGTTATTAATGATTGAGTAACCGCAACTGCCGAAGTGCGTGTAACAATCCCGACTCAAGGTGGATTGTTACGCGCGCAGAGGCCAGCTCACCGTCCGCCGGACCTGTTCCGCGCAGGTGCAATACCCATGCTCTTGGCGATGATACTTAACATGACTTCGTCTGCGCCTCCGCCAATAGAAGCCAGTCGCGCGTCACGATAGCGCCGTGAGATCGGGGTTTCGCTCATGAAACCCATGCCGCCGTAGTACTGCAGGCATCCATCTATTACCTCGCGATACAAACGCCCGGCCTTGAGCTTTAGCATGGATACCTGCGCCACCACGTCCCGGCCCTGGCCATAGCGCACCACGGTTTGCTCGAGCAGCGCTCGAAAAAGCTCTACTTCCGTTTTCATTTCGGCAATCCGAAAATGCACGGACTGATTATCCAGTACGCTTTGACCGAAAATCTTGCGCTCGCGCGTGTACTCGATAGTTTCATCAATAGTGCGCTCCAGAACCCGGATTGCCGCCGCCGCAATCCACAGGCGCTCCTCCTGAAACTGCTCCATCTGATACGCGAACCCGTGTCCGGGCTGGCCAATACAGAAGCGTTTCGGTACGCGCACGTCGTCAAAGTGGATAAGCCCGGTGTCCGAGGCGTGCATGCCAAGCTTGTCCAGCTTGCGGGCCCGGGTAACGCCTGGTGCATCCATAGGAATGACGATCAGGCTCTTGTTACGGTGGACATCACCGTCCCCGGTATTAACCAGCGCGGTCATGAAATCAGCCTGAATGGCGTTCGTAATCCACATTTTCTGGCCGTTGATAATGTAGTCGTCGCCGTCTTCGCGGGCCGCGGTTTTAATCGCCGACACATCGCTGCCGGCCTGCGGCTCTGACACTCCGATGCACGCTACTTTTTCGCCCGTTATAGCGGGCTGCAGGAATTCTTCGCGAAGCTCTCTGGATCCGTGGTTCGCCAGGATGGGAGTAGCCATATCGGTTTGCACACCGATGGCCATCGGAATGGCGGCGCAGTCAATCTCGCCGAGCGCCTCGACGCACGCGACGTTGTAGCTGTAGTCGAGCCCCATGCCGCCGTCCGCGACCGGCTTTTGAATGCCGAGCAGGCCAACGTTGCCCATTTTCTTAAACAGCTCATGGGCGGGAAACATCTTGTCCGCTTCCCATTCATCCACGTACGGATTAATTTCCTGTTCGACAAAGCGTCGCGTGGTGCGCTGAATCTCGTGATGTTCGTCCGTATAAAAATCCATGGTTGCTCCGCCGCCAATCAGCCCTGATCGTCGTCAGAACCGGCGACCTCAATATTGATCAGCAGCTCATCCGCGGCGATTTGCTGCCCTTTGCGAGCCGCCACCTGTGACACCGTACCCGCTGCCGGCGCCGTAATTTCATGCTGCATTTTCATGGCCTCCAGCACCGCAAGCCTGTCGCCCTGCTCCACGGTATCGCCTTCGTTCACAAACACGTCAATCACCACGCCGTGCATGGGACAAAGCACCGTTCCTTCTCCGGCCGCCGCATCGCTTCCAAACGACGCCAGCAGGTCGTTAAAGCGCAGCGTTACGCCATCAAACATGACGAATAGACTGCCATCGGGCAATACCTGGTATCTGACGTCAAACCGGTCGCTGCCGATGCGCAGCTGTGCCGTCTCGTCGCCGAAAGTTTCTGTGATGACATCGAAGGAGGCGTCCCCCACGTTAACAGTCATGTGGTGTGAATCGCGCGACGATACGGTGGCCTCAAATTCCATCGAACTTTGTGGCTCCATCAAGCGGTACGTCGAACGAAGGTCTTGATTATTCGACCATCCAAGCAGAGCCCGGCTTACGCCCAGAGACCGCTGCGCCAATCGCTTCTGATCTGAGAGATACCTCAAACTGACAGCAAGAGCTGCGTACTCGTCGGTAACCTGCCGCCCCGTAAACCCTTCGTCGCCAAACGTCTGGCCTATAAACGCGGTCGTGGCCCGGCCCGAAGCAAACTCAGGCTCAACCACGCATGCCAGCAAGAACTCGATATTGGCTTCAGGCCCAAACAGAACCGTGTCGCGCAGCGCGTTGGCCAAATGATGCAAAGCCTCGTCGCGCGTGTGACCAAAACCGATCACCTTGGCCAGCATCGAATCATAAAATGGCGATACCTGCTGACCGGTAACCACGCCGTCATCAACGCGAATGCCGGGGCCCGACGGCGCCTGCCAGCGGCTGATCAGGCCCGTGGACGGGGAAAATTCGTTAGCCGGATTCTCGGCGTAGACGCGCGCCTCTATGGCATGCCCCTGAAGCTGTACCTCACTTTGACTCACGGTGAGAACCTCGTTGCGGGCCACCTGAATCTGCATGGCCACGAGATCCAGCCCTGTCACCAGTTCGGTCACCGGGTGCTCTACCTGAAGCCGGGTATTCATTTCCAGAAAGTAGAAGTCGCGCTCGGCGTCCATCAGAAACTCAACGGTACCGGCCCCGCGATAATCGATGCGCTTTGCTGCCGCCACGGCGGCCTCGCCCATGCGCTCACGCAGCGCCGGGTCCATGACAGGACACGGGGACTCTTCCAGCACTTTCTGATGGCGTCGCTGCACCGAACAGTCGCGCTCGCCGAGATGAATCACATTGCCGTGATTGTCGGCCATAACCTGAACCTCAACGTGGCGCGGCTCGATCACCGCTTTTTCCAGTATCAGCTCACCGGAGCCAAACGCGTTTTGCGCCTCGGAGCTGGCAAGCTCGATGGCATCGAGCAGTTCGGAGGCCTGATGGACCAGCCGCATGCCGCGCCCGCCACCGCCCGCTGCGGCCTTCACCATCAGTGGAAAGCCCACTTTTTTACCCTCGGCCTCGAGAACGGCCGGATCCTGGTTTTCACCTTCATAACCCGGAATGCAGGGAACATCCGCCTCAAGCATCATTCGTTTGGCTGCGGCCTTGTTTCCCATCGCAGCAATGGCCTCCGGAGAGGGCCCGATAAAGACAATGCCTTCGTTACCACACGCGCGGGCAAAATCAGCGTTCTCCGACAGAAACCCGTAGCCCGGGTGTACCGCATGGGCGCCGGTTTCCTTTGCCACTCGCAGCAGCTTACCGCCATCGAGGTAGGACTCAACGGCGGGCCCGGGCCCAATGCATACTGCCTCATCCGCCAGCGCGCGATGGGGTGCATCGTGATCAGCGTCTGAATAAACCGCGATGGTATGAATGCCCATTGCCCTGGCCGTACGAATAACGCGGCAGGCAATTTCGCCTCGGTTGGCGATTAGTAGTCGTTCGATCAAGGCCATGTGTATTTCCTGATTCCTGTTGTCTGATGAGCGTTTGAGCAGAGGCGATATGTTGTGTCCGACACCGTGCGTTCAGCGCCACCTCCGCCACTCCTGCGGTCGCTCATGTTCCGCCGTGTGTTTCCGGCTGTTAGTGGCACACCGTTCGTTAGCGAGTCAATCACGGTCTTTCAACTTTGCCCAGACTGCGTTTCTTTTGCCAAAAAACGCCGCCATGCCCTCCTGGCCTTCTTTACCCGTTACGCAATCGGCAAAACATTCGGCCGCCCGCCGGCGAAAGTCGACTGCGTTATAACCGATCACGTCGTCGATCACTCGCTTGGTGGTTGCAATGGCTTCCGGTGCACACTGCATAACCTGTTCAATGAGTGTCACTTCCAGGTTCTCGAGGCCGGCGCCGTCACTGGCCAGCTCGTCCACAAGACCATACTCAAGCGCCGCACCGCCATCGAAGCGTGCTCCGGTCAGCAGTAACTGCCGACCAATCCGTGGGCCGACTCTATTGATTACATACGGAGCAATCTGGGCGGGCGTCAGTCCAAGACGGGTTTCGGTAAACGCGAACCTGGCATCCTCAGTGGCGTACACATAGTCGGCGGCACACGCCATACCCAGTCCGCCCGCCATCGCCGCGCCCTCGATCAGCGCTACTACCACCTGGGGTGCCGTATGAATCAGACCAAACAGCTCTGCACCATCCAGACTCGACGCCAGCGCGGCATCGCGGGCGTTCCCGGCCGACATATCCTTCATCGCCGAAAAAGCCCTAAGGTCACCGCCGGCGCAAAACACCCCGCCACGACCACGCAGGGAAATGCCTCGCACCGTGTGGTCGCTGCGTACCGCGTGCAATACGGATTTGAGCTCTGCACTGAGCGACTCAGACAGGGCATTTCGCGTGTCCGGATCGTGCAGGAATATGCGCAGCCAGCCGTCGGAACACTCAACGTCAAGCAATCGCGTGTCGGGCAGTGAAGTCATATCTACTGACGCCGCCTTAGAATCGCGACACGCCGAAGCTGTTGCTTTGCGTCGTGCGCTGACGCGATTCCCATATGGTCTCCAGCGCAAAACCGAGCACGCGCCGCGTGTCGCGCGGATCAATAATGCCCTGGTCCAGTACGCGCCCCGAGGTATAAAACGAGCTCGACTGATTATCAAAGTGCTGAGTGATGTGCTCCTCCTGAGCTTTCATGGCCGCCTCGTCAATATCCTGTCCGCGCCGCTTCGCCGAAATTCTCATCACCTGGGACATGGTTTGTGCGGCTTGCTCGCCGCCCATGACCCCGGTGGTCGCGTTAGGCCAGGCAAACAGGAAATCAGGTTCGTACGCCTGCCCGCTCATACCGTAGTTACCGGCGCCAAAACTCGCGCCGATGTACAGCGTGATTCGCGGTACCCGGGCGTTGGCGACCGCCTGAATCATTTTCGAGCCGTGCTTGATCATGCCGGCCTGCTCGTACTCTGTGCCGACCATGTAGCCCGTGGTGTTGTTCAGGAAAATGATCGGGCGCTGCGCCTGATCGCACAGCTGGATGAAGTGGCCCGCCTTGGTAGCACCCTGCGGATCGATCGGGCCATTGTTGGCAATGATTGCCACGCTGTGACCATACACGCGCGCCGTTACGCACAGCGTCGCTGAACCGTACCGCGACTTGAACTCTTCAAAGTCGGAGCCGTCGACGAAGCGGGCAATCACTTCGCGAGCGTCATACGCCTTTTTGTGATCGACCGGAACAACACCGGCAATGTCGTCCGGATTGTATTTCGGTTCAATAAAATCGTATTGAGGGACCGGAGGGCAGTGTGCGTTCCAGCCGAGATCCGCCACAACTTTGCGCGCCTGGGCAATACCGTGATTGTCGTCTTCGGCCAGATATTCGACCACGCCGGTCACTTCCGAATGCATTTTCGCTCCGCCCAGCTCCTGCTCATCGGCCACTTCGCCGGTAGCCGCGCGAACCAGTGCAGCGCCCGCCAGCGCCGCCATGCCGTTGTCTTTCACACCCACCACATAGTCGCTCATGCCAGGCATATAAGCGCCGCCGGCCGTTGAAGGGCCATGCAGTACGGCGATGCACGGCACTCCGGCCGCACTGAGTTTGGCAAGACGATAAAACACGGCGCCAAACTGTACCCACCCTTCGACCATGTACTGCATGAGGTTGGCGCCGGCACTTTCAACACAGTGAATGACCGGCAGTCGGAACCGCTGGGCGACCGCCAGTGCCCCGAGCGCCTTGGGCAATGAGCCCTTGGTCACAGCTCCTGCACGAATACCGCTGTCGTCCACCCAGACCAGACAGCGCACGCCGCTGACAAAACCAATGCCGACAATCATGCTGGCACCGGGAATGCTCGAATCAGGATCACTGTCTTCCATGAGATAGTTGGCCATGTTGTACAGCTCAAGAAACGGCATGCCGGGATCGAGCAACCGGTTCAGTCGTTCGCGTGGCAGCAGCTGCCCCCGCTCTTCAAAGCGCGCGGCTCGCTTGCCTGATCGCGTTACTGCACGCTCCTCGAGCATACGCATGTGCGCAACCAGCTTTAGCATGTCGTCTCGATTGCCGGCAAACTCATCGCTGCCGGTATCGATTCTAGAGGCAAACACTGTCATTCAAGTGACTCCACAAGTGTTACGGGTACGGAAATGGATTGATGCAGCAACACTTGCGCATAGGCCTTGCCCTGCGCGTCGCTGCGAATGCTCGCCATCCCGCCGCCGCCGAGTATGTCGTGCAAAACAAAATTGACCGCATGAATCCCGGGTATCAAAAAGCGCTCCACGCTCGTCGGTCCAAAATGCTCGAAAGCCTTCCTGACGACCTCCGGACTCAGCGCGCTCCAGATCCACGGCAAATACTCCGGATCGCGGGCAATGATACCAATATTTGCCCGGTCTCCTTTGTCTCCGCTGCGTCCCAGCGCCAATTTGATCAGGGGCACACTCACCATTTCCTCATCGGAATCAGCCTGGGGCTCTGATGGGCGCTCTATCGCAGGCGCTACCCGTGCAAATAACCGGTCAGGCACGACCTGTGAAGATGCACCGTCATCAATACAGGGCTCCACCTTGTCCTTCGAAATTGCGCAGGAAAACAGGCGAACCACGGGCGACGGACGCGGACGGCCGCTTTGAAACACGGCCATACCGGCCGGCGTCGCCAGACCCATACCGGTTACCGCTTTAATGAAACCGCCCGCTCCGGTCTTATCCGGATGTTTGACCGCGATATTGAGCTGTACCTCTCGGGCGTCACCGCTGCCGGAACTGGCCCGACCAAACTGACTGTCGGCGCCGATGATTTCGTACGCCGTTTCGGTGCAGGCACGGAGCCCTGAAGCCTGTCGCTGCTCTTCGGCCCGTGTAAAGCAGGCCTGCGCAAAGCATTCCGCTTTATCTGCCGCGTCAAAACCAATAAAAATCAAGGACATTGCGGCCTTAAAGCCGTCAATATGAGTCACGCTGACTTTATAAGTGTCCGGCGGTGCGCTGCCCCTGGCCCCCAGGACCTTGACGCAGTCCTGCCCGGTTTCTTCCAGCGTGACCCGGCCAAAGTCACACTCAACGTCCGGAAGCACGTACGCCTGAGGGTCATGAATTTCATAAACCAGCTGCTCGGCTACGGTGTCCGTGCTCACCAGCCCGCCTGTAGACGCCGGTTTGGTGACTGTCACCGCCCCGTCGCGGTCAATCAAAGCCACCGGATAACCGATATCGGCCAGCCCCGCAGCCGACTTGCGCCAATCGGTAAAGTTGCCGCCGGTCATTTGCGGACCACACTCGATCAGATGGCCGGCGAGAGCGGCCTGGGCCAGCCGGTCAAAATCATCCACGGCCCAGTCAAATTCCGCCAGACAGGCGCCAAGCGTTACCGCGCTGTCGACACACCGTCCGGTAATCACAATGTCGGCGCCGTTTCGAAGCGCCTGCGCAATTGGAACTGCTCCGAGGTACGCATTTGCGCTGACCACGGCCTCGACTGGTGGAAACGGGGCGCTTGTAAACATCTCCTGGCAATCGGCAATTGTGTCGAGCCGGCCCAGCAGATCGTCACCGGTCACCACGGCGACCTTTAGCCCCAGTCCTTCGGCCTCGACCAGCGCGCGCACGGCGGCGCCACACGCCTCGGGATTCATGCCCCCGGCATTGCTGACTACCTTGACGTTCTGTCGGGCTATTTGCTGCAGATTCGGCGCCATGGCCTCGGTGACAAAATCGACCGCGTAGCCCAGCATCGGATCACGCAATCTTGCTCTGGCCATGATCGACAGCGTCACTTCAGCCAGGTAGTCATAGACCAGATAGTCGAGCTCTTTATACTGCAGCAGCTGCCGGGTTGCGTGCGCCGCCTCGCCCCAGTATCCGCTGGCGCCACCGATCGCGATTGTTGTCATAGATCTCC
>CAWUKD010000027.1:0-30152 GCA_963922815.1 uncultured Gammaproteobacteria bacterium
GTGACCGGTATGCCGCATTGACCCGTGATCTGCGCGAGTTCGGTGAAACCGTGTCTGTCGAGGCGCCCGCAAGTTCTGTGGCGAGGTGGCGCGTCGCGCTGGATGAAGAGATCGACGCTGGCAGCCGTCAAGGCATGCTGGGCTGGTTTCGGAGGCGTGGTTTTGTTTTGGCTGCCGCCATGTCATTTGTATTTGCGATCGGCCTCTTTCTTGGCGTTCGTTTGTCGGAAGAGCCTCCGATATTGCCTCCGGGGAGTCCTGTAATCGCGACATCTCCGGAAAATTCGGAATCGAACATCGTCGCTTCGACCCCGGCTCCGCCTCGTCCGCCGGCAACGTTTGTCAGAGGGGTAGCCGTACATCTGGAAAATACCCAGATTCGATTGGCGTCGGTGAACTTTGATAATCCTCAGGAACGATCCGATCTTATCAGCCAGATTGTTTCTCAAAACCGTTTTTTTCTGAAAGCGGCCGATGAAAACGGTGCCGAGGACGTTGCTCGATTATTGCGGGCGTTTGAGCCGCTACTGCTTGCCATGTCTGAGCAAGACGGTGACGCAGTTGCCGCCGAGCGGGTGAGAGAGCAACTGGATTTTGAAATGGGTGTGACGCTAACCAAATTTGCCCGCCAGACATCCAACAAGACGAATGAATTTTAATTAGGACAGGATTATGAAAACGATTGGTGCAATTTTATATATCGCGGCGGTGGCATTGACCCTTAACGCATGCACGCTGCCGGCGTCAGCCAGTGATCCGATAGCGTACGCAATGCTGCAGTCAGGCGGAACCGCCCGCAGCGATTCCGAGGAGCTCAAGATTGCAGCGCTTGAAGGACTGATGAGTGCGGATCCCGAACGATCGCTACCTTTGGTAAAGAAAGTTCTGGAGAGCAACAGTAGCGACGATGTAAAAGAAAAAGCGCTGTTTGTGCTCGGGCAGAACGATTTGCCGGAAGCGCAGGCGTTACTGGTGGAGCACGCGACCCGGTCTGGAGCGCTTCAGCTGGAAGCGATTCGAATGATAGGTATCGGTGGCGTTTCCGACTCGCTCGATCAGCTCAAGCGAATCTATTCCGGAGCCAGCCAGGACGTCAGAGAAGCGGTTCTTCAGGCTTACCTGATCGCCGATGACAAGGCGTCGGTGTTCGCCATCGCCAACAGCGCAGCCAGCGACGAAGAATTCGATGCGGCTATTCGTACGCTGGGCGTCATGGATGCCACAGAGGAACTGAGACAGTTACTCGACAAGGGGGCGGATCGCGAGAGCCTCATGCAGGCCTACGCGATTGCCGGAGACTTGCAAAGCCTGAGCCGGTTGGCACGAGAAGCGTCGAGCCCTGAGCAGCGGGTTGAAGCTGTCAGGAATATCGGAATAGTTGGATCGGAGGCGGCCAAGCTGGAGCTCGAAACGCTCTATACCCAAGCGAGCACAGACGACATGCGTGAAGCGGCACTTCAGGGAATGCTAATTGCCGATCACGACGAGGGTGTACTGAAACTCTTTCGTCAAACGCAAAACACAGAGCATAAGCGCGACCTGTTACGCATGCTGGTGATCATGGACAGCGACCTGGCGATTGACGTCATCGATTCAACGTTGTTGGGAGAATAATCATGACCATTAATAAAGAACTGTTTGCTGGGAAGGATCTGAAAACCCTGATCGTTCTGGTGATGATCGCTGCCCCGATAACGTTCGCGTTTGCACAGGTACCGACGTCCGGTACTACCCATCATCTGGCCATGAGCGATGTGGGTACCGCAGCGCATCTGCAAGCCGGTGGAGAGAGGCGCTCTGACGGCGCACTGACTTTGGATGAAAACGGATGGCATGCCTGGACCGTGGACGCGGTAGAAAACGCCCCCGCCTGGTGTTGCAGTACCTGGAAAAAGGGGCATGCCAGGGGTGAGGCCTGTGATCTCGACAGCCGCTATTACGGGTTTTCTCGTCCTTCGGAACGTGCGGTTACCGAGGAGATGCAGGTGTTCGTCAAGATCACTGACGGACGCGCTGAGTCCATACGTACGTACGGCAAAAGCTGTGCGGTCAATCAGGACGCGGTGATCGATCATGGCAAGATTGCCACCGCGACGAGCCTGAGCTGGCTCGGCCGTCAGGTGGGGAGCAGCGAGAAGCTGACCGGATCCGCGCTCGGGTCCATCGCCGTGCATGATTCCGTTCAGGCTCAACGACTGCTCGAGTCTTCCACGGGTGCGAGTCATCCCCTGGAGACGAGAAAGCAGGCCATCTTCTGGATGGGGCAGGCGCGTGCACTGCAGTCGGAGGAGGCGCTCAGCCGACTGATGCTGACGGACTCCGTGAATGACATTCGCGAGCACGCGGTATTTTCTATCTCTCAATCGGTGCTGCCGAACAGACTTGAGCTGATTGAGAAATCGGCCCGCAGCGATACCGATCCGAAGGTCAGGGGACAGTCCTGGTTCTGGCTGGCCCAGACGGGCGAGGTCCGGGTAGCTCCGCGTATTCTGTCGGGAATGGAAGCGGAATCGAACCGGTATGTGCTCAAGCAAGCTGTATTTGCGCTCTCCCAGCTGCCGGACGACGATGCGGTAAACGCGCTGATTCGTGTGGTTGAGCAGTCCGGACAAGAGAGAGGTATTCGCAAGCAGGCGTTATTCTGGATGGCGCAAAACGATTCTCCTCGCGCCGTGGAATACCTGGCCGCGGTGCTGGATCGTTAGGCGCGGCGTCTGGTTCGGCGGCGAGCGGCCCAGGGCTAACTCCTAAAGAATTAGTTGACAGTTTTCCCAGAGTGCGGCATGGTAACACCTAATTAATTAGGACTAACCTTTTCGTACTTTGCGGAGGCTGTATGGCCAGAAAATCATCGAAAACACTCACGGACGGGGAATTACGCCTGATGGAGGTGCTCTGGGAGCTTAAATCGGCCTCGGTACGGGACGTGGTCAATGCGCTCAGCAGTAAAGAGGCGGTCGCCTACAACACTGTGCAGACCATGCTGGGGATCCTCGAATCCAAAGGCTATCTCGAGCATCACAAAGAAGGGCGGGCGTTTGTCTATTCACCGCTGGTGGACCGGGCAACCGCTCGTTCATCGGCGTTGAAGCACTTTATTGGTCGATTCTTTGATGGGTCACCACAAGCGCTGGTGCAAAACCTGATTCAGGATGAAAACGTCGATTCAATTGAAATCGACCGGTTGCGCCAGATGCTCAAGGAGGAGAGTTCTGATGATTAATGTATCGCATTCACCATGGCACGAATTTCTGTTACGTACGCTTACCCTGCACTGGTTGACGGCTCTGGTCGTTGTGTTGCTCGTTGCTGTGCTGGTGGCGTCTGCGCGCAGGCTCAATGCAACGACGCGCCACAATATCTGGTTGCTGACTTTGGCCAGTTTCGTAGTGATGCCTCTGCTCGTATTCGCGCCTCGACCGACTCTCGAATTGCGGCCGTTCGCCGCGTCTCAGACCAGCGTTGAGCAGCTGCAAAGCGACTATGCACCTTTCGATGCAAGCGAGCCGGGCAGTATCCGCAAGGCTGAGTCGGTGGGTTCCGAAAATGACTCCGAGCCGGTTTTTTCACAGGCGCCCGTGCAGACCAGCGACGCTGCTGCGGACCTGATCTCGCTGTCTTCGGTGATCAAGGGTGTTTTTGTGTTTTGGCTGATAGGCGCACTGTTCTTGCTGCGTCGACTCTGGAACGAATATCGTGCGGCCCGTGCACTTGAGTTGCAAAGCGACTCAGTGACGCCGTACTTCGAACGTCGCTTCGATCAGCTCTGTGAACGGCTCGGTATCGATGAACGACCGTTAATCCGATTCCATGCCGGCATCAACGCGCCGATGACCGTTGGACTGATACGCGTCTGGGTCGCGATACCCATGACCTGGCGTGAATCCATAGACGACAGCGTGTTCGATCAAACGCTGACCCACGAGCTTGGCCACATCGCGCGCAAAGATCCCCTGATTCACACGGTGCAACGGCTGTTGAGCGTTCTGTTCTGGATGTACCCGGCCGTCTGGTACGTGTCGCGACAACTTGAAATTGAGCGCGAATCGGCGTGCGACGATTGGGTGTTGACCCATGATGGCAAGAGCAACAGCTATGCGAACAATCTGCTGGACGTTGCCGAATCACTTTACCTGCAGCCACAGGTGTTGGCCGTCGGTTGCATGAGGTCGCACAGTCAGTTAAGCCGGCGCATTCAAAACCTGTTAAACAAATCGTCCGACCACAAAGTGCATAGCTCCTGGAAACTGCTGGCACTGACGTCGGTCGGACTCATGGCTACTTTAAGCGTCAGTGCGGTCGTATGGCCGGACGCACGACAGCTCGCGCCGCCAACCGCCGCAGAGATGCCTGTAGCGCCCGGACCAGTGACTGCGCCTGCCGCGATTACAGGCCCTGTACCGGGGCCGGCACTCGCTGAACCTTCTTCACCACCTCGGGTTCCACCCGTAGCGGATGCGCCGGCTGAACCCCGCCTGGCACTCGCTAGTGCGGCAAGCCCGAGCCAGGCTGCGGACGCAGTGCCCGTAGCGAAACCCGCCCCGGCGCCCCGGCCTCAAAGTACCCGAAACGCCCAGAAGCGGGTCACGGTGATCGAGGATGATCATGGCAAACTCACGATAGAACATTATCGCAACGGTAAATCCAGGGTCATCGTTGAGCCTGAGATTACGCGTAAGGATCCGCTGCTTTACGCCGCCTGGACTGGTGACGTGGCAGGCCTCAAAGAACGCATTACGCAGCACGGCGACGATATCAATCAGGTGTTCGCGCGCTCCAAGTCGCCACGTACGGCGCTCGAAGCGGCCATTCTGACGGGTAACGAGGACATGGTGAAAACGCTGATCGAACTTGGTGTCGACCTGTCACCTGATAGTTCAGCCGACGAACATCAGGACAGTCAAAGTCCACTCACGATTGCAGCGATGGCCGGGCGCCACAAAGTGGCCAAAATACTTTTGGCAAACGATGCGGGCACCGACAAAAAAACGCTGGCCACGGCCGTTCAGAATCGTGACAGTCAAATGATCGACATTCTGTTGAGCCGCAGTGATTGCGACTGCATGAATCCCGGTGAGGTGCTGCCCATCGCTATTCGTAATCAGGATCTGAAAAGCGTCGAGGTCCTGCTAAAGCATGATGCCGACGTGAGTGAAGGTGTATTGCTCATGACTGTGCAGGGCAACAACACGAAGCTCTTGAAAAAACTGTTGAAACAGTTTGACGGGGTTATCGATTCATCGGCCCTGACGGTCGCCATCCAGAACCGGAATGCGGTAGCGGTCGACTTGCTGATGAAAGCAGGTGCCGAGCCAGGTGACGGAGCACTGACGCTTGCGGTGCAGCAACGCGACGCAGAACTGGTGCGCAAACTCGTCAATGCCGCTGACTCGATTGAAGAAGGCGCGCTGGTCATGGCAGTGCAGCAGGGCGATACCAAATCGGTGGACTATCTGATCAAAGCCGGCGCGCCCGTGAAAGACGGTGCGCTGGTGATTGCTGTGCAGCAAGGCGATTCGGGCATGGTCAAGCAGTTACTTCGCAATAATCCCGACCTGGAGGGAGCGTCGCTGATTATTGCCATCCAGCGCCAGGAAGTTGACATGGTGAAGATGCTGCTGGATGCCGGAGCGGATGTTGATGATACGGCGCTAATGTTTGCCGCTCAGGTAGGGAACGCACAAATCATTCGTCTGATCGAACGATTTTCCGGAAAGTCGGTCAATAGCGTAGAGGTAAGTAGTGCCGCAATTATCGAGCAGCTGGCAGCGTATCAGGCGGACGGCTTGAATGACGGCACCGCTCGCAAGGCCGACACCAGGGTGTCGCCGCCGGGTGGTCGTCAGCCAGCGAAGATGGTCGCGAACAATACATCAGCCGCAATCGGTTTCAAGATTGCTCAGTGGCCGGTCAGAGCAAAGAGGATCAGCCTGGCCTTTGGAGAAACGGCGAAAGCCGGAGACAGAGACGGAAAACGACACAAAGGGCTGGATTTCCCGGTACGGCAGGGCACCCCGGTTCACGCCGTTGAGGCCGGCCACGTTGTCGAGGCTGATTATTCCGAGGCCTACGGTTACTATGTCGTTCTGGATCACGGCAACGGTTACAAGACCCGGTACGGAAATAATCAGGTGAATGTTGTCGATCAGGGAGATTTTGTTGATGCGCGGCAGAAAATCGCCGAAGTGGGGGACAGTTCACGTTCTTCGACGGGTCCGCACTTACACTTTGAAGTGCAGCATCAGGGCGAGCGGATCGACCCTGAGTCGCTGTTCGCACCGGTAAAATAGTACGCCGGAACAGTAATAACCCGGAAACGTAATTCCCGGGAGCCGTAATACAATGGGTATCAAAAGCTAAGGGAGTCTACCTGTCGTGCTCAAGCGCTTTGCTTTAGTTTTTTCCGTAGTCGTGCTGTCCTTCGGTGCACGGGCTGCGGACTTGGCCGATGCTTCCCGGGTTGCAACCCATGACCTGCCTACGATCAATGAATCTGCCGTCATAGACGGCGTGATGAGTGAACCCTTTTGGCAAAAAGCACTAGTCATAGACCTGGTTTACGAAACGACGCCGAATGAAAATACACCGGCCCGTCAGGCAACCAGAGCCTATCTGTACGAGGATGGCGAAAACCTGTTCGTCGCGTTTCGTGCTGAAGAAACTAACATTGATCAGTTGCGAGCCTACCTGCGCGACCGTGACGCCGGGTTTGATGACGATTTTGTGGGTATTCAGCTGGATACGTTCAACGACGAACAAAGAGCCTACGAGTTTTTTGTTAATCCTTACGGCGCCCAGATGGATCTTCTGTTTGATGAAAGTACGGGCAACGAAGACGATTCCTGGGATGCAATCTGGTCATCCGCCGGGGTGATTGACGACAAAGGCTATACCGTTGAAATGGCCATACCGTTCAACAATCTGCGCTTTGAAGGCGGAAACAACATCAAGACGTGGGGGTTCGAGGTGCTGCGCGTACACCCGCGCAACGAACGCAGAATTTATCGCAATGTGATGGATGACAGGAATCGCAACTGCACCTTGTGTCGAATGGCCAAGCTTCGGGGCTTTAAAGAAGCGACTCAGGGTAATCAGCTGGAGCTCAATCCGGTTCTTACGGTGGCAGCGAGTGAGTCGCGCAATGACCAGGGTAACCTCGAATCAAACGATACGGATTACGAGCCGGGTCTGAACCTCAAATGGGGTATCACCCCGGAGTTCACTCTGGATGCCACTCTCAATCCCGATTTCTCGCAGGTGGAATCCGATGAAGCGCAGCTTTCCGTCAATCAGACCTTTGCGTTGTTTTTTGATGAGAAGCGCCCCTTCTTTCTGGAAGGCGCTGACTACTTCACCACAGGAGAGCGGGTGGTCTATACCCGCAACGTGACCGACCCCGATTTCGGGCTAAAAATTACCGGGCGAAGCGGGAATCATACGATCGGAACGTTCGCTGCACAGGATGCACTGACCAATATTATTCTCCCCGGCACCTTCGGTTCGGACTTTGCGTCACTGGATGAGAAATCCGAAGTATTTGCCTCCCGATACCGCTATGACTTCAACCCCGATCTCAACGTCGGTGCCATCGCGACCTACCGTTCGGCCGGAGACTACAGCAACCTGGTTGGAGGCGTTGACGGCTATTTCCGCTGGCGCGACCGCCACCGGTTTCGTGCGCAGTTTATAACAACGGACACGGACAACTCTGACGTGCTGCAAAATGATTTTGGACTGGCTCCCAGTCAGAGTGGTACCGGTTATCGTGTTCGGTACAACTTCGATTCGCGCAACTGGTTTCAGTATTTGAGCTATAGCGAATTCGACAAGGATTTTCGTGCCGATCTTGGCTTCATTACCCAGGTCAATACCGATAAGGCGGTCGTGGGTGGTGGTCGGATTTTTTACAGCGAAGATTCGTGGTGGAACCGGATTGAGATTGGCGGTGATTGGGATATCACTCATGACGGCGACGGCCGGCTACTGGAAAAAGAGCTGGAAGGCAGAATTGAAGTTAACGGCCCGTTACAGAGCTATGCCAATCTGAATATTGTCAAACGCGATCGACTGTTCGACAACGTATTGTTTGACGAACAGTTTTACAATGTGTACGCAAACTTTCAGCCGATCCGCGGTCTGCTGCTGGAAAACCGCATCAGTTTCGGTGACCGGATCGATTTTTCGAACACCCGGTTAGGCGACAATCTGCGCATTGAGCCAGGTATTCACTACTCGATCAACAAGCATATACAGCTGTTTGTACATCACACGTATGATCGTTTAAAGGTGTCGGGGCTGCGTGATCGTACTGCCAATCTCACCGATTTTCGCCTGATCTATCAGTTCAACGCGCGCAGCTTTTTACGGCTTACGGCCCAGTTACAGGATGTCGAGAGCGAGTCGCGCCTGCCGGCTGATTTTGGCGAGGTGAATCGGGAGCGCAATTTCAACAAGCAGTTGCTGTATTCCTACAAAGTCAATCCAAGAACGGTGTTCTTCCTCGGCTATTCCGACCTGGCCGACTCCGACAACGAGCGACCGAGTATCCAGGTTCAGCAGCGCGGGCTGTTTATGAAAATCGGCTATGTGTTCGACTACTAGTGCGTTTGGTGTCTCGCGAAGATATCGCTGCGAGTACGGCATAGCCAGAAAAGCACCAGCGACGTCGCAGCGGTAAAAAATACGAGGATACCGAAGGAAAGCAGGTTTTCGGTATGCGTTGCTGCAAGCACAAATCCCAGAATACCGCCCATGCCAAAACGCATGGAACCGAGAATCGCGTTTGCCTTGCCGGTATGGTCCGGGTGCAGGGCGAGAAATACCGCAAGGCCGTTGGAGCTGATGATTTGTGTGAGGCCACCGAGCGTCATAACCATCAGAAACATGACCCACATGTTGGAACTGCTGGCCGTCGAGTAGAGCAGCACAACTAGCGCAGACGCGGCCTGCAGAGGAAAGCAGTAGAGCAACAGGCGTCGCGGCCTATATCGCATCAGTAACCACAGGTTGATACGATGCGCACCGATCAGAACGAACACGCCCAGCCCAAAAAGCCAGGCAAACGCTGTGGGGCTCAGGCCGTAGAATTCCAAAAAGATGTACGACGCGTCGGCCAGGTATAAAAAGAAACAGCCGGAACTGAAGGCCAGGGACAGCGCCAGCAGGTTACTCCAGCTGGACGAGAGCACGCTGCGATAGCCATTGGGTGCAATGGGCGTTTCGCGCAGGAAACGGGTTTCGGGGAGCAGCGTGAACATCATCACCGTCAGCACGCCAGCGTAGGCCGCAAGGAAAATAAAAATCGACTGCCAGCCGAACGCTTCCAGAAGATAGGCACCAATGATCGGTGAGACGAGCGGGGCGATCATCATGACGACGGCTATATTGGCGTACAGCCTGGCACTCTCTTGTTCGTCGAACAGGTCTCTGACAATCGCTGCTGCGTTGACTACCGCCACGCCGGCTCCAAACGCCTGAGCGAAACGCCACAGAATCAGGGCGGTGTCCGTACCACTTACGGTAATGACGCAACTTGTAATCAAAAAGATGGTCAGACCCAGAGTAATGGGCAGCTTGCGCCCATGACGGTCTGAAAACGGTGCGCCAATAAGTTGGCCAAGGGCCGTGCCCAGGAAGAATGAGCCCACGGATTGCTCGAGATGATGGACTGTTGTGTCCAGATCTGTGGCCATTGCGCCAAGGGCCGGAAGATAGGCATCTATGGCGAACGGCATGATCGACACCAGACTGGCTAAAAGCAGCGTCGCGCGACCCGGCGAGATCGGGTTTGTGGCCCTATAAGTCATATCAACCTGTTGAAATATAAAAGAATGTTACAAGGGCAAGTAGGATTGGCGACGCATGCATTATTGCCCCTATAATAGACGCTCGATTATCCACCATCAGGAGTTATTTGTGGAGAAAGTAATTCGATCCTTTGTCGCCTCAGTGGCGATATTCGGTGCCGCATCGGCAATGGCGTGCACGTACCCTGGTGATGCTGATTTCGAAGTGCCAAACGGCGCTACGGCGACCAAAAAAGAAATGATTGCAACCCAGGGCAACGTTAAGTCTTACGTTCAGGAAGTCGAGAGCTATCTTGCGTGTCTGGATGAAAAGCAGGCTAAAGCCGGCGATGAGCTAACGGAAGAACAACAGGCTATTTATTCGCTGCGTTATAACGCAGCGGTAGAAGCGATGGAGCAGGTTGCCGACCAGTTTAACGCGGCACTGGGCGAGTACAAAAACGCCCAATAGCCTACCAGTGATTACGCAGCTCGCGCAGTTTTAGAAATACACTGCGCGGGCTCGCGTTTGGCGCCATCGCCGGATCTTCCTCACAGAGTTTTTCAATGATCTCTCGTTCTTCGAGTCGGAAGAACGTATTGATTTCGCGTTCCTGTGCCACCGTGGTCACAATGGGTGCTTCAGGATTCATATCAAGTGCCTGCACCAGCAGTGCTTGTGCCTCCGCATTACCCGGTTCGCGGTCCAGCGTGAACTGCAGGTTGTTGGCAAGATAATCGTGTCCCGGATAGATGCTCATCGAGTCGTTCAGGGCAAACAACTGGGTTTCGAAGGTCGTGTACAGCTCGTCGGGATGTCCTCCGAAATGACAGTTGCCGGCGCCGGCGTTAAACAGCGTATCGCCGCTGAAAATGGCAGACTTATCGCCGTGAGCGACCGCACAAACGTGGGACATGGTGTGCCCCGGGGTGTCGAGAACTTCCAGCTCAACGGTGTGGCCAATGCGAATGGCATCACCGGCGCTCAGGCCCCTGGACTGTCCGTCAATGTTGGCCTTGTGATGGGCGAGCACTTTGGCACCCGTGGCGTCCACAATGGCCTGGTTTCCGCCAATGTGATCCCAGTGTTCATGGGTGTTCAGAATGTAACGGATATCGTAACCGCGTTCTTTGGCGACCCGGAGGCATTGTTCGTGGTCGAGAGGATCGACAGCCATGCCCATTCCGGTTTCTTCGCAAACAATCAGATAATTAAAATTGCGATAGTCATTGTTGACCCAGAGCGTTTCAATTTTCATGACAGTTCCTAATGGTTTCGACGTGTAATGTAGTTGGCCATCCAGCGAAGCGGTTCGGTATTCAGGGAGAGTTTTTCCAGGGCACTGATCGAGGCCGCATACAGCTCGTTAAGGTGCTGCTTGGCCGCCGACATTCCAAGAACCGATGGATAGGTGGCCTTGTTGGCTTTAAGATCCGATCCCTGCGGCTTTCCAAGCGCTTCCGTTGAGCTCTCTACGTCGAGAATATCGTCGCAAACCTGAAAGGCCAGACCAATATGATCTGCATAGGCGTGTATGGCATCGCGAGTTTCGTGTGCCAGGTCGGGGTGGGCATCGCACGCCATCATGATCGCCGCCTGAATCAGGTAGCCCGTCTTTCGCTCGTGCATCAGCTGCAGTTCGTCCGGGGTCAGGATAGTGCCTTCTGCCATCAGGTCCTGGGCCTGTCCACCGGTCATGCCGGTGGACCCGGCGGCACTGGCAAGGCAGCGCATCATGCGGATTCTTGATTTGGGAGACTCATTGAGCGCGGGATCGGATGACAGTACGTCGAACGCCAGCGCCTGCAGGGCGTCGCCAGCCAATATCGCGGTGGCTTCATCAAAGGCCATGTGCGTGGTCGGACGGCCGCGTCGAAGCGCGTCGTCATCCATGGCGGGCAGATCATCATGCACCAGAGAGAACGCGTGGATGAGTTCAACCGCGGCAGCGGGAGCGTCCAGCAAGGCCGGGTTCAGCCCCAGGACTTCACCGCACGCATAGGTGAGCAGCGGCCGCACCCGTTTGCCCCCGCCAAGAACGGAGTAACGCATGGCTTTGTGAAGGTGCTCGGGAAACACATCTTCGCCGGGAATAATGCTGGCCAGACAGGAGTCGATGCGATCGCGATAGCGGTCGGCCCGTTCGCCAAAAGAGGATGGCGCCGCAGCTTCGGGGCGAATCGTTGGGTGATCAGATGCCGTACGCTTTGACATAGGCCGCATTGTCCGGCCCTCCAGCGTATTTAGCAAGTCGACAGCTGACAGGTTAGACTGAGCGCCGTGACTAGCGCTACTGACAATTTTACGACCCCGAATGCGGCGACTCCGGTGACGGTGTCCGCCGAGGCGCACCCGAATATCGCCCTGGTTAAGTACTGGGGGAAACGGGATCGTGACAGAAATCTGCCGGCCGTCGGCTCTGTTTCGATAACGCTCGATACGCTGGTGACTCATACTGACCTGACCTTGCAGGACGCCCGTTTGGGCGACCAGCTCACGCTGAACGGGCGCGGCGCTACTGACCGGGAACGCTCCAGAGTCAGGCATCTGGCGGACTGTTTTCGTCGCCTGTCGGGATCTGAACGCGCTGTTGACGTGGTGAGTAATAATAATTTTCCGACGGCAGCGGGACTGGCGTCGTCGGCCTCCGGCTATGCCGCACTGGTCACGGCTATGGACCAGGCCTTTCAAACCGGATTATCGCGTGAAGCCCTCTCGGGACTTGCCCGTCAGGGTTCGGGTTCCGCCGGTCGATCGCTGTTTGGCGGGTTCGCCCGTATGCATCGCGGACAGCGCGACGATGGCAAAGACGCTGTTGCGACACCGCTACTCGGGAAAGACGAGTGGCCGCTGGAAGTTGTGGTTGCCATTGCGTCGGAGCAGGAAAAGTCGGTGTCCTCAACGGTCGGTATGGAGGCCACGCGGGATTCTTCGCCGTTTTACCAGCAGTGGATTGATACGCAGGAAGCCGACATCGACAGAGCCATTGAGGCGATTGCTCAACGGGATTTCCGGGAGCTGCGGGCCGTGGCCGAATACAGCTGCCTGAAGATGCATGGCCTGATGCTCTCTGCGGAGCCTGGGCTGGTGTATTGGAATCACGCCACGGTCGCGTGTATTCACGAAGTCCGGTCGATGCGTGACGAAGGCATTGATGTGTTCTTTACCATCGACGCGGGGCCGCAGTTAAAAGCCGTTTGTGCACCGGGTGCTGGCGAGCAGGTCGCAGCACGACTCAAAAACATACAAGGCGTATCGCGGGTTCTGCTGGCCGGTCTGGGTGGCGGAGCGCGCTGCGTTGAAGCAAACACGCGGCCTTCATCCGGCTAGCTTCTGGTATGCCTGACTCAATCGACATCGCTGCCCATTTTCTGCCGGCAAAGGCAGTCCGGAAAGTCGCATGGTAGCCGCTGAATCCCGGATCAGGGTCCGCGCGCCCGGCAAGCTTTTTTTGCTGGGAGAGTACGCGGTGCTGTACGGCGGGCCGGCAATAGTCATGGCCGTCGACCGATACGTTGAAGTCACGGCAGAGCGCGGTGGCGACGGTGATCAAACCGCTATTGAAGTAAACGGTAAAGGCATCACCATGCCGCCACTGACGGCGACTCTGGGCGATGAATTAATCTACCGGAACGCGAGTGACGAGCACCGGCTGATTATGACGGTTCTCGACGGCCTGGTCCGTCACAATGTACTTCATTCGGGCCTCGGATCCATTGCCTGTACCATCGACAGTCGCCAGTTGTTTCATCACGGTAACAAACTCGGGCTGGGTTCAAGTGCGGCGGTCACGCACGGACTGGTGCGAGCACTGGTTGACTATGCCAAGGCGTACCCGGGCTTTGAGTCGCCTGAGCCGCCGCCCAACTTCGTGTTTGATCTTCATCAGAAGTTTCAGCAGGGCAAAGGCAGCGGGGCCGATGTGGCGGCCGGTGTTATGGGCGACGCGTTCCTGTTTCGGCGCGGCAGTCGACACACGCTACCGCAAATGCAAGCTGTTCTGCTGCCCGACGCTCTTCAGCTGGCGCCGGTATGGGCAGGCCAGCCGGCCTCAACAACAGAGGCTCTGGTGAGTCTGGCGGCATTCCGGGATCAGCAGCCAGACCGTTTCACCACCGCCATGGCGCCCCTGACTGAGCTTGCGCAGGAGGGCGTTGATGCGCTCGTGGAGGGCGACACCGTCGCGTTTGTACAGGCCTGTGATGGCTATGGCCACATTCTGTCAGAATTTGGACGTACTGTAGGCGTCGATATTATGAGTTCAGCTCATCGCGAGCTTCGACAGATCGCCAGGAGTTGTGAGGTTGTGTATAAGCCCAGCGGTGCCGGAAATGGTGACTTTGGTATTGGATATTCGATGGATATCAAGGCGTTAAGTGATTTCAGGCAAAAGGCAGCTCTGGCGGGCTACGCACCGCTGGACCTGGGTCCGGGCAGACCCTGTCATCGAATCTAGTCTCGGAGCAGTCAGGTCGGTACAATGCCCGTGGCCTCGGAGAGTGGGGCTCGCTCCACCCCTTCTGATCACTGCTGGCCAAACGGACGCCGATCTTGGATAAGTCTCGAATACCACGTTTTTACAAAATGACGCTCGAGGAGCGTGTTGAAGCTGTGCGGTCGCGCGGAATTGTCAGCGAGGCAGATTATCAGGCGTTAACGACCGGGGATCATACGCTCAAAGTCGACGGCGCTGACAAGATGATTGAGAACGTCATCGGTGTCATGGGGATGCCGATAGGGCTTGGGCTGAATTTTCTCGTCAATGGCAAAGACTATGTTGTCCCTCTTGTGGTGGAAGAGCCGTCGATCGTCGCGGCGCTGAGTTCTGCGGCCAAGACCGTGCGGGAATCGGGCGGATTTCATACCACCAGTACGGATCCGATATTGATCGGACAGGTGCAGGTGGTCGGAATCGCCCACACCCAGAACGCACGAGCCAAGCTGCTCGAAAACAAAACCGAAATTCTGAACCTTGCGAACAGCATGCATCCGAAGATGGTGGCACGCGGCGGCGGCGCTGAAGACCTTGAAGTCTTTATTCATCCAACGGGCAACGATGTCGGCGACATGCTGGTGATGCACCTGCTGGTTAACACCTGCAACGCGATGGGCGCCAATCTGGTTAACACCATGTGCGAGGCCGTCGCTCCTCTGGTCGAAAAGCTGACCGGCGGCAAAGTGTTCCTGCGAATCCTGTCCAACCTTACCGACCGTTCCATGGTAACGGCCAGGGCCACTATTCCGGTAAGCGCCCTGAGCGGCGCCGGTTACTCCGGTGAGCAGGTTCGTGACGGTATAGTGATTGCCAGCGAGTTTGCCCGGGTGGATCCGTATCGCGCCGCTACCCACAATAAAGGCATTATGAACGGCGTCGATGCTCTTGTGATTGCAACCGGGAACGACTGGCGCGCCGTAGAGGCAGGCGTTCATGCGTACGCGGCACGAGGCACTCACTACACGAGCCTGAGTTCGTGGAGCAAGAATCAAAAAGGTGATCTTGTCGGGACGATTGCCTTGCCCATCAAGGTCGGCATTGTTGGCGGACCGCTGCAGTCCAACCCGACGGTCGCCATGAACCTGAGAATGACCGGTGTGGAATCAGCCACCGAACTGGCAGAACTGATGGGAGCCGTGGGTCTGGCGCAAAACTTCGCCGCGCTCAAGGCGCTTGCGACAGACGGTATTCAAAAAGGCCACATGACGCTGCACGCTCGCAGCGTGGTTATGGCGGCTGGCGCCAGCAGTGAGATTTTCGATCGGGTGGTGGATCAACTGCTGAACAGTCAGGAAATCAAAATATGGAAAGCAAAGGAACTGATCGAGGAAATCGCCGGGGAAGGCTCTCCGGAGAAAACGCCTGAGGCACCGAAGGTGGCTAACGAGGGTGCTATCGGGCACGGCAAGATCGTGCTGCTCGGTGAGCATTCGGTCGTTTACAACCGGCATGCGCTGGCGCTGCCAGTGCCGCTGGCCATTCGCGCGCGCGTTTGTCCCGGGCACAACGGCGTGCGCTTGAGTATTCCTGACTGGGGCGTTGACTACTACCTTGAAAAAGATCCGGCGAAACAAAAATCCTATGAAAGACCGGCCGCGCTGATACTGGAGCGACTCGGATTGTCGGATGAGAATATGACGTTCGAGGTATCGCCGACAGTCCCGCGTGCTATGGGTCTGGGTGGTTCATCCGCTATTGCCGTTGCAATTATTCGGGCACTGAGCGACCACTACAAACTCGGCCTCACTCATGATCAGGTCAACGAACTGGCCTTCGAGTCGGAAAAAATCGCGCACGGCAATCCGTCAGGCGTCGACAATACGGTTGCGACATTTGGCGAGGCCATGCTGTTTAGACGCGGCAACCCGCCCGTGGTCAGGCCGGTAACCCCGGCCGGTCCGATGACGATTGTGGTGGGCATGACCGGGGTCGAAAGTCTGACGGCCACGACTGTGCGGCGCGTGGAGGCTGCCTGGAAATCTCAGCCTGAACGCTACGAGCGCATTTTCGACGAAATGGATGCGCTGGCGCTTGAAGGGGCTGAGGCGATGGAGGCCGGTGACTGGCAGACGCTGGGGGCACTCATGAATGTCTGCCAGGGCTACCTCAATGGCCTGCAGGTGTCGTGTATCGAGCTTGAGGAGCTGATCCAGATTGCGCGCGACAACGGGGCGCTGGGAGCCAAACTTACCGGCGGTGGTGGCGGCGGAGCCATGATTGCGCTGTGTCCGGAACATGCCGACAAAGTGATCGGCGCCATGCAAAGAGCGGGCTACCGGGCTCTGGCGTTTACCATTAGCTGACCCTACGACGAAACGGTTATACTTATATTTGCAGACACCCGCTCGTTTCTTAGATGGACACTCCCTTGACCAACGCAACATCACCTTCCGAAAACCCTTCTCGTCTCTACGGTGCCGATCGAGTGGTATCTTCCGATGCCGAAGAGCTGATTCTGGTTGATGCCGACGACAATGAGATCGGATTTGCTCCGAAAGGGCACTGCCACGACGCCGACGGCATATTGCATCGGGCGTTTTCGGTTTTTGTGTTTAATTCCAAAGGTGAGGTGTTGCTGCAACAGCGCAGCGCTACCAAACGCCTGTGGCCTCTGTACTGGGCAAACACCTGCTGCAGTCATCCCCGGCGCGGTGAATCCATGGATGTGGCGACCCGGCGCCGTATGGAGCAGGAGCTCGGCTTTGAATGCGATGTGACGTTCCTGTACAAGTTTGAGTATCACGCTGCGTTTGAAAAGCTTGGCTCCGAACACGAGCTCTGCTGGGTGTATACCGGCGTGTGCGACGCCGAGGTACGCCCCAATCCACAGGAAGTCTCTGCAACCCGCTGGGTTTCAGTGGCCGATATCGAGCGCGAGCTGAGCACTACACCCGAGCATTTCACTCCGTGGTTCAAACTCGAGTGGGCGCAGCTGCGCGAACGGTTTGCTCTGGTACGGGACGCCTAACCCGTTTCCATCGCGCGCTTTAGTCGCGCGAGACCTTCGTCATACATGCCGGTGAGCTGACCTTTGATCATCGGACCAAGCAGCCGAACGAAGTACGGTTTCGAAAGGTCGCCCGCGTAGCCCCAGGTAACTTCGGTGCCGCCGTCTACTTCGCGTAACAGATACCAGCTCTGACTCTGACCTTCAAAGCCGTCAAACCCCAGTGCGATGTCAATCTTGTCCATACCATTTGTGTCGGCGATGCGCATCCATCCGTTGCCAACCTGGGGATGCTCGCTTTCCCAGCTCATTTTTGCACCGACGCCGCTCTGTGGTCCCTCGTAGGTGTACTTCGCGTCAGGGTCGATGCCGTGCCAGGGTGAGAAGCGGTTGAATTCCCTCATGTCGGTCAACGTCTGAAAAACCTCTGCGCGCGGTGCATTGACGACGGCGGAGCGTTCGACTTCGAGCGTTGTGGGCATAAACAGGCTGACCACAAAAACGGCTACGATCAGACCGGCGACAATGCCCAGTATCCATCTAACAATCTTCATAAGGCGTTCCTCCACGGTAAAGGCCGAGTATAAATCAAGACGTTTTCTAATCGGTGGCTTTAGCGAGCCTGTCAGCCATGCGCTGTTGCCACGCAGCATGGCGTCGTTCGAATACCGGATGGGTTTCGGGGCTGAACCGGGTAAGTTCTCGCAAGTCGGGCCACTCGGGGTCCTCGGACAGTAAATACCCTGCGCCTTTCGCCGTCGCTTCGCGTAACGAGGAGCGGACGGTCTCGATTCCCGACACGTCAGCCAGTTTCTGGCAGAGGTAGTCGACTGAGGCGAGCCCGCCAGTTAACACCAGTTTGTCCAGCGCCGGTGTGTGCGTGTTGATACGTGCAATATTCGCGTTTAACAAAAACGCGATGCTGTCCAGTATCGCAATGGCACCGGCTTCGGGCGTCGGGTCGACCGTGCCCTGATGGGCTACGTCGAGAAACTCCGAGTCAAAATCGCTCAGCCAGTACGGTGCCCCGAGGCCGGAAATGCCGTTAATAAATATGGGAATCCCCGCTTCAAGTCCGGCGTCGTCGCTGACCAGACCTGTCGCGGATCGCACCAGTTTTTTCGCGTCGAGGTTATGGCGTTCGCTCCACCACGTAAGCGCTCTGCCGGCGCCGTTTACGGTGCCTTCAAGTACATACTCAATTCGTGTGTCATCCTGATACACAACGCTGTTCAGTAGCCCCTCTACGTCGGCCGCCTGTTCACCGACAGGGGCCTGCACGAACGCACCGGTACCGAGGTTGATGTAGGCAACGTTTCCGGTATGCGGCCCGAACGCATAGATGGCGGCAGATTGATCCCCGGTTACGAGCGTTAGTGGTATGGCGTGTTTGCCCGCTGTGAGATCGCCGTAGGAATATCGCGTCGGCACGCTTATTGGCAACAAATCCACATCGATAGCGAAAAGCTCACAGAGCCAGGGTGACCAGTCACGCGTCAGCCGATCCCAAAGCAGGGTGCGGCTGGCGTTGGCCGGGTCGCACACGTCCGTGGATGATCCGGTCAGTGCGCGCACGAGAAAGCTCGCCAGCGGTCCAATGGTGAGGTCACCGGATGCACGGGCCTGGATGACACGCTCGTCGTGAGTGAGACACCATTGCAGCTTGCTCGCTCCGTAATGAGGCGACATGACCAAACCAGTGAGGTGTTTGACGGTTGCCGCTTCATCGTGATGGCGATCGATCAGGTCGGCAGCGCGTCTGTCCTGCCACGACAATACTGGCGTGAGCGGTTCCCCGGTTGAGCGTCGCCAGCAGGCAATGGAGGATCTTTGCGTCGCGAGACCGGCGCCAATAATGCGTGAGCATTTGTCGCCAAGCTCCTGCGCCACGAGCTCGCAACACCGATGCAGTGAGTCGGCAAGTTCGTTAGCACAGTGCTCAATGTGCGTATCGCTGATGACCTGTGTGTCGATCGCCACCTGCGCTTTGGCAACGATGTTGCCGGTGGAATCGAGAACCAGAGCACGACTGGAATGACCGCCCTGGTCAAGAGCCAGATACCAGGGAGAAGTCGCCGTCATGCGGGCCTGAACACCGGGCTTTCGAGCAACCGGGCTACGGTCATGGATTCAATCATGTGAATGCCACGCTGTCGCCAGAACGTGGCGGTGTCGGTGTCCGTAATCTCGTAGAGCACCCAGGACCAGGGCCCTGTCGGAACCGGCTCATCGGGAGGTACGTCCGTATAGCTGCAAAAGACGAACTCCGGTGACAGTCTCTGAAGCGTGTCGAGACTTTCCTGCGTCCAGTGCCGAATGACCCAGCCGGCGCTGAAGTCCGAATGTTTCTGCGTGTATTCGACGACGTCTTCACGGAAAGACAAAATGGTAAAGGGCGCTTCAAGGCCGCGAATCGCGTCGAAGATCTGTTCCATCACAACGTCAAGTCCGAACTGCTCGATGCTCTGTCGTTTCACTTCGATAAACGAATGCACATCAGGCCACGCGTTAAGGTGCGTGCAGGCATGCTCAAGCGTCGTCGGTTTGATATCGTGAAAGCGACCGCCCAGACGCGCCTGTTCCCCCACGCTCATGGCACTCAGTTCGTCCATCGTTAGCTCGAAAACGGACCGATCGACGTTGCCCGTACGGTTAAGGTCTGAATCGTGCATCAGAAACGGGACTTTATCTTTGCTTAGCTGAATATCGAATTCGACAAATGCCGCGCCGGCATCTACCGCCGCGGCGAGGGCGGTCAGGGTGTTTTCGGGAAACAGCTGGGCAAAGCCGCGGTGGGCGACGAGCGCGGGTTTATTGCGAAACGTCCACGGTCCGTGGTCGATGGTATCGGGGGTTGCATTCACGGTTACACTCCTGAACTGATGTCAGGAGTGTAACCGGATTATTTGCGTGACGCAGGTGCCAAGAGTCGATTTTGGCAGGCGGGTAAACGTTCTAGCGCTCTTCCTGAGACAGTTCAACCAGTCCGTGGCGAATGGCATATCGGGTGAGTCCGGCCATGGTGTGAATATTCAGCTTATCAATAATATTCTTGCGATGACTGTCAACCGTTTTCCCGGAGATACCCAGCTTCTCAGCGATTTCCGACGTTTTGAAGCACTCACCAATAAGCGTGACGATTTGTATTTCACGCTTGGTCAGCACGTTGGTCGGTGGTCTGTCGGTCTTCTTGTTGTCCTGATGAATCTCGACGCTGTTCAGCGATTTATCGATGTATCGACCGCCGACGGCAACCTGACGCACGGCGCTAGCCGCCTGTTCGCCTGAGCTTTCCTTTAGCAGAAAACCTCTGGCACCAGAGCGAAACGCTTGCTGTGCCTGCCACGGATCGGAATACGGCGATACGGCCATGATTCGAACTTCAGGCATTTCTTTCGAGATTTGCCGAGTGGCTTTGAGGCATTCGTGGCCCGACTCCGGAACTTCCATTACGAGTACATCGGGATGATGTTCGCGTACCAGCTTCAGGGCGTCGGTGGTTGAAGAACCGCGACCGGTAACTTCGAGATCACTTTGCTCATTGAGAATGGATGACAAGCCGTGACGGAACAGTTTTTGACGATCAATAATGACAACAGAATACATGGCGAATCCTTATGCGACACCTGTTTTACTAGGTCGGCCCGTATCCGATTCAAACTCCCTTTACGCTGAATCCAGAACCGACAAGATAGGACGTACGCTTAGAATATACCTCAACTAATCGCTGTGTTACATCGATTTGGGATATTTTTACCGAGAAATTTTCTGCGTTAAGTTAAGTCAAATGTCATTAGAAACAACGAAGTAGGTATTTATACCGAGATTTGACCGGTGCGAATTGAATCCGCGAACCTGGGGCGGCCTGAAACGCCTCAACTCCAGCCCGTATTGCCGAGTTTTTGGCCTCCCACCAGGTGCAAATGCAGGTGATAGACCTCCTGGCCGCCGTCACTATTGCAGTTGAATATGGTTCGGTAGCCGCCTTCGTCTATGCCTTCTTTCTTGGCCAGATCGCGAGCCACCAGAAACATATGACCCAGCAGGGGGGCGTCTTCGTCACTGATGTCGTTGACCGTTGGAATGGGCTTTCTCGGTACGATCAGGATATGCGTAGGTGCTACCGGGTTGATGTCGCGAAAGGCCACCACGTAGTCATCTTTGTGTACAAAATTGGCCGGTATCTCTCCGGCAATAATTTTCTCGAACAGCGTCATAACCTTCACCTCTTTTGTGGCCCGGCCCTTAACCTATCAGGTCCGGGCGGTGCGTTACAAAAGCCATTGACCGTCGGATGTTCTAAAACTCAACCAGCTCGCATATCCAGGGTTCGCCAATGCCTTCCCTGGCCCACTGCTGCCACGCAGGCAGCGCTTCTATACTGGCGCAAAACCGCATGACCGCCGGATGCTCACTGAGCTCGTAGATGCGCACCCGGTTTACCACCGGTGCATACATGGCATCGGCAATCGTGAAGTCACCGAACAGGAACGGGCCGCCGTGTTCTTCATAGCAATCGTTCATCAGTGTTTCGACCCGGCGTATATCTGTCCGGCATTCCTCGCTAAGCTCCAGTGCACCGGGTTTTCGGGCCATGTTCATCGGACATTCTGCGCGTAACGCGGGGAAGCCGCTGTGCATCTCGTTGGCAACACTGCGGGCGTGCGCCCGAGTTGAGCGATCCTCAGGCCACAGCCGGGCCTCCGGAAATCGTTCGGCCAGGTATTCCAGAATCGCAAGCGAATCCCAGACGGTCAGTTCACCATCGATCAGAACGGGCACTTTTTTCGTCGGAGAGAATTTCCAAAAATGGGCGTGCATGGTCGAATGATCAAACCGGGAGAGTTCTTCTTCGAATTCAATGTTGTGATGTCTCAATGCGATCCATGGACGCATGGACCAGGACGAATACTTCTTGTTGCCGATGATCAGTTTCAGTGTCGACATTGAGCGTCTCCTTAATGTAGCGCGTGGATCGTCTGGTAACCGACTGTTCCGGCTGGGCGCGTCGGCGTACAGGACCAGTATGGACAATTACCTGAGAGATGTACGAATTGGGCCATGAAAAATAGTGATAGTGTTCATAAATGATCCGCAACCGTTGGAGACTGTGTAAGCTAAGGGTATGGTCACGGCGATACAGGTGGATGGCGCACTGTCGATCCTTACCGCCAGGCGACAGGCGCGGCGACGATCCTGCGGGTACGTGGTACGGCATTTAAATTCATGCGCACGGCAACTGGTTGGAGGCTAGATGACTACCGTTTATTTCACGCAGCTGAGCAGTCCCGTCGGAGACTTTCTGGTAGCCGGCACGGAAACAGAGCTTCACTTCACCGGTTTTTCGATCGGGCACCAGCAGCGCCCGCCAAAGCCCGAATGGAAAAACGATAGCGTTCCAATACGCTATGCGCTGGAGCCTTTGAGCGCCTACTTTGACGGTGAGGCGATCGAGTTTGAGATTCCGCTCTTGTTAAACGGCACGTCATTTCAGTGTGATGTGTGGCGAGCGCTGCAATCGGTGAGATACGGGCAGACGGCCAGTTATTCGGAGATTGCCGCCAAAGTGGGGCGGCCCGCTGCGAGCCGGGCCGTGGGGGCAGCTAATCACGCCAACTGTCTGCCTATAGTGATTCCCTGTCATCGCATTATTGGTGCTGACGGCTCTCTCACCGGGTTTGGCGGAGGGCTGGACACCAAGGCCCGTCTTCTTGAGCTTGAAGGTGTCGCTGGCCAGGCTGAGCTGTTTTAGTGTTTTGACGTAATGGAGATTGGACCGGCGAGGGCGTGTGATTAAGTTAAATGCTTGTTATTTATAGATAAAAAGATTGCGAAAATGTGAAATCTACATGAGAATATAATTGACAATGATTCTCATTTACGTTTAAATAACACCATGTATGTATGTCTATGCAATGCGGTCACCGAATCTGAGGTCAAAGAGGCCTGCCAGAGAGGTGCCACCACGCTACCCGAGCTTCAGGAACAGCTGGGCGTAGCGATGGGTTGTGGACAGTGCGCAGATACCTGCTGTGCCATGCTCAAAGGAAAAGATGCTTTGGCAGCGGTTCCGGCCGGTCAGGCAGCCGAGAGCATCAACGGCCTGAATACTCGCGCCTAATACGAACGCAAATCCTTCTCGTTCTTATTTAATAGCCTTTAATATCATGCACTTATTGATGTTTTGATAACGTCACTCTATACTGCTGTACCCTGTCTAATCCGATCTCATACTAAACCGCTCAGGAGTTCATCCGTGAAAGGCGACAAGCAAGTCATTCAACATCTAAATGTTGTACTCAAAAACGAATTATCCGCAATTAATCAGTACTTTCTTCATGCCAAAATGCTGAAAGACTGGGGCCTGACAAAAATGGCCGACTATGAACATCATGAATCTATCGATGAAATGAAGCATGCGGATGTGTTGATCGAACGCATACTTTTTCTGGAAGGACTGCCTAACCTTCAGGATATTGGCAAACTCATGATTGGCGAGAACGTCAAAGAAATACTCGAGTGTGATCTCAAGCTGGAACTGATTGCCATACCAGATTTGAATAAGGCCATAGCGCACTGTGAGAAGGTTGGCGACTTTGTGTCCCGCGAAATCTTCAATCGCATTCTTGAATCCGAAGAAGAACACGTCGACCATCTCGAAACCCAGCTGGGACTCATCGAAAAAGTGGGTCTCGAAAACTTTATCCAGTCACAAATCTAAACGAAAATCGGCCGTCGTTCGACGGCCGGCTCTACACGTTCAGAACGCGATATCGGCCTGCCCTGTATTCAGGGCAGGCCTGTGTTGCTGGCGCATTAAGCCTGGTCAGGTAATGGTGCCATTAACAATCGGGTTAAACGCCGTCAGACTGTCTTGCAACGCTACGTTGCCAAGACCGTTGGTTGGAAACAGCGTGGAGAAGTTTCCGTTGTCGCCGTGCAGCGCCATGTAATTAAGAATTACCGTTTCAACCAGTAGATTAACGTTATTGGCTGCCGGCGTTGCGCCCGTTTCTACCGAAGCGTCGGGGCGCATATAACCAATCTGCTGATGCTGTTCCGGCGTGCGATTATCACCGGAAAACAGCTGTGGTCGTCCATTTGGACTATAGACCATAAAGAACGATGCCGCGGTCGACGAGTTGTCTCCGGTCCATTCGCCTTTGCCGCGACCGTCGACCGAATCATCGATACGACCGTTACTGGCAACCGACCCGTCGCTGAAAACGTACAGCATGAGTGGAATACCCAGTCGGGCTGCGTATTCCAGACAGGCGCCCATGCAGCGGCCGGCCAGCAGATCGCGAATTTCGCCAGTAGCCCGTTCACCCGTGTGATAGTCGTAGCCGCCCATTTCAATGGTGCCGGCGCCGGCAAATCCGTTCATCACCAGTTTCATAACCGATGCGGTTTTACGGAAGCGGCTCTCGTTGGCCAGTTCGGCGGGGGTGAAGATGCCGTTGGGTCCAACAATGTCGGCGTCGAGTTCCGGGGCGAGCGTGCTGGGGTCGCCAAATCGGTCACTGAGATCAGCCGCTTTGACGTAGCCGCAGCGAACCAGATCTTTAAGCACGTCGTCCGAAGTAACCTGCGTGTCCACGCGATTGAGTTTCATATCTGAAATACGCTGAATCGACTCCATGACAGCCACCGCGTCACTTTGATCCAGCAGTCCGACCAGCTTGCCTGTGTCGACCAGTCCCGTAACGTCGCTGGGTCTGTCTACTTTTGTGGGTCTGGCGCCCGGGTCGAGCATCATATCGGGAGCCATCGAGTTGCCACCTGAATCAGAGCTTCGGGTACCAATCAATGTCAGCAGTTCGCCATCGGCACCGGCCTTGTTAATGCCGTACATGGGATTATGCGGATTGTTGCCGGTATCGTTTTCGGATCGTGCCGGCAGTACCGCACCATTCATGTTCGCCAGGTTTGGCAGGCTGATCTTGTCGAGCATGCCGCGCAAAAACGCACTGTCTGAATGAAACGCGAGTCCCAGGTCGGTGTTAACAAAGTCGTTGGTGCCGGTGTCCGGGTTGACGGCGCCCGGTACCATGTCGCCAGGTAATCCAAGTTTGCTGTAACCCTGAGTGCTTAAGAAGTCCAGCTGACCATCGGCGCCACCGACGAGTACGTTGGAGCCGGCGATGTTGGCGCCACCTGCCAGGTCAATCGCGATGAATGGAATTTTGCCGGCGCCCTGGACCGCGATACCGCAGTTCTGGCGCAGCGATTCCAGATCGCTGGACAACGCGGCGCGTGCCGCGCTGGGGTTGGCAAACAGGCTGTAAAGTGTTGTTCCGGCCAGTAGTCCTGCGCCGCTCGTGAATCCCTGAGCGAGAAATTCGCGACGCGTACGCGGACGACTGTGGTCGGCGTGTCGCAGGGGTTCGTGGCGTTCGAAATGTTTACGTTTGGTCATCACAAAAACCCTTGTCTTAGTGTATCAGTACGGCAGCATTGCCAAGCATGGCGGCACATGTTGCTTTCGCAACTACGGCCGTACGATCTGCGCTGCAGCTGTTGCCACAGACGGTCAGTCGGTCAATCAAAGCATTTATTTCAGCGCGTGCCAGGTCAACGTCCGGTTGCGACGCAAGCGTTGCACCGAACATGCTGTCCAGCATCGGGTCAATCAAAACGTTTCTGGCCGCGTCATTGGCGAAGGCCGAGCTGGCCGGCGCGTCAAAGTCAAAGCCCGGGAAGAACGCGGTGCGTGCGGCCGGTGTGTTGACCAGTTCGTTGCAGTATTCGATCGACAGCTGAGCCACGGCTACCTGATGAGAGGCGAGAAATCCTTCAATAGACTCGACGGTGGGCAGCTGCTGCTTAATCGTGTCATAGGTTTCTGTCACCGCAGCGTTACCCTGGCTGATACCGGTGATTACCGACATAGACGCGTTAATCTCGTCAAACGTTCTCAGTCCAATGGCTGAGTCGCGCTCGACATCAGGTGGATCGCCTGGCTGCAGCGGCGTGGGCTCGGTAAACGCATTCATCTGATCACCAAGTAGTTCAAACGTCAGGAAGAAGCTGTCGCTCTCCGGCCCCTTTTGTAGAGGTACAAGCGTACCGAGGCGCGAGAGTGGCTGGAAACCATTTACAAAGTCGGTCTCGTTAAGTACCACGTCCAGGTTACTGTACGCCTGACTCAATCCGATTTCCGCGCCGTTGATTCCGATACGCATGCCCTGTAGCTGCTCGTTATTCGGCGTGGCGGTGGGATCGAGCGAAATAAACTGCGGAGCTTCGAACAGGTAGCTGAATTCGTCGAACTGACTGACCTGGAACAGCACATAGCTGTCCGGCACGTCGATCAGATGGGCAACGCTAAACAGGAGGAAGAACTTTTCTCCGACACCCGCTTCGAAGTTCTGGGTGATTTGAGCGTCGGTAAGCGCACGATTGTGTATCGACACGAACCGCAGGCTGCCTTGCCACAGGCGGTCGCCGGACACTTCATTACCGAGAACAAACGCGAAGCTGTCGTCCCAATCGGCCAGAGAACCGCCGCCGGTATCCACGTCGTCCGTAAATACCCCGTTTACGTAGATACGGGCACCGTTGACAGGATCGTAGGTCGTCACAACATGCTGCAGAGTTGCCTGTAGATCCTCGTCATCGTCGTTCGTTGACAGTGCAGGCATACCGTTGCCGTCTGTCTCGGAGCTGCGGACAGCCGCGTCATAGTTGTAAAGCGTTTGCCCCAGCGTGAAGTTGCGGGCATCAACGCCGGCGGAGTAGCTGATAATGCGCGCTTCTTCCTGGCTGACATTGCCGGGCACAACCCAGGCTTCCAGTGTAAATTCACCGGTAGCCTTGATCAGATCATGAAGCTTGCGGCTTGCTGCAGTAGAACCCTGGGCCTTACCGTCATTTATCCGGATGCCCCATGCGCTCAGCCAGCTCACGTCACCTGAAAGGTTCAGATTAAGCGCCGGTTCAACGCCACTGGTATCAAAGGCGGTGAATCCGCCGCGCGTTTTGAACTCATAGGTTGCAATAGCATTGGACTCGTAGCGATTGCCACCACTGGCAACGGTACCGTCGGCCAGCGACAGCGCTTTGGATGTGACCAGCTGCGGGTCCACTTCAGTCGGAATAATCTGATCGGCAAAGGCGTTAACGGCGGCCAGCATCTCTGCTGAGTCCGGCGTGCAGTTGCTCCAGCAGTTATGAAATTCGCTGCCCAGTCGCAGTACAAAGCGCGACAGCGCCGGATCATCCAGATTAATTTTCTGACGGGCCGCGGCATACGCTACGTCGGCATTGGCTTCGGCAAAGTAGGGCTGCTGAGGGAACTGGGCTTCAGAACTGTGGCACTGCGCGCAGTAGGCAGTTGCCAGCGGATGAATGGTGCTGGCGTACAGCCCTGAATCATCCGGGAAAGACTTCGAGTCTCCGGGGTCTCTCAATACCGGAGCATCCAGGTCGATTTCGCGTCCGCCGCCTTCGATAGCGTCACCTGCCCATGCGGAGACCCATGTTTCCATGATTTCAGCGCAGGCTTCGTTACTGGTTAGCCAGCAGTTATGTCCACCGCCAACTTTGGTGACCAGCGTTGACGTGTCTGGCGCGGTCAGCGAAACGAGTGCCGTTGCGTCAGCGTACGCGAGGTTGACATCATCCTGGCGCACAAACATCGGTGCCTGTCCGCCTGTCTCGGTGTGGCAGCTGCCACAGCGCGATGTGGATTTAAGGTTGTCCCACACGTTGATCCGAAAAGACTGCACGTCGTCAGTGGCGGGTGGAGGCCCTGTATATTCCGCAATCTTGGGTGCATCCACTATCGGAGTGGGCACGGTGTCTGCGCCGCCACCACAGGCGCTGATTAATACGGTGAGTCCAAAAACTATCAGTACACGTTTCATAAATACTCTCCTACTCGCCCATGCAATACACAGCAGATTCAGCAAATACTTGCTTCAGGCTGTAGTTTGAGTTCTTGAACGACGCCACCATGGCATCAATTTGTGTTCGGTCCTGTGTATCCGCGGGAGCGCGGAAACACACGTTGCGAAATACTTTTGTGACCTGACATTCGGCGAAGGCTTCGCTGTTTGCCATCTCTTCACCCAGCGATTTCGCGCCGTTGCCGCTGCCGGGTAGCGTCGGATCCCAGCCAAGTATGGAGTTCTGGCCTTCCCTCCAGTAGTTCGACCAACTGTCGTCCGGGGTAACAAATCCGGTTTCGAAGTTCGTACTGTTGATGCCGTACTTCTCGTTGACCGTGTTCTCGGTATAAACAAGTCTTTCAACAGACTCGTCAAAATCGTAATAGGCAAATGCCTGTGCCAGCGGATCCATGCCGCTGTGACAGCCAATGCATCTGTTCAGAAAAATTCGACTGTCACCGCCAGGGCTGCGCGAAACGTCCTGCCTGATGCGGTCGGGCGAGCGGGAATTGTCTTTCACCTGCTCCAGATCGTTGCACATGTGATTTAGCAGTGTGAAACGAAACATGGCCCGGTTGGTGCCATCTATAAAGAAGGCTTCGGCGGCTGCGCGGGTAGTCATGACGCCGGCCGTTGCATTGGAGGGCAGGTCGGTGAGCTGGCTTTGCATTTGTTTGGTAAGGGCTGTGCTCAGATCAATGTTCTGGCTTTCCAGTGCTTCGTAGTGCGCGTTGTCCGTCATGGAGTAGGTCGGTAGTCCTGATGCGCCACTTCCTGTGTATACGATGTCGGCCGACAGCAGGGTGTTAAACGGTTCGTCATCCCGAACCATCCCTATTACCGTTGCCGTGTAGTCGTTTAACGGTACAAATACAGATTGATCGCGATTGGTCCACGGTGCCGCGAAATTCTTAAGCGTCACGTTGTAAAAGTTGGGGTTGTCCATCGCTTCGAACGCAGCGCTGATTGCGTCACCCGATGTAATGGATGACGCCATGTTGTCCAGTACGTCTGCAGTAGGTGGAACGCCTGCCAGTCTGTCGTGGAGTCGTTTGGCTTGCTCGCGTTCACCTGCAAGCGCGTTGCCATTAATCAACACTGCTGCGGTTGCGAAAGCTGCGAAACGACTAAAGGTGATACTAAGGCTCTTGATGTTTCGTGATTCAGGCATTGCCTTTCCTCGGGCGCTGGTCGAAATGGGACAACGAAAGACGTTCGTTGTTGAATACGTGCGCCGAGTATAGGGCACGTTTTTTCAGCTCTGCACATGTCGCGATTCAGCGACAATTGTTGCTCTTTGCAAAAGACGTAAGCTGTTTTGCAGCACAACGATGCGCGCGTTAACGAAGTTGGTTAACGCAATCGGACACATGTTGCAGAAACCACAATATCTACCCGGGAGCTGCAAAAATATGTGATCAAGTTCACAGACTAAAAAAGCGGCTGCTTCATGATGTTGATTTCCTGTGTAGCCGTTTAACGCTTTTATTTAAGTAGTTTTACAGCAGATGCGAAAAATGTTTTTCGCGTTATGCAATATCAAATGCGGGACACAGTTATCGTGAGAGATTCTTTGCAACACATTCGTTTAACATTTCGCCTACTCATTTTGCCGATGCTTGCATTGGCGCTCACTGCCTGTGGCGGTGGTGACACAGGTGGCAACATTGGTTTTGCTGACGGACAGAAAACTGATCCGGTAGTGATTGATGTGCCTATCGCATACATCAAGCGACCTGTGCCTGAAGATGAGGACATGTCACTAATCGTTGATGATCTTCGTGAGCCCGTTACGTTCAACGGCGGTGCCGATCTGTTTGTTCGTGAGCGGGCATCGCCGACAGCGCTGGAAACCAACGTTACATTCGAAGTGACCGAGGGCCTTGGCGACGTTAAGGATGTAGGCATCAATGCGGCCGCGACGAAGATTGTGTTTGCGCTTCGTCTGGAGCTGCTTGAAAACGTTGATGATGATGAGCAGCCCACGTGGAACATCTGGGAGTACGACCTGGAAACCGCCGAGCTGCGAAGA